>JAIDTL010000140.1 GCA_029060725.1 Muribaculaceae bacterium | reverse complement strand
GTGATTGACTTGGTTATCTTTAATTGTCTCATGTATAAGCTTACACAAATTATTGCAAAGTTAATAATAAATTTTGGATTATGCAAATTTTTAGGACAAAACCTGTTGAAACTTGCTTATATAATATTAACGTAAAAGAAACGCGCCTTGTTTCGATTAGGCGCGTTTCTTTCGTAAATTTAACTTATAGCTAAATTGACCTTGAATTCGTCAGTGTCATTCAGCAAGATTAACTGCGTAATACCCTTTCTTCCCGTTAGAATATATACCTTTAAGAATCATGACCTTATCTTCGTTGGAATCATCTTTCATAATTCTATTATACATATTCTCTACGTCTTCGCTTGACTTCACCGGACGATCGTTGATCTCAATTATGATGAACCCTTCCTTGACACCTGCGTTCTTGAATGGTCCACCCTTGAGCCCGGTCACTTTCACGCCATTGCTGATGCCGAGCTCCTTAAGAGTGTCGCTATTAAGCTTCATGAATGCACACCCTACTTCTGAGAAGTCACCCTTTTTGGTGATTGCTGTGTCGCCTTGAGTATTGCGAAGGGTAGCTTTCTTCGTGATCTTCTTGTTGTCGCGGTAATAGGAAACTGTGATCTCTTGGCCGGGACGATATTTGGCAAGTTGTTCGTGCAACTCCGGAAGGTTTTTGATATCGGTGCCGTTGATTGCAACAATGACATCATCTTCTTTCAGTTCGAGTTCTTTAGCCGTGCTTCTATCAGCTACGCCGGCAACGAGCACACCTGTCTTAGTGGCTGTGATACCCTTTTCTTTGGCGATTTCTGGAGTAAGGTCGGCAACTGTAATGCCAAGCACTGCGCGTTGAACAGTTCCGTATTCTCTAAGGTCAGCTACCACTTTGGCCATAATTGTAGTAGGAATGGCAAAGGAGAAACCTGAATAGCTGCCTGTGTTGGAATAGATAGCGGCATTGATACCTACGAGTTCTCCATTTAAGTTGACAAGAGCTCCTCCGGAGTTTCCGGGATTCAAGGCTGCATCTGTCTGAATGAAAGCTTCGATACCCATCTTGTTTCTTCTGTGGGAATCAGCGCCAAGACTGCGAGCTTTTGCACTTACTATACCTGCAGTGACTGTTGAGTTGAAACCGAAAGGATTGCCTACGGCAAGCACCCATTCGCCAAGACGAAGGTTTTCAGCATTGCCTACATTTATTGCTTTAAGACCTTTGGCATCGATTTTAATCAATGCAAGGTCGGTAGACTCATCAGTGCCAATCACTCGAGCCTCGTATGTAGAATTGTCATTGAGAAGCACTTCAAGGCTGTCAGCTCCGTCGATGACGTGATTGTTGGTCACTATATATCCGTCTTCGCTCAGGATTACGCCTGATCCGAGACCGCTCTGTACAGGCTCACTTTTCTTTTGCTGACGCTGTTGTGGCTGTTGCTGACGTTGCTGTGGACCGAAGAAGAAGTCGAACATGCCGAAAGGATCCATATATCCTCCTTGGTTGCCACCATATTGCTGGCTGCGATCGACGAAACTTTTGATACACACGACTGAATTGACAGTGCTTTCAGCTGCTTTTGTGAAGTCTGTCTCGAATGAAGGGGCTCTTGAGATGGAGATGAACTCAGGCTCGTCTGCCTGTGTGTGCTTAGTGTTTGTGACGGTATTGTTGTAAACCATACCCGCAGCCGGAATCATAACCGCTGCAGCTGTCACTGCTACAAGATACTTTATTTTCATTTGTCGTATATTGGTTGGTTTTTATTTTTTCAATTGAATTTATGGTTGAAAATTTTGAAGGTGCTTTTTACTGATTTTACTCTTATGTCAACCTTCACAATCATTAAACAACAAATATGACTCCAATAGTCTGAAATGGTTTATCTTTTTAATTATATTTAAGATAAGCAAGTTTGAATTGAAAAAAGTATTAAAATTCTTTGAAAATTTCTTTATATTGAGTAAATTTGCGGTATGAAATTATCATCCTCTCGCATTTTTATACTCTTTGCTTTTGCCATAATTGGCATTTCTTTGACCTCCTGCCGCTCTTCTAAAAAGAGTGACAGCTCCTATTATGAATCTAATTTTGAGCATAATAAGAAGGATGATAGAAAAGCAGGAAAGCATATAATTGGTGATTCAAAAACCGGTAAAAAGTTGGTCAAAGAGGCCAATGGTTGGTTGGGTACTCCATACGGATATGGTAAAGCAGAGAAGGGGGTAGCTTGTGACTGCTCCGGTATGGTCATGAGCGTCTATCTAAAGATCACCGGAATTAAACTGCCTCGAAATAGCGCTCAGCAGCAGGACTTTTGCAAGAAATTAAAGAAAAAAGACGTTAAGATAGGAGATTTATGTTTTTTCGCTACAGGAAAAGATCCGGATAAGGTGTCGCACGTAGGAATTATGGTCGACGACAACAACTTTATCCATGCCTCAACTTCCAAAGGAGTGGTGATTTCTGATATAAGGCAGCCTTATTGGGTAAAGACATTCAAGGGTTTTGGGAGAGTGCCGGAGTAACTATTAACGATCAACGATCAACGATTAACGATCAACTATTAACGATAAACGATCAACGTAAAACGAAATAAATATGCCACAATTTACGCACCTTCACGTGCATTCACAATATAGTCTTCTTGATGGGAAAGCATCGATACAAGAACTTGTAGACCGATCGATTGAACTTGGTATGAGGGGCATTGCCCTTACTGACCATGGCAATATGTTTGGCGTAAAAGAAATGTGGAACTATGTCAAAAAGAAGAATTCCGGTCTGCCGGAAGATCAACAATTCAAGCTTATAATTGGCTGTGAGATGTATGTAGCCAAAGATAGGCTTACAGACCGCCGTGACAAAAGCGACAGAGGATACCATTTGATAGTGCTTGCCAAGAATCTAAAGGGGTATAAAAATCTTATCAAACTTGTCAGCAAGTCTTGGACAGATGGTATGTATTTTAAGCCGCGAACAGATAGGGTAGAGCTTGAAGCTCATAAGGAAGGTCTGATCATCTGCAGTGCTTGCCTTGGAGGAGAAGTGCCGCAATTTATCCTCAACGACGACCTGAAAGCAGCCGAAGAAAGAATATTATGGTATAAGAATACATTCGGTGATGATTATTATCTTGAGCTTCAGAGGCATGAGACATTCAAGGAAAATTCCAATCGCAGTGTATATCCTGAGCAATGCAAGGTGAATGAAGTGCTTGTATCGCTGGCAAGAAAACACAATATCAAATTAGTGGCTACCAACGATGTTCATTTCACATACGAAGATGATGCAGAAGCACATGACCGACTGATCTGCGTGTCAATGCAAAAGACTTTCAATGAAGAGCGTCTTCATTATACCAAGCAGGAATGGCTGAAGAGTCCAGATGAGATGCTGAAAATCTTCAGCGACTATCCTGAAGCTCTTGAAAACACAATGGAAGTTCTTGATAAGGTGGAGTCTTATTCTATTGATCACTCCCCGATCATGCCTTTCTTCGAAATCCCGGCAGAGTTCGGCACTGAGGAAGAATATCGTTCACGCATAACGGAAGAGGAACTTTATGATGAATTCACTCAGGATGAGAACGGCAATGTTGTGCTTTCACGCGAAGAAGGGGAGAAGAAGATAGCAAGACTTGGTGGATACGACAAACTTTACCGAATTAAGTTTGAAGCCGACTATCTAAATAAGCTTACTATGGAGGGTGCCAAAAAGATTTACGGAGACCCACTTCCTGATGAAGTGGCAGAGCGCCTTAACTTCGAGCTATACATTATGAAGACAATGGGTTTCCCGGGCTACTTCCTCATCGTGCAGGACTTCATCAATACCGGCCGCAACAAACTTGGGGTCAGCATAGGTCCGGGACGTGGATCGGCAGCCGGATCAGCAGCCGCTTATTGTCTTGGAATCACCCGAGTTGACCCGATTAAATATGATCTGCTTTTTGAGAGATTCCTTAATCCCGACCGTATTTCACTACCTGATATCGACGTCGACTTTGATGATGACGGTAGGTATGAGGTGCTGAAATATGTCACTGAAAAATATGGAGCTGAAAAAGTGGCACACATCATCACATTTCAGACAATGGCTACGAAAAGTGCCATTGCCGATGTGGCTCGTGTGCTTGAAGTGTCTGTTTCAGAATCAAATCGTCTTAAGAAGTTGGTGCCCGACCGTCTGCCTGAAGTCAACGGTAAAGCTCCGAAGATCAACCTCAAGAATGTATTGAAGTATAATAAGGAGTTTGAGAACGAAACTCATAATCCTGATCCCAAAATCAGAGATACTATTAAATACGCCACTCAGCTTGAAGGGAATATACGTGGCACTGGCATACATGCCTGTGGTGTCATCATTTGTCGCGACGAGATTTCTGATTGGGTGCCTGTTTCAACCGCTACGGATGCCGATGGAACTAAACAGATCACCACTCAATACGAAGGAAGCATCATAGAAGATACCGGCTTGATAAAAATGGACTTCCTTGGCTTAAAGACACTCTCAATCATCAAGGAGACACTTGCAAATATCAAGGCTTCAAAGGGAATTGATCTTGATATCGAGAGCATCCCTCTGGATGATCCGGCAACTTTCAAACTATATTGCGACGGACGTACCACTTCGACATTCCAGTTTGAATCTGCAGGTATGCGCACCTATCTTCGCCAGCTTCAACCATCTAAGTTTGAAGACTTGATTGCGATGAATGCCCTTTATCGTCCGGGACCTATGGATTATATCCCATCGTTTATCGCCAGAAAGCATGGTCAGGAACCGATAGAGTATGACATCCCAATAATGGAGAAATACTTGAAGGAAACATACGGAGTCACTGTATATCAAGAACAGGTCATGCTCCTTTCTCGCCTTCTCGCCAACTTTACCCGAGGCGAGAGCGATATGCTCCGTAAGGCAATGGGTAAGAAGCAGATCGACAAGATGCAGAAGCTGAAGGTGAAGTTTATGGCTGAAGGTCAGAAAAATGGACACAAGGCTGAAGTGCTTGAAAAAATCTGGGCGGATTGGGAGAAGTTTGCATCATACGCTTTCAATAAGAGCCATGCTACTTGCTATAGCTGGGTGGCATATCAGACAGGCTATCTAAAGGCAAATTATCCTGCCGAGTATATGGCTGGTGTCTTGAGTCGCAACCTTGGAGCTGCCGACAAACTGAAGGTGATCATCGACGAGTGTATGCACATGGGGCTTAAAGTCATGGGACCCGATGTAAATGAGTCAGTGGAAAAATTCGGTGTGTCGAAAGATGGAGTCATTCGCTTCGGGTTAGGTGCAATAAAAGGAGTGGGGCAGAATGCTGTCAGCACTATCATTGCAGAGCGAGAAAAGGACGGACCATATAAGGACATCTATGATTTTGTGGAGAGGGTTAATCTTTCCGGGTGCAACCGTGCGGCTATCGAATCACTTGCCTTGGCAGGAGCTTTTGATAGTTTCGGCATAAAGAGGGAGATGCTGCTTCATCCCATGTTTGACACTACATACGCTGATATGCTGGTGAAATATGGTCAGAATTACCAGAATGACAAGAATTCACTTCAACTGTCGCTCTTTGGAGACTTTGAGACAATAGAGACCAACCGTCCTCCTTATCCGGATTTTGAATCTTGGAGCCGGATAAGGCTACTGGAGGAGGAGAAAAAACTCGTGCTGACCTATATTAGCGCACATCCTCTTGATGACTATTATATGGAACTGACTTACGGATGCAATGCCAATTGCTCTGATATTGAAGATAAGATGCAGCCTGGAGCCATTCTGACCTTGGGCGGGATGGTGACTGATGCCGTCACAAAAACTACAAAAAGAGGGCAGCCATACGGAAGGGTATCTGTTGAGGATTTCAATGGCAAGCATGAATTCGTATTCTTTGGGCGTGAATATGATTCCACATTCCAAAGGTTTAAGGTAGGGCAGCCGTATTATATAAAGAGTCAGGTGCAGAGCAAGATGTTTAATCCTGCAGAGTTTGAATTAAAGGTAGTCGATGTTACTCCTCTTGAAGAAATGAAAGGAGGCATAGCCAATACTTTGACCATCTTATTAGACAGGAATGTAGTGGACAATGAAGTATTCGATTATCTTGGTTCGCTTGAACTGAAGCCTGAAAGGAGAAGTGGAGAGCTTTATCTTAACATCTATGACAAGGAGCGCCAGCAAAGCATAAAAATCCATAGCAGAAAGAGGATTCCTCTCGACAGATCTGTCCTCAACCAACTCGACTCAATGTCTGTGAGATATAATGTAACGACGGAAGATCGATAAACCAAATATTTAGTAAAGTTGTTATGAGTATATGAAACACTAATTTTAATTATTTCTGAATATTATGGAAAAGAAAATTGCACAAGAAGTAAAAGAGGCAGATAAAGTATTAAATCAAGATGCCCCATTCGCAGATGTCGATCCTCAAGCTGCTGACATGCCAGCAGATGTAGTAAAAGATCTTTAAACTTTAAATAAAACAAGGGATGGACTCTTGAGTCCATCCCTTGTTTTATGTCTCTGAGCGAGATTAGAGGATTGCCTGAAGTTTAGCTTCGAGATCGGCAAGCTTTACGAGACCTACAGAGCGCTCTTTCATTTCTCCGTCTTTGAAGAAAAGAACTGTCGGGATGTTGCGCACGCGATTCTCGCTTGCTACTTCGTCATTTTCATCGATGTTCAGTTTTCCTACTGTCACTTGATCGCCATATTTTTCAGCGAGTTCTTCTACGATAGGACCGAGCTTGATGCATGGACCACACCATGTAGCCCAGAAGTCGATAACTACGGGTTTGCCGCTTTCGATAGCCTCGCGGGCTGTCTGGTCGTTGAATTCTAACATAACCTTTTTACTTAATTATTTGATATTAAATGTATATACTGCGAATGTCTTGGCTCCGATTGTAGTGGAGTAGCTATTGCCTGAAGCATCGATAGTGGCAGTCTGCGGAGCTATCAAAGAAGGATTGTCAAGACTGTTTTCTGCTGTTTCCACGTCTGAATGAAGAGTGACTACCTTCCCTCCATCGAGAGCCTTCTTCTTCATTCCATCAAATGTCAGGTTAAGCTCCTGAGGTTCGTTGGAGACATTAGCTACTTTTACTATATATGTATTATTTTCTTTGTCTATGACAGCACTTGCGAAGAGTCCGTTTTGATCAGGGTCTCCAGCCACTGTCTTTCCATTCATTGTCAATGGAAGTACGTAGTCTCCCTTATTGGTTCCATATAGTTGTTGAACATAGTAGCTTGACGTAGGGAAACTTTCGAGGTTGTCAAACCATATCATGTCAGGACGCCACTGC
Organism: Muribaculaceae bacterium; assembly: GCA_029060725.1. Lineage (GTDB taxonomy): Bacteria > Bacteroidota > Bacteroidia > Bacteroidales > Muribaculaceae > Lepagella. The sequence goes on along the minus strand of JAIDTL010000140.1, from coordinate 4,602 downwards.
CAACCTTCCACATGTGCAAAGAGTGGAGCGTATGTAGCCATGTGCACTACATCTGCATTTCTTTCAAGTCCTGTCATGAATGCAGCTTCAAGAAGAGCTGCGTTGAAATGATTCCATTTTTTCCCTTTTCCATGGCATGCGTACTCACCGGCGAATACTTTCGGTCCCTTACGGTCGTAATTGTCATAACGGCGTCCTTGCTCAAGAAACCAAGACTCGGGACGATAGAAATGCTCATCCACAAGGTCAGCTTTGAGTCGCTTCATCTCAGGCCATAAATAATCAAACTTTGAGCCTTCTGAGTCAGGACCGGAAGAGCCGATGATCTTGATTTCGGGATGTTGCTTGCGAATCACGTCAAGGAATTTCTGGAGACGTTCAGGATATTCAGGTCCCCATTGTTCATTACCTATGCCAAGATATTTCAGATTAAAGGGCTCCGGGTGACCCATTTCAGCGCGTAGCTTGCCCCATTCAGTGTCTGTGCTGCCATTTGCAAACTCCACAAGGTCGAGGGCATCGTCGATAAACTGCTGAAGAGCCTCTCCTTCTGCATGTGCATGAGGGTCATTATTTTGATATTGGCATACTAAGCCCACGTTTAGGATAGGTAGGGGTTCGCTGCCGATTTCCTCGCTAAGAAGGAAATAGTCGTAAAATCCGAGTCCGTAGCTTTGGAAATAGTCAGGATAGAAGCGATTGGTAAATGTATAGTGCCAACGGTTTTCGTTAAGAGGACGGTTTTCAACAGGACCAACAGTGTTTTTCCACTGATATCGTGTGTCCATATCCGTGCCCTCCACGATGCAACCGCCGGGGAAGCGGAACACACCGGGTTTGAGGTCAGCAAGTTTCTGCGCAAGGTCTTTTCGCATTCCGTTTTCGTGTCCTTTCCAAGTATCTACAGGGAAGAGGGAAACGTGTTCAAGGTCGACACCGGATTTCGGAGTAGTCAAGAATATGCGGAGATGTGCCTTCGCATCGGTTTTTGATGGTTTCAGAATTACTGTATATTTCTTCCATTCCTTTCCGGTGATCTCTATATCTTGCTTGGCAATTGCCTGACGATCATCCATTGTGTCAGGATCGGTAATCTCGACACGAATTTTTGATTTTTCATCATCTACAGTGCGAGCCCAGACTGAGAATCGATATTCCTTATCCTTTTCCACACCGATGCCAAAGAATCCTTCGTTTTCTATTCCGGTGTGCTTATGAGCATGTCCGGGATTGCCAAGACGAACGTAATGAGGATTTCTCTCAAATGGTCCGTCATCTTTTACTTGAACGTTGCCAAAAATGTTCCATCCCATGAAAGTTTGAGGAAATTCGAAAGAACGGTTCTTGACGAGTTCTGCATAAAGTCCACCATCAGCTCCGAAGTTAATATCTTCGAAGAAGATGCCATACATGGTAGGTTGAATTGGTGCTCCGGGTTTGTTTGTCTTGATTATAAAATCATTGACAGCCCCACCTGCAGATAATGCAGATAGCGCAATTAGGCTTGAAAGTAGGTAGTTTCGGTTCTTCATGTCTGTCGGTTAAAAAATTCTGATGCAAAGATAATCTTTATTTCCGACATTACCAAATTTTTTCAACTGGGTCGCAGCACTGCTTCATCACTAATCTCTTAAGCAACCGATTGGCACAACCTTTTGACTGTGATATAAGTCTATTAATTATAATTAAATTATAAATTGATTTTGTATTTTTGATGCATGTAACTATTCAGCGAATATCTTGTAAGGTCTCACACAGAGGGCACACGGAGCTTATTATACTTATAGATATTCATAAATGAGTTAATTTTATTATTTTATACTGATATCATCCACAAAGGGGCATTGCTTCGCTTGCCCTTGAAGCCCACAGAGACTTACGCTGAATAGTTACTTGATGCATTTTACTTTGTTAAATTGAGTTAAAATACTTTGTTAAATTGAGTTAATTTGTTGTGTCGTTACTAAAGCAGGACAGGAATCTTTTGTGGAATATGTCGAGACTCTTTGGAATTATCTAAACATTTGACTTGGAGGGGCAACTTTTGTGAGGTGCCCTTCCAAAGCTGTAAGATGTTTATTATGCTCAGTGTAGATTTTGCGAGAGGGCGTCTCTAATATAAAAAATTTGTATTAACTTTGCATTCGAAAAACGAGTCGGCAATGATTGATTTGTTTATAAGAGATATTATGTCTTTAAGAAGCAATTGATTATTAGGTAAAATATAGATGAATTAATGCTTTTTGCGTAATTAGAGCATGGAATGGTTGGTTAATCTGATTGAAGAGCAGAGCGCAGTACAGGCAATAGTAGTGCTATCACTGGTATGCGCGCTCGGTCTCGTACTTGGCAAATTGAAGATTGCCAATGTCTCGCTTGGAGTGACCTTTGTGTTTTTTGTGGGCATTCTCGCCGGACATATAGGAGTCACTATTGATCCGCATATACTGAAGTATGCTGAGAATTTCGGACTGGTACTGTTTGTCTACGCACTGGGGATGCAGGTAGGACCGGGTTTTTTCAGTTCGGTTGCACATGGTGGGATCAGGCTTAATCTGATCGGGGTAGGGCTTGCATTAGTAACCTTGCTGTGTGCAATAGCCTTTTCATTTATAACTCCTGTAAGCCTTCCCGATATGATGGGACTGTTTTGTGGAGCAACTACCAATACTCCGGCTTTAGGTGCTGTTCAGCAGACACTTTCACAGTTAGGAATTCCGGGCAGCACACCGGCTTTAGGTTGTGCTGTCACTTATCCGATCGGAGTAATAGGCGTAATCCTTGGAGTTATATTCATGCGGAAGGTCTTTATAAAGCCTAATGAGGTTAGTCCGCATTCAATGCAGGATCTTCCTAAGCCAAAGATAACGGAATTTATGGTCACAAATCCGGGAATATGTGGAAAGACAGTTGCTGATATTGCACATTTTTCCAATTGTCATTTTGTAATTTCCCGTCTATGGCGCGACGGGGATGTCTCTATTCCTACATCCTCCACTGGGCTTCAGATGGGTGATCATCTGCTCGTGACAAGTGCGCCTGATGACGTGGAGGGGCTTCATATCGTGTTCGGTCAGCAGGACCAGACAGACTGGAATGCCAAAGATATAGATTGGAATGCGGTGGATCGTCAACTTGTTTCCAAACCTTTCATTGTAACACGGCGGCAGATAAACGGAAAGACTCTCGGATCGTTGCGTCTTAGAAATCTTTACGGTGTGAATATAAGCAGAGTCTATCGTAGTGGAATGCCGTTGCTTGCCACTCCGGACTTAAGGCTTCAGCTTGGCGACAAAATAATAGTGGTGGGAGAGGGAAAGGCACTTGATAAAATTGAGCCATTGATTGGAAATGCAGTAAACGTACTTGATGAACCTAATCTTTTTGCAGTATTTATTGGAATAGTGTTGGGAATTGCGTTGGGAATGATCCCATTTCATTTCCCCGGAATAAGCTTGCCTGTGCGTCTCGGATTGGCTGGAGGTCCGATAATCATGGGGATACTTGTCGGCAAGTTCGGACCTCAGCTGCATTTGGTGACATATACTACTGTTAGCGCCAATCTCATGCTCAGGGCTATTGGCCTCTCACTTTATCTGGCATGTCTTGGACTGGAGTCAGGAGCTCATTTTTTTGAAACCGTTTTCCGTTCAGAAGGATTATTATGGGTTGGTCTCGGAGCATTCCTTACAATAGTTCCAACAGTAGTCATAGGTCTTATTACGGTCAAGGGATTCAAGATTGATTTCGGAACTACTGCCGGGATGCTGTGTGGTTCGATGGCAAATCCAATGGCACTGGACTACGCTAACAGCACATTGCCGGGCGACCGTGCCTCGGTGGCTTATGCCACCGTATACCCGCTGTGCATGTTCAGTCGCGTAATCCTCGTCCAGATTGTAATCCTTTGTCTTGCCTAATTTTGTTTTTTACATGTAAAAATATGTGTCGAGTAAAAAATCCGCATTCTTATTAGGTTATATCATAAGTAAAATGGCCGGCAGGTTATTGAAGATATGAAGTGCTACACCCCACCAGAACCCGAGATTGATTCTGTAATTTAAGTCAAAAACTAAGCATGACATGAAAAATTTTCAAAAAAACTTATGAAAAAATTTGGTTTATAAAATAAACTTAATTAACTTTGCAACCGAAATGAGAGCGGAATCGCGCGACCGCTCTTTTTTTAAATCGAAATGGTTTATAAAATAAACCAAATGTCAAACCCTTAAGAACCTGAAATATGGAAGAAAAGAAATTAACTGAAAAGGAGAGTCTGGAGCTCATCGCTTCAATGATAGCCCGGACGAAAACCCGCTATCTCGGCAGCAGAAAGATGCTTATGTGGGGATATCTTGTTGTTATCACCGCAATCAGTGTGTGGGTATTAGTCGCATCCACTCATAATCTAGTATGGAACTGGCTTTGGTTCGCTATCCCTCTTATAGGATTCCCGACAACGTCCATGATGGCACATAGTCAGCAACGGCACCGTGGAGCAACCTCTTATTCCGATAAAGTGACATCAAGGCTTTGGACGATATTCGGAATCTCTGAGATCGTATTGATTATTATGTGTCTCGGTTTTTACTTATTGGGGGA
>JAIDTL010000014.1:7936-15620 GCA_029060725.1 Muribaculaceae bacterium | reverse complement strand
AATAGAAGTTGTTTCGACTTATTTTTTTATTAAGATTTCGTCAGCTTTGCGAGCAGATTTCGCTTCATGAAGAAGGAGCGATGCGGGCATCGTGACTGATGAATGAAGCGGAAGATGCCGTAAAGATGGCGGAAGCTTGATAAAAAGAATTGATCCTTTCATATTATTTTGTTATTTTTTATATTCGTAAATAAGTCGAAACAACTTCATAATATGCTTTCTTCGATATGAAACTTATAAAACTAATGGCCATGTGCCTACTTTCAGTAAGCCTAAGCGCTTTCGCCCAAAAGAAAACTGAAATTCTAATCTGGGACTCTAACCCCCTCGAACAAACAGAAGCTAAATCCGAACGCGTAAAGGCTCAGGATTACAAAATAGATCCGGCTATCACCGTCTACACACCAAAGAACCCGACGGGTAAGACTGTCCTGATGTGTCCCGGTGGCGGATATACTCACCAGGCTTCAGCCCACGAGGGCCATGATATGGCAGACTGGTACAACGCGCAGGGGATAACATACGCTGTGCTCAAATATCGTCTTCCTTACGGCGACAATACAATACCACTTGCAGACGCTGAGCAGGCCATGCGCATTCTACGCAAATATGCCAAAGAACTCGGTGTTGACCCACAAAAAGTTGGTATTGCAGGTGCTTCGGCAGGAGGACATCTTGCATCCACGCTCGCCACTCACTATTCTTCACCGGAGACGAGACCAGATTTCCAAATTCTCTTCTACCCCGTAGTAAGCATGGATGCCAACAAAACCCATGCCGGGTCAAGGAAGGCTCTGCTCGGTGAGAATCCATCGGAGGAGCTCGTGAAACTATATTCCAATGAACTCCAAGTCACTCCGGACACACCCAAAGCATTCATCATGCTATCTTCCGATGACGGAGCTGTGCCTCCGGCAAACAGCATCGACTATTATACAGCGCTCATCAACAACAAGGTGAAGGCTTCACTCCATGCATACCCCACAGGAGGCCACGGATGGGGATTCCGCGATAAGTTCCCCTACAAACGTCAATGGACCGGAGAACTCGAAAAATGGCTCAACGAGACAATATTTTAATCTCTAATCCTTTATTCCCCGCTTTACACTTAATGTATAATGCTTAATGTTTGATACTCTCCGCCCTATGGCTGATTATAACGAAAACGACAACATATTTGACTTTGAATCTGTAGTTTCAGAACCGGAGCTGACCTCTGATGAAGAAGAATTCGAGGCAGAGATCGACACTCCGGCAAAAGTGGAAGATTCCGGTTATGGAGACGATGCGATCCAGACTCTTGAATGGAACGAGCACATACGTCGCCGTCCCGGTATGTATATAGGCAAGCTCGGCGACGGAAGCCATGCTGAAGATGGTATATATGTGCTCATCAAGGAGGTTGTAGACAACTCTATAGATGAGTTCAACATGGGAGCCGGCAAAAGAATCGACATATCGATCGACGCAGTCACCGGAGAAGTGAAAATTCGCGACTATGGTCGTGGTATACCTCTTGGCAAGGTGAAGGAGGTAGCTTCTGATATAAACACAGGCGGCAAGTTTGATGATAAAAACTTCAAGAAGTCTGTAGGTCTTAACGGTGTCGGCCTGAAGGCTGTCAATGCGCTCTCTACCCATTGTGAAGTGACCAGCTACAGAGATGGCGAAAGTGTGCGCGTCTCTTTCGACCGAGGCAACCTTATCGAACAAACCGACAAGATGCCGACAAAGGAAGAAAACGGCACTCTCGTTTGCTTCCGCCCCGATGAGTCTCTTTTCCGCGACTATAAGTTTGATCTGGAGACTATCGAGACTATGGTGACCAATTACACTTATCTCAATGTAGGTCTTCATATATATTTCAACGGAAAGCGATATCTCTCTCGTCATGGTCTTCTCGATCTTCTGAAAGACAATATAACAGCTGAGCCCCTCTACCCTATCATCCATCTCAAAGGAGACGATATAGAAGTGGTGATTACCCACACAGACCAGAATGGTGAGGAATATTATTCATTCGTAAATGGACAGCACACCACTCAAGGGGGCACTCACCTTGCAGCATTCAAGGAACACATCGGTAAGACCATCAAGGCATTCTCTGCCAAAAACTATGAGTATGCCGACATTCGCAATGGCATTGTGGCTGCTGTGAGCGTCAGAATCCAAGAACCGGTATTCGAATCGCAGACGAAGACCAAGTTAGGAAGCAAGGAGATTGCTCCTAACAGTCCCATCACTGTCAATAAGTTTATTGGTGATTTCTTGAAGAAAGAGCTCGATGACTATCTGCATAAGAATCCGGACACAGCCAATGCGATGATTAAGAAGATAGCCACGAATGAGAAGGAGCGCAAGTCGATGGCAGGAGTGGCAAAACTCGCTCGTGAGAAGGCTAAGAAAGTGAGCCTTCACAACAAGAAACTCCGCGACTGCCGAATACACTACAATGACTCGCTCCGCTCCAACGCCAAGGAAGACCGCAGGGATGATTCTGCTATTTTCATCACCGAGGGCGACTCTGCAAGCGGAACCATCACAAAGGTTCGCAATGCAGAGACTCAAGCCGTATTCTCCCTTCGAGGTAAGCCACTCAACAGTTATGGACTGACTCAAGAAATCGTATACAAAAATGATGAGTTCAATCTCCTCCAGGCTGCCCTTAATATTGAAGAGGGCATAGAAGGGCTGCGCTACAACAAAGTGATAATAGCTACAGATGCCGATGTAGATGGAATGCATATTCGCCTTCTTTGCATCACTTTCTTCCTTATGTTTTTCCCCGATCTCGTAAAGAAGGGTCACGTCTATATTCTTCAGACTCCCCTTTTCCGAGTAAGAAACAAAGAGGCGATAAAACGTAAAAAAGGGAAAAAGAAGAAGGATGGCGCTGAAGGAGAAAAGGATACCTACTACTGCTACTCTGATGAAGAGAGAGAAGCAGCCATAGCAAAATTTGGGAAAAATGCAGAAATCACACGATTCAAAGGTCTTGGAGAAATCAACGCTGATGAGTTTGCTGAATTCATCGGTCCGGATATGCGTCTTGACCCTGTAGTAGTGAAAAAGGAGGACTGCTACGACCAGCTCATGGAGTTCTATATGGGTAAGAACACCATGGACAGGCAAAACTTTATCATCGACAATCTTATCATCGAAGAAGAAGCATGAGAATAGCCGTTTTCCCGGGAAGTTTCGACCCCTTTACGATCGGACACAAGGATATTGCCGACCGAGCTCTCAGAATGTTTGATCTCTTGATAATAGGGATCGGCTACAATATCAACAAGCCGGGAATCAGCAGCATCCTCGAAGACAGGGTCAATGCAATTGAAAAAGTTTTTGAAGGCAACGACCGGATTAAAGTGGAAGCTTATTCCGGACTGACTGTGGACTTTGCCAAAAGCCATGGTGCTGAATTTATTGTAAGAGGGCTGAGGGAAGTGAAAGACTTTGAGTATGAGCGCAATCTCGCAGATACTAATTCAGCCATTTCCGACATTGAAACAGTATTCCTTACCGCCCGCCCTGATCTTGGATTCATTTCAAGCAGTATGGTCAGGGAACTGAAAGCCAACGGCTACGACACTTCGCGTTTCTTGCCAAATTAAACGCCTCCTTAAACTTTTACCATTTCTATACGTCATATTGTATAGAGGTTGTTTGAATAAGTCTAAACAACCTATAGATAAATTTTATAAGATGAAAAAACTATTATATGCTTTATTTGCTCTGTTGGCCGGGGCTGTCTCTGCACAGCAGTTTATGCCCGCTCAAAAACTTTCTTACGCGGAGCAAGCTATCGCACAGCTATATGTAGACACTGTAGACCAAGATAAATTGGTGGAAGATGCCATTGTAGGGATGCTCAAGAGCCTGGACCCTCACTCGTCGTATACAAATGCCAAGGAGACTCAGGATCTTAACGAACCCCTTGAGGGCTCTTTCAGCGGCATCGGAATTTCATTCAATATGGCTACCGACACCCTATATGTCATAGAGACTATCGGTGGAGGACCGTCTGAGCGCGTTGGAATTCTACCGGGCGACCGCATCATCAAGGTCAACGACACCATTATCGCCGGAGTCAAAATGCTTAATTCTGACATCATGCGCAGATTGCGCGGGCCGAAAGGAACTGACGTAGATGTCACCGTACTTAGATATGAAGGGGGCACACCTGACACCGTTGATTTTCGCATCACAAGAGACGATATTCCTATCTTCAGTGTAGATGCTTCATATATCGTGGAGCCGGGCATTGGATATATTCGTCTCAATAAATTCGGTGCTGAAACTCACAAAGAATTTGTAGAGGCTCTCAAAAAGCTTAAGAAAGATGGCATGAAAGATCTCATCCTGGATCTCAGCGATAATGGAGGGGGCTATCTGAAAGCATCTGTAGACATTCTTGGAGAACTCCTGCCATCCGGCAGCTTGGCGGTATTCACTGAGGGCAGGAACAACCCCAAATATGAATACTCAGCTTTCCCATCAGAAAAATCACCGTTGCTTTCAGATGGAAGACTCGTCGTAATGATGAACCAGTATTCTGCATCTGCTTCTGAAATCACTGCCGGTGCCATCCAAGATTGGGACCGAGGGGTAATTGTCGGACGCAGAAGTTTTGGGAAAGGTCTCGTGCAGCGTCCTATTCCATTCCCCGACGGGTCGATGATCCGCCTGACCGTAGCACATTATTACACTCCCACCGGTCGTGATATCCAAAAACCATACAAGAAAGGGGAATCTGATGCATACGCACATGATATTCTTGATCGCTTCAATAGCGGCGAACTAATGCATGCCGACTCAATAAAGTATATTGACTCTTTGAAAGTGAATTCTTTAAGACTCAATAGGCCTATCTATGGAGGCGGAGGTATATATCCCGATAGTTTTGTCGGGTTGGATACTACCGAAAACACGAAATATTATCGTCAAGTCATGGCTAAGGGTCTTATCAACCGATTTGCCATCAAGACTGTAGATAAAGACAGGAAAGAGATTCTCGCTAAATATCCTACAGACTCTGACTTCTTGAAGGGGTATGCGATCACGGATGCCCAACTGCAAGAGTTATTTGACATGGCAACTGCTGAAAAAATTGATTTCAATGAGGCAGAGGCGTCTCTCAGCAAACCTCTTTTCTCCATGGTATTGAAAGGACTTATCGGACGCGACATATACGACTCTTCGACATACTTCAAAGTCTACAACGAGAGAGACCTGATGTTTAAGAAAGCCTTGGAGGTGATAAAATCTAAAGAATACGACAAGATACTCTCCTCCCCCCGATAATTAATAACTGACAACAATAACAACCCAAATATGAGACATATTACTTCAGCTCTATGTATTGGCATCAGCGCTTTTGCTTTTGCTCAAACCATTTCTCCGGAACAGCTCCTGCAATCTGCCAATCAAATGAATGAAGCAGCATCGCAGGCAGAAGATATGCTTGAATCAAATATGGCACTCGCTGATTCCATCTCTACTGATTCCATCTCTATGGATAGCATCGTATTTGAGCCTGTCAGAATTAGAGAACTGGATGAGATCCTCGAATCTTTGCCAGACACTATGCCGGAACCTCTATACAATCCGATTATCGGACCATGGGTGTTCTCAGGTTATCGAGCCCAGAAAGAGAGAAGTTTCGACGAACTGATACCTAACCCTGAACTGGAAATCAACAAACTGAAGGCTTCCTCCTGGGCAGAAAAACCATATATACCACGATGGCTACATGATGCCCTGACACAATCGCGCATAAGTGGCGACTACATGTATTCAACCATGGTGTATTCACCCCATACCGTAGAATACACATATTGGGATCTTCCTGTGCCTCCACGTCTGCCGGAAGATGATGTGACACTTGCTACATATATTCGCAATTTAGATCTCCCGGAAGTGTCTGTGTCTGATGCATTGCTTCCTGAATTCGAACAAAAGAAAAAGCATTGGCTCCACAAATTCAACACCGGATTGCAATTCTCACAAGCTTATATTTCGAAAAACTGGTACCAGGGTGGCAATGACTATCTTCAGCTACTTTACAACTTCTATTGGGACGTCCAGCTGAATCCGACATATCATCCCAACCAGATTTTCCAAAGTACTGTCAATTATAAGTTTGGTATCAACTCAATAGAAAAAAATGCTGTTGGGCGTAGATACTCAATTTCTGAAGATAACTTCCAGTATAATGCGAAGTATGGTTTCAAAGCTTTCAAGAAGTGGTTCTATACTTTGACAGGACAATTTAAGACTCAGTTCTTCCAAAACTATAAGACTAACACTGATATCAGAAGTGCCTCTTTCTTGTCTCCGGCTGACCTCAACCTCGGTCTTGGTATGACATATTCATACGCTAATAAGAAAAAGACTTTCAATTTGTCAGCTTCTATCGCACCTTTGTCTTACAACCTGAAGGTATGTATTGATGAAAGAATTGACCCAACTCAATTCAATATCAAACCCGGACACAAGACCAACAATGAGTTCGGTTCGAGTGGTGAAGTGAATATGACCTGGCAAGCTACTTCCAATATTTCCATGCGTACTCGCCTCTTCGCATTTACCGACTACGATTACTTCCAGGGGAATGTGGAGACTACGTGGGATTTTGCCATCAATAAATTCCTGAGCACTCAGATTTATATCAATATGCGTTATGATTCAAGCTCAGACCCCGAAATTTGCAAATGGCATCATTGGATGATGAAGGAAATTTTGAGCTTCGGCCTTTCCTACACATTCTCTACCAAATAAGCAGAGTAGCGAGCGCACTACGTGCGCGTCCCGCTATATCAAAAGAGTAATTTTTTTCAAAGACAAAATATGTCCAAAATCAAGACTTTCCTTATGTCGGTATTGATATGCTTCATATCAGTGCCGACATTTGCATTCTTCCCTTCCGAGTCGGATATCCGCGATTGGTGCGACTCAAGTATCCTCGACCCAATAGAAGGGATTTGGGAATATCCGGAAGATGGGGCGCGGGTATTGATACAGTCAGACCCTACTCATCCGGGAAGCTATACCATCACTGTAATAAGCACTCCTGACTGCAGACTTGAATATGGAGATGTCATCGGACGTATACATCCAACTGTAGACTCAAAACAGTTCCGTCTTGAGCAATGGACTCATAAAGACAAATTTATATTCTCTAAAGCGGAAAATTGTGCTGCAACTCTATCTTCAGATGGAGAATCATTACGAGTAAAGTCGCCAAAACTTAAATTCAAAGTAAATATCAACACTCTCCTTCCCCGCTTCTGGAGGATAGTCAGAGTGTCTTACGACGACCCGACAGATAAACTACCTGCTGGACTCCTTAAAGTCTATCCCGGCTACGACCACAACGGCTCGCTACGCCGCAAACCCAGAATACTATGAAAGCAAACTCTAATTCCACACATTTCAGGAACTTCCGGGGCAGAAATCCCAATAGCAAAGTAGCCTCGAAGAGGCTTAATCAGGTCGGAGACCTGATGATGATGCAAAAACCCCAGACTTCAGTCTGGGGCTTCAACGCCAATAGCAAAGTAGCCTCGGAGAGGCTTAATCAGGTCGGAGACCTGATGTCCATGCTTAAACCCCAGACTTCAGTCTGGGGCTTCAACGCCAATAGCAAAGTAGCCTCGGAGAGGCTTAATCAGGTCGGAGACCT
>JAIDTL010000014.1:0-7836 GCA_029060725.1 Muribaculaceae bacterium | reverse complement strand
GATGTCCATGCTTAAACCCCAGACTTCAGTCTGGGGCTTCAACGCCAATAGCAAAGTAGCCTCGGAGAGGCGCTTTATGGTGTGTCTGAAGTTTATTTTATTATTTATTATCCTCTTACTATCCACCACTCCAATCCAAGCCCGAAAGATCAAGACCAAGCACTCCATCCCCAAGCAAACTGAAAAGAGCATAAATGATACTCTCACAGAGTCCCCCGATTCTCTAATATCCTTATCCACCGACTCCTTGACTTTTACAGATAAGATACTTCCTGCCATCCGCTTCTATGGTTTTGACAAGACAGTCACAAGCAGCATGGAAAGTTTCTTTATCTCAAACGCCCTCGACTCAGCCATAATAGGCATGGAAATAGAAATAACATACTTCGACATGCAAGGGCGTCAGCTACACAAACGCACCGTCCCCCTCACCGTCAATGTTCCCCCACACGAGACCATTCGCACCGATATCAAGAGCTGGGACACCCAAAAATCTTTCTACTATCACAAATCAGCAAAGCCCAAACGCCAATCAACACCCTTCGATGTCAAGCTCCGCCTCCTCTCCCTAACTCTTCCACCCTCCCGGTAGAGGCGCACGGCTCGTGCGTCCGTAATCACGCTTTCGCTAAAGATAAATTATCAAATGAATAAATATGAAAATCTATCCTATCATTTTTATCATTTTTCTTTTCATTATATCCTGTTCAACCGAACAAGAAAAGACACTGAAATTGGCTGATTCTGTGATGGAGAATCATCCTGACAGTGCTATGTCATTGCTTGAAAGCATAGACCGGAGCAATCTCAAGGATTCAGAACAACCTTACTATGCACTACTCTATACGCAAGCTCAGATCAAGACTGATGTCCCACTCGATTCCGACTCTTTGATTAGCATAGCCCTCAGTAAATATGGACGTGACACTCGAGGAGACAGAGGCTTACGATCCAATTATTATACAGGTGAGGTGTTATTCAATCAAAATAAGAATCCGCAGGCCATGCGCTATTATCTAACTGTCTATGAGGATTCCAAACATCTCGAAAACGAATATTGGCAAGCAAAAGCTGCCGAAAGGATCTCGGATCTATTATATTTTGCCTATAATTACGACGAAGCAGAGAGATACGCTATAGAAGCAGCTCAATTATATAAAATCATCAACCGGAAGATATTTCATAGATATACTTTAGGAAAACTGGCAGATATACTTATCAACAATGGAGAAGCGGACAAAGCCTATATCTTACTTGACAGTTTGCATAATGTTGTTATCAATGAGAGTCCAGTTGACAGTGGCTTTATAGAATATATAAAGAAACCATTAATTTACACATTAGTACAAGGAGGCAGACTCAATGAGATCGCAACATATAAAATGGAGCTAACAGACAATGACAAATATGATGAGGAATTGGTGAATACAGCTATTCTCCAGGGTGAGATACTTGATTCCATGGGTAAAACAGATGAGACAACCAAAATACTCATTGCCGCCCAAGACTTTTGTCAAACCGAAGAGGATAGAGTCCACATCCTCTATGCTCGATATAATAATGCAAAAGAAATTGGCAACAACGCTCTTGCTTTATCTTTGGTAGACTCCCTACTTTTTTATCAGAATCAGCTTGCTGAAAATATAATTCGTGAATCAATCATCGGTGCGCAACGAGACTTTTATGTGGATAGGGAGAGATGGCATAAAAAACAATCTTCTTTTTTCAAGACGACGCTTATAATAGCAAGTATAGGATTTCTTCTTTTGCTGGCATTTATTATAGTGCTTGCCATTTACAAAAATAAGGCTCAAGAAGCAAATTTAAAGGCTAATTTAGAATCTCTTATTTCGCTAAAATCACATTCGGAATCCGTCATGCATGACAAAGCAGAAAAATTGCATGCTATGCTTGAGGATAAAGACCTTGAGTTAAGACGTATTCAGAACTTAATGCAAGAAAAAGACATAGAATATATACAAATTAAGAATGACCTTAAGAAACGAAATGATGAGTATGGAAATATGCAGCTGTTACTTAGTGAGAAATCAGAGAAGGAAATCACTCAGGCTCGTATAGTTGAAAAACTCTTTAAGGAGAAATGGATGACTCTCGACATGCTATGCAATCAGTATTTTAGTTTAAATAACTTCGAATTATCGGAAAAAAGCATACTTTCCAATATAGAGAAAGAAGTTAAACGCATAATCTCTAAAAAAGGAATTGCAGAGATAGTGGAGACAGCCGATATTTATATGGATGGAATCGTGACTGAATTAAAAAAGCAATGTACATTTCTCAAAGAAGATGATATTAATTACATTGCCCTGTCTTATGCCGGGTTTTCTGCAAGATCTGTATGCCTCTTCACCGGCATTAAATATAAACACTATTACGTCAAAAAAGCTCGTCTTATAGAAAGGATTCGTAAATCCGATGCTCCTGACAAAGATCTGTTCATATCAAAAATGAAATAACTCAAAAAATATTTATCACATTTACATATCTTAACTTACTGATATCCAATAAGAATATAAGGTGTTATAAAATTACTTTTATAACACCTTATATCATATTATATATCAAATATTTACAAATACTTCTGTTATAAAATAATATGCTTGTTTTCTTGCATTGTAACTACTGATTACATAATTTTGCACCATCAATCAAAAATACAAACGACATGAAACACCTAACAAAACTATCATTAACGCTTGAGTGCAAGCTCACTCTTGTTATTACATAAAAAAACGGCAGCCCATACAACTTCTTCCCTTAACAATTGTATATAGAGAAAAAATATGAAGGTATTCAGAATATTAATAATGCTTCTTTTAGAATTCTGTCTTTGGGGATGCAACAAAGAATTATGGGAGGAGCAAGAGATAATAATAAACTCAGCTAAAATAAATGGAGTCTTTTTTGAAAAGAAACAATCCTACATACCTTTTTGGGGACCTCGAGACATTCAGTGCTTCGATTTTTTTGAAGATAATGGTATCGGCTATTATACAATTGATCTTAGTGGTGCTGGTATAACAGTTGTTATAAATTTTATTATAAAGTGCAATCGCGATGAGTATGTACCATCTAAAAGAATTTATATCAAGACACCAAGTGACGACCTTTCACTATTAAAATCATTTTCAAGCTATAATTGGCATAATGTAGGTAGAGATTGCCTTCCAGATGATAGTGACGGAGTAGCTGTAATTTATGGATTAAGAAATTATCCACAAGATAATCCATTAGGATTGTCAGGATACTTAGAAGTTTATGATTCGACAGACTGTTACTATAAGAACAGATTCGAACTGTCCAGTGATATTCTCCCAGAAATAAACATTACCGAAGGTTACTTTATAACTAAAAAATAAATTTACTCAAGTTGCAGAGTTGAAATTTTCTCTCTACCCCTTTGCTTTCTCCAGGACAAATTAAGCAAGCATAACCTCTAATTGACCGTATCTTAATGCAATGAAAGCCTCGGAATCGGGATTAAGGACTGACGTATTTGCACTATAATCCCTATGCTTCTCATAGAGAGAATTAATAAACTAAACTACAACTAATTGCAGAATAATAAACTTAAATAAATTTATAAAATAGCTAATTGTTTATCGTTTGTCCTTATCGTTGATCATTGATCGTTAATAATTATTTGCAGGTCATAATCTTCAGGACAAGTTTGTCGGTTGCCTGCATGGAATCGCGTCCGATGCTCGTCAGATTGTGAATGGTCTCATCTACATCGTCGGAGATAATTCCCTCTGCAGATGTCACTGCAAATCCTTGCATTGCCATCATCGCAGACATCATCGCTGTGCTCACGCCGCTCGAAATCTTCATCGAGCAAGACGGTTTAGCACCGTCGCATATCATTCCGGTGAGGTTAGCTACCATATTCTTCACTGCATCGCACACCTGCTTGTATCCTCCCCCCATCAGATACACAAGTCCGCTCGTAGCTCCCGTAGAAGCCACCACACATCCGCAAAGTGCCGACAAGCGACCAAGGGATTGCTTAATGTAGATCGATGTAAGATGACTCAATACAAGAGCTCTCGTCAACTGCTCTTCGGAGGCATTAATATCTATGGCATACGAGACCACCGGCATAGTTGCAGTAATTCCCTGATTGCCGGAACCGCTATTGCTCATGACCGGCACCATAGCGCCTCCCATTCTTGCATCGCATGCCGCAGAAGTCAAGGTGATGGCATGAGCAACGGGTGTGTCACCGAAAAGGCTTTCGCCAAAATGCAATACTGTCGATCCCAGACAATGTCCGTACTCCCCTTTCAGTGCATGCTGAGCCGCCGCAAGATTGAGATTCTTAGCTTCCAATATGAATGCTATCTCCTCGAGTGGTGCTGTAGTGGCAAAATCATAGACCATCTGCATATTTAATTCCGGATCGGCAGATGTCTCAGTACCGTAAGATTCGGTGCCGACTGATTTCTCAAATAACACTTCTCCATTCTTTTCAATAAGGATAAAGTTGGTGTGCGAACCGGAAATCACTGCCCTTACCTTTTGATCTTCATTGAAAGCACGCACATCAATATGAAGATTTGAAGGAGCCTCAGCCTCCAATAAAATGTTGATTCTGCCTTCAGAAATATATTTTTTTCCCGATTCCACAGCCTCAGGAGTTACATCTCTCAATACTTCAAGGTTATAATCAGATTTCCCTACAAGAGCTCCAAGCGCAATTGCTATTGGAAGACCGATCATGCCCGTTCCGGGTATGCCTACACCCATCGCATTCTTAATGATATTGCCACTTAAGCGAAGTTCCAATTTCTCAGGAAGGCACCCAAGTGTCTCTGTAGCCTTAGCCACACAAAGCGCAACTGCTACAGGCTCTGTGCAACCTACAGCCGGCACTACTTCCCTCTTTATAAGGTCGATTATCTGATTTCTTAGTATCTTATCCATTTTCAGTTTCTTTTTGGTTGTCATCCCCATCATCTCCACAACTCCACAACCTCACAACTCCACAACATCTTCAAACGGCAATGTATCGCGATGTGCTCGTTCGATACGTTTATTTCGCCAGCAATTACGGCATACTGAGATATACCGGTCGTTGCCTCCTATCTCAACTTGCTCACCTTCTGTGATTATTTCTCCATTTCCGTCTATTCTGGCATTCACGATAGTCTTCCTGCCGCAATGGCAAGTAGACTTGACCTCTTCTATCGAATCTGCGATCTCAAACAATCGGCGAGACCCTTCGAAAAGATGAGTCTTAAAATCGGTGCGAAGACCATAACACATCACATTGCATCCATAATCATCTACCACCTGCGCAAGCTGATCCACTTGATCAGCAGTAAGAAACTGCGCTTCATCCACAAGTATCCAATCAGGGACGTCGAGCGTTTGCTCAAACATGTCCTTCACCGTATCATAAAGGTCAGTTTCTGGATATATCCATTTGCATTCACGCTCGATTCCAATACGTGAACGTATTACATTTTTCTTCTCTCTTGTGTCAACTACTGGCTTCAGACACATATAAGCCATTCCACGCTCCTCGAAATTGTAAGCAGTGGTAAGCAACATGGCAGTCTTGGCGGATCCCATAGTGCCATAGCGAAAATATAGTTTTCCAATCCGGTTCATAACGCAAATTTACAACTGAAATGCGAAATATGCAAGTATTTTTTATCGCAATAAAGTATTTTTTTGAAAAATTAGAGTTAACTTTGCATCGCAAAACGCCCAACGTAAAACGTAAAACGCAAATGAACACCTTCCATTCCCCACAAAAGTTTCAACTTGAATCAGGAGAAACTCTTCCAGAATTGGATATAGCCTACCACACTTTTGGATCTCTTAATGAGAAAAAAGACAACGTAGTGTGGGTTTGCCATGCCCTGACAGCCAATAGCGATGTGACCGACTGGTGGCCACACACCGTAGAAGCCGGATGCTTCCTCGACCCGGATAAATGGTTTGTAGTGTGCGCCAATATCATCGGTTCTTGCTATGGCTCCACCGGACCAATGTCAATCAATCCCGAAACCGGCGAGCCATATTACGACCAGTTCCCTAATCTGACTATCCGCGATATGGTCAACGCCCATCGCATTCTTGCCAAAGAACTTGGTATCGAACGAATCAAAACACTTGTGGGATGTTCGGTTGGCGGTTTTCAAGCTATCGAATGGGCGGCTATGGAGCCTGAACGTTTCGACAAATTTATTTTCCTTGCCACATCGCCCAAAGCTACCCCCTGGAGCATTGCACTCGACGAGACCCAACGCATGGCTATCCTTAGCGACAAGACATACGGGGAAAAACGCCCTGATGCCGCCCGGGATGGACTGGCTGCCGCCAGAGCCATCGGACTTCTCTCCTATCGCGGACCATGGGGATACAATAAGACCCAACAGGACCCCACTTCCGACGATATCCCTAAAACACACAGAGCTTGCACATATCAAAGATACCAAGGAGAAAAATTAGTACGCAGATTTGACGCCTATTCATATATGACGATTCTGAATGCATTCGACACTCACGATGTAGGCAGAGGACGTGGAGGCGTCGACAAGGTGCTTTCAACGATTAAGGCCCCCGCCATTGTGATCGGACTGACCACCGACATAATCTTCCTTCCTGACGAGATGCGGGAACTATGCCGGAAACTACCAAACGCCAAATATTTCGAAATCCAATCTGAGTTTGGGCACGACGGTTTCCTGGTAGAGCATCAGCAACTCAACGACATACTCACGAAAAATTAACAAAAAAACTTTGGTCAGATAAAAAAAAATTAGTAATTTTGCATCGCATTTCGCGCCAAGGCCTATAAAGATGGAAGCAAAAAGCATCCACGCCCAACGCAACAACCAATAATACAATAAAATAAAATGTACGCAATCGTAGAAATCAAAGGTCAGCAGTTCAAAGCCGAAGAAGGCAAGTATCTGTATGTGCACCACCTCGGCGATGAAGTAAAGGAAGGCGAGACTGTAGTCTTCGACAAAGTTCTTCTTCTTGACGCCGACGGCGACGTTATTGTCGGTGTTCCTGCCGTAGAAGGAGCAAAAGTAACATGCGAAGTTCTCCTTCCTCTCGTGAAGGGCGACAAAGTTCTTGTTTTCAAGAAAAAACGTCGCAAAGGATATCGCAGACTTAATGGCCACCGCCAGCAGTTCTCTAAAGTTTTAGTTAAAACAATCGAAAAATAATCATAAGAAGATATGGCACATAAAAAAGGTGTCGGTAGTTCTAAGAACGGCCGCGAATCACATAGCAAACGACTTGGTGTGAAAATTTACGGAGGATCTTCTTGCAAGGCTGGCAATATCCTGAAGCGCCAGCGTGGCACTGCCCATCATCCCGGTCTCAACGTTGGTATGGGTAAAGACCACACCCTCTTCGCCCTCATCGACGGCATTGTAGTTTTCACTACCGGAAAAGAAGGACGCAAGTTTATCAACGTACAGCCTTACGCTGCAAACTAAGCACACGATTCCATTTCAAAATACGTATCCCGGACCTCTCGGCCCGGGATTTTCTTTTATTTTGAAAAAAATTTAAAAATAATTGCCAAAAAATTTGCACAATCCAAAAAAAAGCAGTAATTTTGCATCGCAATTGAGAGAAACACCGCCTCTTAAAAGCGAAAATGCTTCAATAGCTCAGTTGGTTAGAGCACCTGATTGTTAATCCCAAGAGGAGAGATCGTCGTGGGTTCAAGCCCCTGACTTGAAGCGCAAAATCCGGAGACGGATTAAATCATCGAAATGCTTCAATAGCTCAGTTGGTTAGAGCACCTGACTGTTAATCAGGGGGTCGTTGGTTCAAGCCCATCTT
>JAIDTL010000139.1 GCA_029060725.1 Muribaculaceae bacterium | reverse complement strand
TCGGTAGTATCACTTTCATCACATTCCGAAGCCGGACATATTACCATGCACTGCCGGGATAAATCTGAATACTGGGAATACGACCTGTCAGGCCATACATGGGAGAAGCGTTCCGTCCCGGCTTTGAACGAAACAGAGAAGGCAATCATCACACTGTCAATTCAGGGCCTTCCCATGAATGCGATTGCCGAGAAGATCCATATAACGTTGGACTCGGTGAAGACTGCCCGTCGTCGATTGTATGAGAAACTCGGAGTGAGCAACATTTCCGAGGCTATATCATACGCAACAAACTACAAGCTTGTCTAATTTATATCATTGGCTATTGTCGAGAGATAGAACTTCGGATATGTCTTGACATTGTTTCCTGCTACAACTGCGATAAGCAGGTGTGTCGCCATTGCCGTCATGGTATTCTCACCTATTGATGAGCATAGTTCCTCTGCCTCCATCCATTTTTTTCGCATATTCTACCCACCCGTTTCTGGAAATCAGCCAGAACTTGCTGTATCCGTCTGTATATTTCAGCATGGACTCAACTGCATTTTCTCCATACTTATCCTCGATAAAATGAGGAAGAGAAGACGTTGTATCAAACACCGAGACGCAAGCACCGATGCCGAAATTAAAGGCACCGATAACTGAAACACCCGATGCCTTGGTGTGCATCAGCACATTCCTATACTCTTCTTTAGTTGTCGAAGTACATATTACAACATCACATTCCGGCAAATCTGAATACTCTGTTGAAATAACAGTATCTCTAAAGCCCATTCGTTTGATAGCGGAATTTATCAAATCAACCGCTTGGTTACCGATGATGGCAACTTTTGTTCCTACGATTTTCTGTTTCAGTTCTTCAGACAGTCCTCCTTGTATTTCCATAAATACGATAGTTTGACACAAAATTAGTGCTTGTCTATAAAAACCACTGTACACTTTTGTGTACAAATGCACCCCTGAACTGTAATTGTACACTTTAGTGTACAGGGGGTGTGGTGAGAGTTAAGTAATTTTGTAACAGTAACAGCAAAACATGTATCCAATGATAAGACTTCTAACGACAATACTTTAGGGATGTCTACGTTTGGATATGCTAATTTTGCTTCATCAATAATTGGTTAAACTATCCGAATATGAAAGAAAAGTCAATCATTATTCTTTGTATGCTTATCGCGGTGATGTCAGCTATGGCAGAGACACGGCAATTCTCCGCCCGTGTCATTTCCGCTTCCGATTCGAGTCCTGTGGAATTTGCCACAGTAAAACTCATGCAGCCTGATTCTGTAATGATTAGTGCAACTCTTACTGATGCGGATGGGATTTTCAACTTTGATGCTACAATATATAACGGAATGTATCTGACGATTTCTTCACTGGGGTGTAAAAATCTTGATATTGCTCTTCCATGTGACTCTGTTATCTACCTTGAAAATTCAAATGAGTTATCAGAGGTTGTTGTGCGTGGAAGCAAGAAGTATGTAAAAGGAACGTCAAGAGGATTGCAGATCTCAATGGAGGATAATCCTGTCTCAAAACTCGGGAATGCTATGGACGCGATAAAACAACTTCCGATGATAGACTCCTCCAATGGTGGGATTTCGGTTTTCGGTCACGGTACGCCTATCATTTATGTAAACAATCGACTGGTCAGGTCAATGAGTGAGTTATCTACTCTATCAGCAGAGGATATATCCAATGTGGAAATTATAACAAATCCTCCGTCTAAATATGGAGCAGATGTTTCGTCTGTAATTCTTATTAGGACGAAAAAACTAAATGAGGGAATTCATACTGTAGCAGCTGGTAATATTTCTGCCAGTGAGGAATGGTCTGAATCCGCAGAAGTGTCCTTGAACTATCATACCGAGGGTGGCTTGACTTTCTTTGGTGATTTCTCTTATGGGTTTTCCAACTTCAAACAGAACAGGCATTATTCAGAATTGTTTTTCTCTGAAAATACTACTAACCCAGCATATTATACGGATACTTATGCCAAAGCACGAAGCAGAAGCCAGTCACTTATGGCTGATGGTGGTCTGAACTATGATTTCGGGAAAAATTCTGTTGGATTCAAATATACCTTCCACCGTACTCCAAAAAGTCATTATACAGGCCTTGCTGAATCAACAACCGATTACAGGCAAACTGAAGATGTGATAGCTTCCTTAAGCGACCTATACACGCAGTATTCCATGCACCATATAAATACATTCGGCAACTTTGTTCTTCCCGGAGAGATCGTATTGAGAATAGATGCAGACTATGTCAAATCATTGAACAGTTCTAATTCTAAAGTCGATGAAAATGAATCGGAAAATGTGGTGGTAAATTCCAATGCCAGCAATGGAAATTTGTGGTCTGGAAAACTGGTGCTATCGAAAAATATCCACAATATGGAATTAGAAGCAGGCACTGATGTCTCATATACTCACAACACTCAGGATTATATGGGCAGATCAACTGCCAATCCGGATTTCATCAAGCCTGAAACTGATAACGTAAAGCAAAATCTTTATGCAGGATTCATAAGTTTCGATTGGAACCCAAACAAAAAATGGAACCTGTATGGAGGATTAAGGCTTGAATCAACAAAAACTGATTTTAGACAGAGCGATGTTTACCAAGAAGATTTGTCAAAGTCATACACTGATTTGTTGCCAAATCTTGGAGTTTCGTTTAATTCGCCAATTCAGATGACCCTTTATTACAGAGCTTCCATATCCCGTCCGGGATATCAGTCTTTGGACAATACATTTGTTTATGTGACCCCTACACTTTGGGAAACAGGAAATCCTGAACTACGCTCAACGCTCCGTCATAAAATAGGTTTGAATCTATATTATAAGAAATTTATACTTCAAAGTTCTTTTACAAGGAGCAAACGTAACGTTGCTTCAATCTACAGACATGACAGTTATGACGGTATTAATCTGATCCAGCCGATTAATCTTCCAGACTATAATTCATTCCAATTCGTAGCCATTCAAAGGTTCGATTTTGGCTTCTGGCATCCGACACTCCAAGGCGTATTATATTTCCAAAATTTGAAGTATGGTACCCCAATAAGAAAGTATAATAAGCCATTATATACCCTTTCTATGAATAATCGTTTTGATATTCCCGGAGGTTTCTATAGCTATCTCAATATATTTGGCCTCGGGACAGGCAATCAGGATGTACTTTATAGTAACGGTTCATGGCAAGCGTCAGTGACATTGAATAAATCATGGAAAAACTGGACTTTCACACTTTCGGCAAATGATATATTCAACACATGGCGACAGAAATTTGACACAGTTACCAATACCGTTGATTATTCCTCAGACATCAAAGGAGGATCACGATCGATCTCTCTTAGTATACGCTATACATTGAATGCAGCGAAAGGTAAATATAAGGGTAAAGTGTCTCGTCAAGATGAAATAGATAGATTATAACAATCAACAAAATGAAGATTATAATACAACATGATAAACTCCACCAAAATGCGGACGGACATTATAGCTCATGAAGATTCAGAGGTAATCGTAATTCCGGCAAAGATTTTACGCGAAATGCTGAACAGCGATCACGAACTTAATATGAACTTGATGATAGGGCTGTTTGAGCAACTGTATGATCAGTTCTTGGAATTTTGTAGTCTTTCAGCATCGTAACTAAAAAGAGAAACAAAGTGAATTATCATAATCAGTATCCAAAATATTATGCGTATAAATCATCCTAAAAACAGTAATCATAGCAATAAATATCTATCTGTCGTAGCTATATTCTTGTTGTTTTCTTTTATCACTATAAGTTGTGATAGAGAAGATGACGAGCTTATTCCTCAGCCGACGGAAACAAGTACGACGATAACGGGATATGTAAAGACACCTGATGGCACCCCATTAGCTAATATTCCTGTTTCTTTCGACTATTTTGTTAAAGGAGTGTTTGGCTCTACAGTCATCCATAAGGCTAAAGGTAACACAGATAAATCAGGATTTTATAAAATATTTTTTGAAACTGATGAGACACCGGGCATGGGTTTGCATGACAGATACTCTTTTTCGGTTGATTTATCAGTACTTCCAACCGATAAATATATAATCGCAGAGAAACTTGACTTCTATATACCTCTCAATAATACTGAGGAATGGAGCGGGAGTACAATAAACTGTAACTTTTCGATACCTCTAAAAAAACTTGTAACTGTTAAAGTGGTAAATGATGGTACTTTTGTAAAAGAAGGGAAATATGCCGTTAAAAATATGTTTTCATATTATACTGAAGGCGACTTCATAAGTGACGGGCAAAATTTATGGGACGATGCCGGAAAGTGGTGTATATTTGAAAGTACAGATATACCTCAAAACGGAACGACATCAGTAATCATTCCTTTTGCTGTAGGAGTCGATAATGCTGTAAGAGTTGTATATCATGGCGATTCTGAATGGGGTTATCCTAATGGAATTCCGGCAAGTGAAGGTAAAATAATTAAAATCACCAACGATTTCAACGATGAAATTGAGCTACAATATCAAACGCCTGACCCAAATAACCGTTGGGATGAATTCTAATTATTAATTAGAGTAATTTTCATTCGATAACCTATTAACGAATAATATATAATTTCTTGGCAATGTTAAAAAAGCATTTTTTATTAGTAGTAGGCATCATATTAGCGTGCTTATGTGCTTCTTGCGAACCTGAAGAAGATTTTGGCTTTCCTTCCAAAATAGAAATATCGGGAAAAGGTGAAACCATCGAAATAAAGGGAAGCAATGATTTACCCCCCGCTATTATCCAAATACAGGTTCTTGATTATAACGGGGACGGTAATAATAGCAGTACTTTTGCAGAGGGAGAGGACTCTTTAGAAGCAACTACAGACTGGCTAACGGTTAAGTACTCTTTTACTGAAAATAAGCTTGAACTTATCGCTAAGCCTAATGAAACCAACAAGAACAGAAAGTTATATCTATATCTGCTCTCTGGAAAGTCTCGGCAAGAAATTACAGTAACTCAATCAAAATAAGAGCGGTATCTTCGATTGCTTGACCGCTATCCTCGGATAACTGATATTGCCTCATACGGAGATATTGCCTCGTATCTCAATATCTCTCGCCGTCAGCTTCAGAGAATCAGAGAAATTTTAAAGAAAACTAAATAAAATATTAAGTATATGAAGAATTTTTTAATTCCCTTTCTTTTCATCGCCTGTCTGTTCATGACATCATGTAGCAATGAAAACGAACCCAAAGATAATACTTCCACCATTCTACTTTCTGTAGATTCGCATACAGATGATATGATATATTTGAGTGGGAACGGTGAATGTTTGCGAATAAAAGAAGAAGATTCAAATGAATGGGAACACATTGATGGTATTATTGGATTTAATTATGAGAAAGGATACAAATATCTACTGAAGGTTGAAAAGACCATACTCGTAAATCCTCCCCAGGATAGTCCGAACGTGAGATATCAACTGATTGAAATATTAACAAAAAGATTCGATGGATTTAACATTTCAGTTCAATATGATATAGATGCGGATGATATAGAGGCTGTAGAGTCTTGCCTATCGTCAGATGTAGATGCACTCTCACACAGCTTTTATCTGTTATATTACGGAAAAATATCCGGTAAAGACGGCAATATAATTGAGTTGATTGACAATGATGGCAATAGAAGATATAAGTATGGGATTGAGAGGAGTCCGATTGAAAAAATAGAAGCAAAATATACCTATATTTTGCCACGAGGCCAGATTGTCTCGGCAGGTACTTGGATTCTTCATGAAACAATAAATGATGCCGGAGTAGACGATTTCTTTGTAATACTTGAAAAGGTATCGGGACAACCTGTAAGGTCCGATCAACTTCTTTACGTCCGTCCATGGCTATACAAGGACAAAACAGAATATTATCAGAAATTATGTCCAAATGCAGGCGTTCGCTCTGTAATAATAGTACAGACCCTTTATAATGATTAATTTGGTTCTTCTTCAATTTAGTTGAAAAATTTATATTTTTTCTATCTAATCAAATGATTCTGGGGTGAAAAGATCTGTGCCCCTCGAAAACCAAAGCTTAAACTCTAAGTTAAAACATTAGGCATAAGAAATAGAATTATAGATTAATTCTGTGAAAATCTGTCAGTTCCTGCGCTTCCATAAGATCTGCGCATAATACCGGTGTTCCTATTATCTGATCAAACATTCATAAAATTTCTATTGCCGGAGTTACATTATGCATAAACTTTCAACTAAATTGAAGAAGAACCACCTTTTTCAGGAACACTCACAGATATGAAATTAGAGGTTTTTAATGACTGATGATTTGCATAAAAAGGAAAAAACACGTAACTTTGCGAATAAAAAGGAAATAATTATGGTAATGACTATAAATTCTTCTCCTGTTCTCACCAGAGAATCAGCAAGAGATTTTATTGATGAAGCTGAGCGGAATGGAAAACTTCCTACTCCTCGCCTTTCTCCTGAACGAGAAGCACAGATTAGGGAATTTGAACAGAAAACACAAGAATTCTATAATAAATTGTTTGGATAAGGTAATTTTTTCTCAAAAGCCATTATCTAAAAAACACTGATGCCATAATACATATAGGATTATGACTGCCAAGGAATATAATAGAGCTCTTGTCGCTGCAAGACGTGAAGCAAGCGATCAATATGGTTTTCACCAAAGTGCTTTCATCAACTATATGGAAAAAGCTGGCTACTTCTTCTGTATATATTTCTTCTCTGAGAAAGCAGTGCTAACGGTAAAACCCATCTATGCCGATGACCTTTGGTGGGAGATATGGCATACCCCGAAAAATATTAGGCATTCCATGAGTCTGCGTGGAAGGGGAGTTTATTCTGTTCCTGGGCAGATATTGACATCTTGTACATTACCTGACTCCCATAATTGCGAAGACTTCATGGTTGTATCTTCAAAGATTGACTCTTTTTTCAGTAGAACTATTGATGAGATTGACCGGTTTCTTATTGACAATCCATTCCCGGCAAATTTCTATCCTGATGAGTCCAAGATGATGTGCGATCCAGATAGACTCCTTTATCTGATGGCTCTTATACGTAACATGAAATACGATGAGGCTTTGGAAATAATTGAATCTGCAAAAAGGAATGGTCATAAATGCGATTTTAAGAATGGTCCGTTCATTGACAGCCATACATATATAAAATTCTATTGCAAGCATCGTACTTTTATTCCTAAATTTTTGGATACACTGTTCAGACATGACTATTTTTATAAGTATGCCACCCAAACCTATAAGAATGCCAATGCGTATCTTAAACGAAACCCATTATTTGACACACCATGGTATCAAAATATCCCCCCATGGTGTATCACTGTTATTATATTCATTATAATACTTGCAATAATTGTTCCAACTTCTTTTGCGAGAGCAGATGTTGGATATAAGACCCTCTATCTTACCCCTAAATGGGTATGGATTATCGGAAGTCTGATATTCGGGCTGATTCCAATATTCATATTTTCCATTAGAGGACACAATCCATTCAAAGAGATTGGAGTCTTAATATTCATTATACCGATTAGTTTTGTAATCGGTTTGGTAGGTTACTTCATCACAGATTTTGGCGTTACATGGTTCTATGCCTTCAATTACTGGTTTCGAGAGCCGCAACAATTGATATCTTCGAAGACGCTATCAATATCCGTTACCCTTCCGAGGAGTAACGTGAGCATTTATCTTTCGTCTTAGTGTCAGTCCACTCATTCAATCATATTTCCCAAACTGAGTCGCGAAGCTAAAACAGATCGTTTATCGTTCATAGTTAATCGTTGATTACACTCTGCTCCTCTGCGCCCTCTGCGTGATAATTTTTGAGCTGGCGAAAGTTGAGTTATTAAATCGTCTATATCCACATGGATGATTTAATTTTTCTTAACTAATTAGATATAAACCAAGTTGCAGCACCGCTCGTTGTAATGTCATCAAAGGAGTCTTGGAAGCTTTTTCGCCATAACTCCAATTCGTTTCACCTTCTTAATTTACTATGCTATGAAAACACTAAACGACACCAATCCTTCCGGCAACCCTTTGCCAACGGATAAAGAATTTTACGATCAAGATTTCGACACTACTCTTCAGTCGGAAATGTTTGACAATGGTCCTGAATCTCCAGACGAAGATCTGGGTGATCGTGCTGTAAAAGGTGCAGCATGGCTCGGTGCAATAGTTGGCATCTTTGCTCTCGCTATCCTCATTTGCGCTGCTTTTAATCTTAGCCCAACACCTTCTCCTGCCAAACCTCATCCGGTGAAGACCGCAATGCAGAAGACATTTATTTCTTCTCCGTCTTCTTCAAGCAAATCAGTAGTAGCTAATGGTAACTATTCTGCTGATTTCTCTACCTTGAATGCCCAGCCTGTAATCCTAAAAAGCATTACAATAATTGCTCAGGAACCTTCCAAAGCTACGGCAGCAAATATCAAAGCACCGGCTCCGTCCGCAGTTTCTATCCCTACCCAAGCTCCTTCTATGACCAAGGCATATCAAGATAGAATTGAAAAAGAAGCCCTCGAGGTAATCCATGGTGACTACGGCAACAATCCCGGTCGTGCCGAGAAACTTGGTCCGGACTATGCTGCAGTTCAAGCCCGTGTAAATCAGCTGTTACACAGTTAATCGATATATTATCAAAAAATTTTATAAGCATGGCATTCCACGCCATGCTTTTTTTGAAGTTGTTTTGACTTATTTTTTTATTAAGATTTCGTCAGCTTTGCGAGCAGATTTCGCTTCATGAAGAAGGAGCGATGCGGGCATCGTGACTGATGAATGAAGCGGAAGATGCCGTAAAGATGGCGGAAGCTTGATAAAAAGAATTGATCCTTTCATATTATTTTGATATTTTTTATATTCGTAAATAAGTCGAAACAACTTCTTTATTAAATCTTACATTATTCTCGTAGATTAAATAATCTCGGAGTGACGAATATTGCTTTATCAAAGTAATTTTGTACACTAATATATCGTTAAGATAGTAAATCTTTAAATACTCAGCAATGACAACAAAAGAATTTGAAATATTCTTCAGAAAACTGTACTTGCCACTTGGCATGTACGCTCTTCGTATTGTTGATGATGCTGATTTAGCCGAAGACTTAGTGCAGGATGCCTTTATGAAGGCTTGGTTTTATATTGAGAATGATGGAGAAATTATCAATTTTTCCTCGTTCATGTATAAAACAGTCCGGAATTTATGTCTATCATATCTTCGTGACCGTAAGGAAATGCTTGATGAGAGTAATTTACCGGAAGTTAGTGAAGATGAAATAGACACGTCGTTCAGGGATGCAAGGATATGGAAAGCGATTGATGGTTTGCCGGAAAAATGTCGAGAGGTATTTCTTATGAGTAAACGTGACGGTCTCACCAACGAAGAGATTGCAGAAGAGCTTGGTATCTCCATAAAGACTGTAAAGAACCAGATGACTAAGGCTTTCAGCCGACTTCGTGATGCATTGTCGGATGGTCATAAGCCTTTCTTTTTGCCTTTTCTATAAATTTTTCATATTTTTTTGATTTCAGAGTAGGACCTTTTCTGCAAGGATGAGTCATAAAAATAAAAGAATCATTCATCGCAATGCAAAGGACAAATTTTAATTATATGGAAAATAATGATATCGACTTTGTTGCACGTCATTATCGCAAAGACCGTTTCAGAATAAATGCAGGCTGGCGCCGACTTGGAGTTGCTCCTGTTTCGCGTTGGAAAAGATATAGAGTGGCTGCCGCTGCTGCTACGGTTATATTATCGGCAAGCGCCGCATTTCTTTATCAAGAATATAGAAATGATGAGATACAGCAACAATCTCAGCAGACACCTGTCAAATACCCGTTGGCTGAGGTAAAGGTCATTGACTTTGAAAATGCATCATTAAACGAAGTAGTCATAAAAATCGAGGAGATTTACAATGTAAAAGTTGAAAATTTGCCTGACCAAGATAAAGAATACCAACTTTCTCTCCATTATGAGGGGACTCCGACAGACCTTATTTGCGTAATCAACGACATTTTGGACACTCAAATGACAGTGACTGAAAAATGAAGAAATTTCTCTTGCTATCCATAATGTTTTGTTTCTGCTCCGTCATATTGGCACAGAAAGTTACAATCAAGGCTGTAGATCAGCCGGCATCAGTTGTGTTCAGGGGCATTGTCGAGCAGACTGGTAAGAATTTTGTGTACTCTTCCGATTTGCTGAAGAATATGCGTGTTTCTGTCAACGTAAAGGATCGCCCCTTGAAAGAAGCACTCTCTATCATGTTCAAGGATACTGACATTGAATGGAAAATCAAAGGAAAGAATATTATTCTCAAGAAGAGAGTGATAGTGGATAGACCCAAGCGAGTTGATAATAAAACTGTTGTCACCTCTTCAAAGCTAAATATGTCTCCTCCAATACCGAAAATGCTTGATGAAGTTGTCGTCGTTTCACGCCTTGAAGCTCCTGCTGTGGATACATCCGAGATAGGGGCTAAGAAACTGACAGCACATGAGATTATAAATACTCCTGTGATATTCGGAGAAAGCGACGTAATAAAGGCATTGCAAATGCAACCCGGAATTTCCGAAGGGCAGGAAGGTATGGCAGGGATGAACGTTCATGGTGGAAACTCTGATGAGAATCTATATATGCTTGACAATGTGCCCTTATATCAGGTGAATCATTTTGCCGGACTATTCTCGGCTTTTAATGCGGAGGCTATAAGGTATATTGACTTTTTCAAGTCCTCAATCCCTGCCAAATATGATGGGCGCCTTTCGTCTTTCCTCGATGTACGCACGAAAAATGGTTCGCAAGAAGGGCATCACGGTTCATTCAGGCTTGGTTTGACTTCCGGTGCGTTCAATATTGACGGGCCGATAGGAAAAAATACTACATATTCCGTTGCTTTGAGAAGGTCCTGGTTTGATGTTCTGACGATTCCGATGCTTGCTTTGGTTAATTCAAACTCGGATGATGATAAAATACGCTTCCATTACGCTTTTATGGATCTTAATGCTAAAGTGACCCACCGTTTCTCAAATAGGGCAACCGGATTTGCATCAGTTTATTTCGGCAATGATATCCTTAAAACCGGTTCATCTGACAAGCAGCAGCCTGAAATCGGATGGTATGACGATGATAAGTTTGATTTCCATTGGGGCAACCTTGTAGCTCAGACGGGGTTTAACTATAGATTTAAACCGGATTTGACAGCGGAGTTTACAGCAGCATATACGCGATATTTCTCCGGTATGAAGCACGACTGGTTGTTTAAAGATATAGTGACAGGCGGCGCAATCGAAACCCATTCTGTGTCTCAGACAAAGAATAACATAAATGACTGGATATTCCGTGCAGATTTCGACTGGAGTCCTAATGAAATAAGCCGCGTACGCTTTGGAGGTAACTATATCCTCCATTCATTCCTGCCTGCAAGAACAGAACGAAACTACACGGTAGGGACGACACAGATCAATACCCGTGACTCAACATGGGCATACACCGCCAATGAAGCTAATGTGTATATTGAAGATGACTGGCATATCAATGATAAATTCAGGATGAACGCAGGTCTTCATCTGTCACTTTTCAATATTGAAGGCAAGACCGATTTTGGGTATGGACCGCGACTGTCTCTAAGTTACCGTCCGGATGAGAACTGGGCTGTAAAGACGGCCTATGCGAGAACGAATCAATATGTCCATCAGCTTTCACAGACTTATCTTTCACTCCCCTCGGATCAGTGGGTGCCTGTCACAAGAGGATTCAAGCCGCAGAACGCAGATAAAATCTCACTCGGCGCATATTGGCAGTCGGAAAATAAGATGTTTGTTGCATCTGTAGAAGGGTATTACAAGATAATGCGCAATCTTGTAGAGTATCGTGACGAGTATTATCTCCAACCTCCGACTGAGATGTGGAACGCAGAGTTGTGTTCAGGCAACGGTACTGCCAAGGGCATTGACTTCAAGGTGGAGAAGATATTCGGAAAACTGACAGGACATATATCGTACTCCCTCGCATGGTCAGACCGCACCTTTCCCGATAAGAACGGAGGTATGAAATTTCCCGCACGTTTTGACAACCGCCATACAATCAATATTCTCGTAAACTGGAATATTAGCGATAAGGTAAGTATTAACGCAGCTTGGGTTGGACATTCAGGCAACCGCTTTACGTTGCTCCCTCAGGTATGGGGCTCCCCTGATTTTGGAAGTATGTATAGTGACGATGAGACTCCACTGAAAACGACTATCAACAACTATCAGCTCCCATTCTATCACCGCCTTGACCTTTCTTGTGTGGTGCATAACAAGCGCGGCTATTGGACATTCGGCCTCTTCAATGCCTACTGCCACATGAACACCGTGGCAATCCGCCGAAGCTACGACAAGAATTATAATCCGGTGTTCCAGAAAGTTAAACTACTTCCCATTATCCCTTCAATTTCATATACATGGCAATTCTAAGATACATTTTAATGCTATTCGCTGCAACATTGTTGACGGGCTGCTACGAAGATTTCACCCCGGAGATTGACACAAAGCCTGTTCTCTGTCTTAACTCTCTCATTACTGCAGGAAAGCCGATTAAGGTGAAAGTGACGCACACTTGGATGTATAATGACAAAGAAGCGCAGCACGATCATTCCGTGCATGACGCAAAGGTGACAATACTCGCTAACGGAAATATTGTCGGTTCTGACTATCGACCGTCAGAGGGTGACAAAATAAGAATAATGGCGGAAAGTCCCGTTTACGGGAGTGCCACCGCTGATGTCGTGATACCATTTGCCACTCCTATAGGGAAAGTCAAAGTGACGCCTGTTGTAACTGACATCTGGAAAGGTGATGAAGGCTTTTACAATTATGAAATGCTGGCAGATATAACATTCAATCTCAACGTAGAAATGGATGTAGATGACCCGGCAGGTATTGAAAATTACTATAATTTCGGATACAATTGGTTTAACACAATTATAGATGACGACGGTAATATTGACGATGAATTGTATGCTTTTGCTTACAATCCTTTTTCCATTGGTAAGTTTGAATATGATGCCGAACCGATTTTCAAAGAGCATATCGGTATATTTGAGACAATCATGGGCAATGATGAGGATACAGGTTTTTTATTTTTCAGCGATCGGCAGTTTCCAGGAAAAAGCTACACACTTCATTTGAAGTACATTAACAATGTATTCCGTGTCAAGTCGCAACCGTATGATGAGTCCTTGCTTGAGTGCGGAGTCAATCTTTACCTGACCACGGTATCGCCAAGTTATTACTTCTGGGCAGTCTACAAATGGAATGCAGATCAAGGTATTCTTGGTGACTTATCCGACATCGGGCTTGCTGAATCTAAATGGGGATATAGTAATGTCTCCACGGGGGCAGGAGTTGTCGCCGCGCAGGCTTCGACACAATACACTATTGATTTGAAAGACTTTCTTAAAAACTACATCAAAAATAACAAATGAAAAAGTTAATTCTTATTGCAACCGTTATTTTCATGTCGGTTGTGATGTCTTCTTGCAAAGAAGACGAAGTCGCTCCTATGATTTGGGAGTTTTCATCCTACGACAAAGAGGCTGTTTCTGCTGTCTATTCCCCTGAATATTATAATCAGGTAGTAATCGAAGCAAACTCTGACCACAATGGCGAGATAACTATCACCTGTACTAATTATCCGAATCTCTCTATCGATGCATACACCAACGAAGGAACCTTCGTATGTGAGGAAGCGGGATTCTCCATTACAAAAATTGATGGTCGGACATTAAAGATAGTCTTCACTCCTGTCTCGAATGTAGGAGAAGATGGTATATACACTTACGTATCCGTAAGTGGAAATAACAATAAGGAAAGAAACACCACAAATATGTCCATTGCGCGTCTCCAAGAAAAAAAGTGAGGCTTTAAGACAGCCCTTTGCATCGGCAGTTGACTCGAATGATTCTTGACGCACCCGACATGAAAGTGGATAAAAGAATCTTGTGCGAATCTCTTTGGGGTAATAAAAGTAATGCAGAGGAATCACTTTATACCCTTGTCAAGCGAACAAAGAACGCTCTTACTCAGGCAAACTTGGAGATTGTATGCAACAGGGGAGAATCATACGAACTTTGGATAACTAACTGACTTACAGATTTGTTAGAATTTGTCAGATAAAAGTCAGACAATTTTTTAAGCCTTGTAAAAACTTTTCACTTACTTTGCAGAAAAAATTCGCAAGGCATGAAAATTAAAATTCTAATTTCAGTTCTGACCCTCTTTCTCTCCATAGAAAGCGGTTTCGCTCAGAATCAAGAAGCGACAGATGACCTCACTCACGAGTTGCAAGAGATTATAGTTACCGCTAAACAACCGGCAACCAAATTAGTTGGTTCTACACTCGTATCAACTATTCCCGGCACCAATCTTGCCGACCTCGGCAACGCTCTTGATGTGCTGGCTCAACTGCCGATGATAAAGGTTCAGGACAATACCGTCGGCGTCATCGGCAAGAGCAATATCGAAATCTATATTGACGGGAGACCAATGCGCGACGCGCTGGAGTTGCAGCAGCTTCTTTCTTCCAACATGAAGAAAGTTGAATTGCTTATGACTCCGGGAGCGGCTTACGAAAGCACAACAGGCGCGGTTATTAAAATCTCTACGCGCCGTAGTTTCGTGCAAGGGCTGTCTTTGACTGATCAGTTTCAACTTCAGCGCCGCCGCAAATGGTCCGTTATGGATTATCTCGCTTTGAGTTATCGCACCAGCGATTGGGAGTTTTTCGTAAACGGTACGATAAACCGCAATAATTCAGTAAATAAAGGAACTACAACTAATACTCTTATCTATGAGGGAAAAGAAATGGTTGTTGGTAGTAGCCAATTCAATTCTTTCCCGACGACAACAGGTGTATTCAAGGGAGGCTTTAACTACTCTCACGGAGCCCAATCGTTTGGCGCATATTACCGATACAATCCTGAACGTGGCGATTTTTCTAACTCCGGCTCGGAATGGCTTGATAATGATCAGGCTATCGCTCGCGATATTGACAAGCGTATAAGAGCACACAGCCACCTCGCTTCTCTCTATTATGAAAATACCTTTGCCGACAAATATCTTCTTCATTTAGACGGCGATTTCCGTAGTGCATGCGATACGAATCATGTGGCTACAACTTATCCATCATCTACTACTACCGCCGTAAACTCTACCGATAAACGGACTTCAACTCTTTGGGCTGGTAAGCTATATCTGAAATTCCCCCTTTGGAATGGAGAATTTACTGTTGGTACGCAAGACAGTTACACACACTCCTCTCTTGATTATCGTATGCTGAATACCGATGTAAGCGAATATATACCATCTTCTTTAACTGATGCCCGACAGACTTCTACCGCCCTATATGCGTCATGGTCGCGTATGTTTGGTAAGTTGTCGCTGTCTGCCGGGGCGAGATACGAATATGTCAATTATGACTACAAAGTCAACGGCAAGCGCGACGATGACATCAGCCGCCGCGACCACACGCTTACCCCCGACCTTTCTCTCGGCTATTCTTTCAACGAAGAGTCGCAGATAAGCATCAGTTATAAAATGGCAACTGTCAAGCCACCATACTCACAGCTGACAGGTGCTCTCAATTATACAGGTCTTCATGAAATCGAAGGTGGCAATACGGGACTGCGTGACGAGAGATTGCTTGATTTCCAGTTGTTCGGTATGTGGAAAGGCTTCATGCTCCAGGCTGACTGTTTTCGCTCTATTGATACATACGCATTTGTCAAGCAGGTATATCCCGCCGACAATCTGCAATTACTTATGCACCCTGTGAATATTGACGTTTCGGCGTTAAGTCTGTATCTTGTGTGGTGCCAGCCTATACGTTTTTGGACTCCGAGTGTTACAGCAGGGTTGTACCGACAGTGGCTCACCATTGACAACAGCAGATATAACAAACCTATTTATTCGTATTATTTTGACAACACGTTCTCCTTGCCCAATGGATGGAGTGTTACGGCAAACATAAGCGGAAGCTCACAGGGCGATATGCACACCAACCGTTTCCATGGTTCATGGTTCACTATGGACGCATCAGTGGGCAAGTCATTCCTAAATAAATCTCTCACTCTCAAACTGTCTGCTACCGACATTTTCAACACAGCCAACAACGACTGGACTATGAACACTTATGGCGTTTTCGTTGATAAACTACAAAGTTATGATCGTAGAGGCGTAGCCCTGAACATAATCTACAATTTTCAGCCTCGTAAAAGCAAATATAAAGGTTCTGTGGCATCAGAAGCAGAAATGAAACGTCTTTAAAAACATTGTCAAGTCCTGATTCCGGAACGGGGTACATAGTTTTGGAGTAATTGTCTGATATTCAGACTTGGTTAAATGGGATTTTGGGTAATTGTTCCCAAGACTTATTCAATCGCCCTATTGCTGTTCGGTTGCTGAAACTAAGGGAAGATTGAGTCAGACGAAACCAAAGCGTTCTGTCTTAATTCAAATGCAAAATTACAAATTATTTTTGTTAATCCCCCTATCCAGAGGGAGAAAAATCATCGGTAACATCAAGTCTTCATAAAAAAGGACACGGACGCGAAAGCCGACACTTGTGGAGGGCTGGCGTTTGTGTCCTTTGACTACGCCAAGCTGTTTTCATAAAATCACTCGAACGATTACTCGGTGTATTAGACACGGAGCAATGTTCGATAGAGGACTTCCAAACATAATTAATTGTCTATCATCATGAGACAATTCCATTGTTAGCATAACTTCAA
>JAIDTL010000138.1 GCA_029060725.1 Muribaculaceae bacterium | reverse complement strand
TCTTTAAGCATTTATCATTG
Organism: Muribaculaceae bacterium; assembly: GCA_029060725.1. Lineage (GTDB taxonomy): Bacteria > Bacteroidota > Bacteroidia > Bacteroidales > Muribaculaceae > Lepagella. The sequence continues at coordinate 2,606 of JAIDTL010000138.1, read as the reverse complement.
ATCATTGGGAGATGGTCCAGTTGAGTTCGAGGGGGGTGTCGGTCATGGAGAGTATGAGGGGGAGGTCGGGGTTGTCGAGGATGGTCATCTTGGCGCCTTCTTCGGGGTCTTCTACTTGGATCGCTTTGCCGAATGGGGAGTCTATGTCGCCGGTCTTCTGCCAGAGCACGCCATTATAGAGGAATTTACCACTCTTTTTCAGACTGTTGAGGGCTGAGCGAGAGATGATGCCGAAGGTTTCGTTGGATGGGAGAGTTATGTGATTGCCGTCTTCAGGCATGATGTAGCTTTGGGCATTGCCATCCTTTACAGCTTCGGGCGACATGGTATAAGTGCCGGTCCAAAGTTTCAGGTTGCGGACTATGCTCCAATGGAGGGTTATGCCTCCGTCGGGGGCAGGTTGAAAAACGAATTTGAAGCGGCGGGTTTGGCCGTGGAGTTTGTAGGTAGTTGTGAAGTTGTGAGGTTGTGGAGTTGTGGAGTTGTGAGGTTGTGGAGTTGTGAGGTTGTGGAGTTGTGAAGTTGTGGGATTGTGAGGTTTGGGGATTTCGGGGGATTGAGCCATGATGAGCTTCAGTTCGCCTCCTGCTGCGAGATCTGAATGCTTTAGGAAGAAAGAGTCATGCTGCTTGCCATTAAGATACATTTCGGAGATGTATTTATTCTCAGGGGATAGTCCTTCGGCTGTTATAGTGAAAGTCTTGCCATCGGCGAGATGGAAGGTGGTGGATTCCAAAATGGGGGAGTGGATAAGATAATAGTCATGCCCTGCATTGGGATATATGCCAGCCATATTGAATATGAGCCAAGATGACATAGCTCCGGAGTCATCATTGCCGGGAAGTCCGGCTGGAGAGTCATTATAGTTTTTTTCAATGATCTCCAAAATCCTTTCACCGGACTTGTCGGGACGTCCTATCCAGTGATATAGGCAAGGGGACATAAAAGACGGCTCATTGTTGACATTGAAATAATCTTTGGCAAAGAAGGTGTCGAGTCGCTTCTCAAAAGCCTCGGGACCTCCGCATTTCTCAATCAGACCGGGCACATCGTGGGGAATGCTCAGGGAATATTCCCAAGAGGAAGCTTCATAGAAGAACATATCCCACCAAGGAGTGTACCAAGGACCTTCAAATGTGAGTGGAGTGTAGCGATACTTAGGGTGCTGATATTTTGAATGACCAAACTGCAATGAGTCGAGCCAATTTCCATTGGCATCGCGGGGCATGATGAAGCCTTTCGCTCCGTCATGCTCATAGTCAGGACACCAAAGATTTTTCCAGGATTCAGACTGCTTGAGATATCTGTCTGCTATATCTTGCTTTCCCAGAGCTTTTGCTACCTGATGGATCGCGAAATCGCAGAGAGAATACTCTACTGTGCGATTTCCGGCGCGGGCAATGCCGTGAGGAATATATCCGAGAGCCAAATATTCTCGTAAGCCACCGCGTCCTTCTGCTTCCTCGTTGCCGCCCGGGGGTACGGTAGCGTCATGTATCATCTGTCGGAGGGCAGCTTCATAGTCGATGCCGGGGATTCCCTTTACGCAGGCGTCGGCTATCACGACATCGGCATTAGAGCCCCCTTGAGTGCGACCGTTGGCATTTCCGCTGCGGGCATCCGGCATAAAACCATCACGCTTGCCGATGTTGACGAGAGAATTTACCATATCAGCGAGTCTTTGAGGAGCAATTATGGCAAAGAGTGGCATTGAGGTGCGGTAAGTGTCCCAAAGGGCATAGAAATCATCGTAGTAGGGGACAGGATCAGTCCAGAGGGGATTCTCTCCGGTGCGGTCGGAGGGCATAAGCATAGTATGATAGAGGGCAGTGTAGAGCATCCGCTTATAATTGTCGGGAGTGTCGGGATGGACGGTGATCTTCTGCATCTCATCTTCCCACTTATTTAAGGATTCTGCTCTTATTTCATCAAATGACTTTGATGCTGACTCATTTTCGTAGTTATATTTTGCCTTAAGTGGGCTGATGAATGATATACCGATTCGGAAGTTGACGGTATCGGTCTTTTCCGGGAATGCAATTAGCGCTCCGGTCTTCTCTCCAGAGTCGAATTGCACTTTGGCATTTGATATGGCATCACCTTTCCATGTTGCAGTCTCAGAGAACGGCACATCGGATTTGGCATAGAAATAGACGGTATAGGCAGGGCCGTTGTTCCATCCGCCACGGATGCGGCTATATCCGGAGATCTCGGTGTCGGAAAGGAGTTGGATTTCGGAGCCAACAAATTGTTGAGCTTCGCGGGCGTCGGGGACCGGGGATTCGCCGAGGAAGAAGCCGGCATCGACTTTAAGGCATTTCTCTCCCTTCTCGGGATATGAGATTCTATATGCTGAAGTGCGGTCGGTGGCGGTGATTTCAGTCTTGATGCCGGAATCGGTGAATGTGGTGGAGTAGTAAGCCGGGAGGATGGTCTCATATTCGCGATGTGCGAATATATCGATTTGGTCGAGAGGACCGGAGAAAGGTTGGATAAGGATATTACCGTATTTGGGTCCGCCACCGGTACCGCTGACATGGACTTGGGCGAAACCGTCGACGCGCTCGGGGATGGGGAGCCAGCCACTGTTGGGGGAGGGGGTACAG
>JAIDTL010000137.1 GCA_029060725.1 Muribaculaceae bacterium | reverse complement strand
ATCGCCGGTGCCCTCCTCCAGAATTTTGAATATATACGCAAAAGCGGACGCAAGGTGATAGGGGAATGCAAGATTCGCGTTTCTCATTCTCTCTGCGCTCTGCCCGGCACTAAAATATCGGAACTTAAGGAAGTACGGTCGCACTATATGGCGCTCCTTCAATGCCGCCAGTATCTCTCACATCATCCCCATATAAATAAGGTAGAGGACTTCGACACTGCGGGATGTGCAAAAAAAGTGGCGGAGGGAAGAATGACTGCCACGGCAGCAATTGCCCCGGCGTATGCCGCGAGACTATATGGGCTCGACATACTCGCCGAAGGAATCGAAGACGACAACCGTAACTTCACGAGATTTCTGATCATCGGACAGTCGGACTCCCCTACTCCTCAGGACGCAGACAAGATATCACTGGCTTTCACGGTGCCCCACGAAAAAGGAGCTTTGTCGAAAGTGCTGACGATCCTTACATTCTACGACATCAACCTCACGATGCTGCAGTCAATGCCGGTGGTAGGGCACGAATGGGAATACCGCTTCTACGCCGACCTGACATTCGACGACCGCGAGCGATGCGAACAAGCCCTCGCCGCAGTGAAACCACTCACCAGCGACTTCCGTATCCTCGGCATCTACCGCTCAGCTAAAGTAAAAAAACATGATATATCATGATACAACATGATGCATCATGATTTATCATGAAAACTTCAAAACTTCACAACTCCAAAACCCCACAACTCCACAACCCCAAAACCCCACAACTCAATATGACAGATATAAAGCCCCTATTCGACGAAGTCTCCATAATGAAGGAGCCCATAATAATTGGCGGTCCTTGTTCGGCTGAAAGCGAGCAACAAGTGCTCGAAACAGCAAAGGAATTATCAGCAGGCGGAGTAAAGATATTCCGAGCAGGAATCTGGAAACCCCGCACAATGCCCGGCTGCTTCGAGGGCGTAGGACTTGCCGGCCTCCCATGGCTGAGAAAGGTAAAAGAAGAGACCGGAATGAAAGTGGGCACTGAGGTGGCAAGCAAAAGCCACGTGATCAGCGCCATTTCTGCAGGAGTCGACATCATCTGGATTGGTGCCCGCACATCTGCAAGCCCATTCGCCATGCAGGAGATCGCTGACGCTCTTCAAGAACTCGGTGCAGATATCCCGGTGCTTATCAAGAATCCGGTCAACCCGGATCTTGACCTTTGGATTGGAGCGGTAACCCGTATCTACAATGCCGGTATCCGCAGGATAGGTGTGATACACCGCGGTTTCAGCAGCTATGGGAAACATATCTACCGCAACCAACCGATGTGGGCTCTTCCCTTCGAGTTCGCCCGCAGATTTCCTAACATCCCGGTCTTCTGCGATCCAAGTCATATAAGCGGGGCACATGACCTCGTGGCTCCACTTAGCCGCCACGCTCTCGACATGGGGTTTGACGGACTGATGATAGAGAGCCATTGCAACCCTGCTGTGGCACTCAGTGATGCCAAGCAGCAGTTGCTTCCCTCTGAACTCGTGGCACTTGTTAAGGAACTTAAAGTAAGAGAAAAGCCTACCGGAACCCCGGAACTTGACGCTTTAAGAAGCGAAATCGACCAAATAGATAGCGAGATGCTTGAACTCCTCGCAAAGAGGATGGGAGTATCAAAGAAGATTGGGGAATACAAGAAAGCCCACAATATGATGGTGGTGCAGCTTGGACGCCATGACAAAATAATGAAAGAACGCACAGAAATGGGCGAAAAACTTGGACTACCCAAGGAATTCACCGGTAAGATCATGAGTGCGATCCATGAGGAAAGCGTCAAGAGACAACTCTGATTCAATGATTAATGATCAATGATCAATGATTAATGATCAATGATCAATGATTAATGATCAATGATCAATTTGCAATTAATCCATGATGTATCATGATAAAACATGATGAATCATGATATATCATGGATTATCATAAACACTCCAAAACCCCACAACTCCACAACTCCACAACCCCACAACTTCACAACTCCAAAACTCCACAACTTAATAACTCATGAAAGAAACAGACGAAAATCTTACTACCGGAACCGGGCTCCCGGAGAATGCTTTCCGCGAGCTTGCTGCCGACGAGCAGTTCACACCGGTGATGCATCCTGCTCACGACCAGCAGGAAGCCACCCCCTATTCTGTGGGTATTGGCCTCCTTATGGCGGTGATATTCTCTGCTGCCGCCGCCTATCTCGGACTGAAAGTAGGCCAGGTGTTTGAAGCAGCCATTCCTATTGCAATCATCGCCGTAGGTCTGTCAAATGCACTTGGCAAGAAGAATTCCCTCGGACAGAATGTAATCATCCAGTCGATTGGAGCTTGCTCCGGTGTGATTGTGGCAGGTGCCATCTTTACCTTGCCAGCCCTCTTCATACTTCAGGCAAAATATCCTGAAATCACAGTTCAATTCTACCAAATATTCCTTAGCTCACTATTAGGAGGCATTTTAGGTATTCTCTTTTTCATTCCTTTCCGTAAATATTTCGTCAAAGATATGCACGGCAAGTATCCTTTCCCGGAAGCTACCGCTACGACTCAGGTGCTTATCTCAAGCCAGCAGTCGGGCAGCGAGGAGGGGAGCCAGGCAAAGACCCTTATCATTGCCTCTCTTATAGGCGGCATCTACGACTATATCGTAGCTACATTCGGATGGTGGGCAGAGACAGTGACTTCAGTGGCTTCTTCAGCCGGACATACACTGATGGAGAAGACCAAACTCGTGCTAAGCTGCAACACGGGGGCTGCACTTTTAGGCCTTGGCTACATAGTGGGACTGAAATACGCTTTCGTCATTTTTGCCGGTTCAATTTTCGTATGGTGGATCATCATACCTCTTATGGGCACATACGGAGCACCGGAATTCCAGGCTATGGACCCCCAAGATATCTTCAGCGGATATGCAAGAATGATCGGCATTGGAGGTATTGCCATGGCAGGCGTGATCGGCATCATCAAGTCATGGGGTATCATTACCCAGGCAGTAGGACTTGCGAGCCGCGAGCTTAAGGGTAAGTCTTCAGCAGTAAAGGAAGTGCGTTGGCAGACGGATATCTCAATGAAGCATATCGTACTCTTCATTGCACTGGCACTAATCGCAGTACTCCTTTTCTTCTGGTTTGGAGTGATACATACATTCTGGCAGGCGATCATCGCTTTTGCAGTAGTGGTCATCATAGCATTCCTCTTTACCACAGTAGCTGCCAATGCAATTGCAATCGTAGGCAGCAACCCGGTATCGGGTATGACTCTTATGACCCTTATCATCGCATCAGCCATATTTGTGGCGATTGGACTTAATGGCACAAGCGGCATTGTAGCTTCGATGGTAATCGGTGGCGTGGTCTGCACAGCACTCTCTATGGCAGGAGGTTTTGTCACAGACCTCAAGATAGGCTACTGGCTTGGTTCAACTCCGAAAAAACAGGAGAGCTGGAAATTTCTTGGCACACTCGTCTCTGCAGCCACTGTGGGTGGCGTGATCATGGTGCTTAATCAGGTGTATGGATTCACCGGTGAGAATGCTCTTGTGGCTCCGCAAGCAAATGCGATGGCGAAGGTGATCGAACCTCTGATGATGGGTGGCGACACACCGTGGATCCTTTATATGGTAGGAGCTATCCTCGCTTGCATCCTCAACTGGCTCGGAGTTCCTGCTTTGGCATTCTGCCTCGGAATGTTCATCCCGCTATCGCTCAACACTCCGATGCTTGTAGGGGGCGCTATCGCATATTATGTAAGCAACTCATCAAAGGATCAGAAAGTGAACGATGCACGTCGCGACCGAGGCACTCTTCTATCTTCAGGACTTATCGCCGGAGGCGCGCTCTTCGGAGTGTTTGCAGCCATCACACGCTTCTGCGGCTTCGAATACGAGAATCCCCTTGGCATGGAAACGACACAGATCCTCGGCTGCGTTGCGTATGCTGCCCTCATCTGCTACCTGATCTGGGACAGCTGCAGAGCGAAGCGTTAATGCATAATTAACTTCGTTCAAGCTAAAGCAAGTCATAATGCATAATTCATAATTACACTTTCGACTCAATGGGTCGAAAGTGTTTCTTTTTTAATAATATCGTATTGCTTTCTTAATAAATTTGAAACACGTCATTGGGGTCAAGGGTGTTATAATGACATAGAAAAACACACAATATACTGAAAAACACACTTAACTCCTTAACCACTATGAAAACACGTCGTAACTATATCGTCATCGCCTCATGTATAGGCCTCTTCGCTCTTTCAGCAGATGCACTTAGCAGCAAAAGCGACCTTCCGGTCATGAATCAGGAAGTAGAAGTAGCAGGTTTGAGTCATAATGACTCCATCTTACCGGAAATTAAGCCTTACTATACTTTTACTTCCCCTGCCGGAGCTATCGAATTCATGATGAGTTCTGACAACAGCGAAGAGTATGCGCGCGGCATTCTTCCCCAAATGGCAAATGAGGAACTCAGCTACGTTGAAAAACTGCTCAACAATGACCATGACGGATTCATAGTAGTTGACAAAAACAGGATGAAAGTCATCAAATTCAACCGCTTCGGGGTGGAAGAAGAAAGCTTCGGCATGGCTTGCGCCAAGAACTACGGCACTAAACATACGAAAGGGGATTCACGCACTCCGGAAGGGTTCTTCTCCGTAAAACAGATACAGAACAGCACCGATTGGCATTATGTAGACGACAACGGAGTTGTCAGCGAAAAGACCGGTGAGTTCGGTCCTCGTTTTATCCGCCTGAATATTCCGGGCATCACAAGCATAGGCATTCACGGCACTTCCGCCCCATGGAGCATAGGAGGCAGACGCAGCCACGGATGCATCCGACTCACCAATGAAAATATTCTGCATCTTGTAGATATAGTAGAACCGGGTATGCCCGTCATCATAACACCAGGGAAAAAGGATATGGCTGTCAACAAGCGCGAAGGCTATAATATCCCATCTATCTCTACTCTAACCGCAGAAAGCAATCTTGCAATGAACCAATAAGCAGCATTAAGTGTTAATAAATTGAAATAAAGCTCACGAAAACTAAGAGCACTAAAACTTGAACACTAAAAAAAAATTCCACTATGAAAGCACACAGAATCTTTACACTGATAGCAGCAGCTATAGTTTCGATAAGCACAATATCCGCACAAAATAGCGCTCCCGCTCCAGGTTCGGGAGGAGCATTTACTCCAAGTAATGGTAACAGCGCACCTGCTCCGGGATCAGGTGGTGCATTTACCCCAAACGTACCACAGGGACCCGGTCCCGGTGCCGGTTTCGGTCCAAATGTCCCGATGTGGGGCACAAGCAACTCTATGATGAATGGAGGTCCATGGGGACCCGGTGCATTCTCCGGTCCTTATAACAATGGCCCGGGCTATAACTACGGACAATCAAAAGTAGTAGCAGTAGGCTATGATGCTCAGGGAGTTTGGGAGACAGTTCCTATGGTAGTAAGCTGGGAATGGAATGGATTCTACTATGACGTGACTGTCGAAAACGCATGGAATCCTTGGACTCAGATGTGGGAAGGGGGGAACCTCGACATCCCGGCATTCCAGACAGCATACACTCTTCGCGGAGTACCATATTCCTGGTATGCCAATCTATCTACCGGCACCTATTACTTCAACCTTTAGTTTAATGCATAATGCATAATTCATAATGCATAATTATTGTCACGAAAAAGACTCGGAAAATTTTTCCGAGTCTTTAATTATGCCTTGAGCATGATGAATTATGCATTGATTTTTGCAAATCTCCGTAATTATCATTAATTTTGCATAAAAATCACAAAATCACTAAATATGAATTCAGAAAAGACCGCCACTGTGGCAGACCAAAATAGCAATCTACGTCCGGATGGGAGCAAGAAGATCGTATTGAGCGGTATCCGCTCAACGGGCAATCTCCATTTAGGAAATTACTACGGTGCACTCCAGAAGTTTGTGCGTATGCAAGACGACTATGATAGCCGTTACTTCATTGCCGACCTTCATGCACTCACCACTAATCCCGACCCTAAAGCCCTTCACGAAAGCGTGAAGCAGATTCTTGCAGAGTATCTTGCAGCAGGTCTTGACCCGGATAAGAACATCCTATACGTGCAGAGCGATATTCCTGAGATATCTGAAATGTATCTTCTCTTGAACATGCATGTAGGAATCGGCGAACTTATGCGCACTGCATCATTTAAAGACAAAGCCCGCAAAGCTCTTGGCATCACTTCCGATAGCGACGAAATCGAGAAGGAAATCATCGGCAACCAAAATAACAATGCCCGCGTAAATGCAGGACTCCTCACCTATCCTACCCTCATGGCTGTAGATATCCTTATCCACCATGCCGACTATGTACCCGTAGGTAAGGACCAGGAGCAGCACCTCGAGCTTACACGTCGCTTCGGACGGCGTTTCAACTCTTTCTACGGTGTGGACTATTTCAAAGAACCCGTCAACTTCAATTTTGGAGGCGAGGCAATCAAGGTGCCAGGACTCGACGGAAGCGGCAAGATGGGCAAGAGTGAAGGGAACTGCATCTACCTTATCGATGACGAGAAGACACTGCGCAAGAAAGTGATGCGAGCTGTGACCGATGCAGGACCGACAGAGCCAAATTCTCCCGTATATCAACCTGTGGAAAATCTCTTCACGCTTATGGATCTGGTGAGCGGCAAGGAGACTACCGATTATTTCCGTGAGAAATATGCTGACTGCAGCATCCGCTATGGAGATCTTAAGAAGCAGCTTGCTGAAGACATGCTGAAAGTTACTCTTCCAATTCGCCAGAGGATACTTGACATCCGCGATAATGATGAGTATCTATCTAAAATAGTGAAGCAAGGTGCGGAACGCACCCGCGAATATGCAGCCAAGACTCTTAAGGATGTTCGTGAGATAATGGGTATCAGAAAAATATGAGACTCTTCTCCATATTTAGCCTCGTGCTTATAATATTGAGCGGTTGTAGCGGCGGTCAGAAAGATGACCGCCCTGCAATCGCTGTCAGTTTCGAGCCACAGGCTTGGATGATGAGGCAAATAGCCGGGGATGATTTCGACATCGTAACCCTGCTTCCCGCCGGAAGCGACCCTGAGACCTATCAGCCATCAATCAGCACGATGAAAAGTCTTGGGAAAGCGGATATATACTTCACGCTCGGCACCGACGGATTTGAAAAGTCAAACCTCGCCGGCATAGTCTCTAATTTCCCAGATCTAAAGGTAGTGGACTGCACAGAGGGAGTTGAGAAAATCACCGGGACTCACGGACACCACGACCATGACGGACATGACCACGATGGTGAGGAATTCGACCCACATATCCTTGCATCGATAAAAAACAGCATTCGTATAGCAGATAATATTACCCGATACTTGATGTCGATTCATCCGGAAAAAGCTAACATATATCTACAATCCGGAGAAAAATTAAAGATGCGTATGCAAGCAATGGATGACTCTATCGGAAATATGAATATCTCCGGAAGGAGTTTTGCCATGAGGCATCCGTCGCTATCATATTTCGCCAAGGATTATGGGCTCACTCAAATAGCACTCCAAGCTGACGGGAAAGAGACCTCGCCACTTCAGCTGCGAAAGCAAATGGAGGAAATTAAAAATTCAGGCACAAGAACCTTCATCATGGAGAAAGAACATGCTTCATCTGGAGACGAAGAGACCGCAAAACAGCTTGGGCTGCAGACAATAGCGGTATCTCTTAACTCTGCCGATTGGCTAAACGATCTAATGAAAACAGCAAATGAAATTAATCGGGATTGATGATATCACCGTAAGGTTTGACCATAAAATTATACTGGATCATGTGTCGCTAAGCGTGGATAAGGGTGATTTTATGGCTATCACCGGGCCCAATGGCGGAGGAAAGACCACACTCCTACGCGTGATGCTGCGTCTGCTGCGTCCAAGCTCCGGCGAGGTATGTTATTATCATGACGGAGAAGTGACAAAACGTCTGAAAATTGGATATCTGCCACAGAAGAGCAATATCGACACTCGTTTTCCTATTACAGTAGGGGATACCATCAAGTCGGGGCAAATAAAAGGATTTTTCAGTAGGCGGAATCAACAGGATGAGGAAGAGTTCGAACGGATCGTAGAGCTTTGCGGTGTAGGCGGATATCTTGACAGAACTGTGGGAATGCTCTCCGGAGGACAGCTTCAACGTACACTTTTAGCTCGAGCCCTCGTCTCGAATCCAGAAGTAATAATTCTTGACGAACCACTAAGTTACGTAGACAAGACTTTCGAACGTCAGATCTACTCAATGATGGAGGATCTCGCAAAAGAGCACACAATCGTTCTTGTAAGCCACGAGATGTCTGTGATCTCCGGAATGGCAAATCGCCACATCATTGTAGACCGAGGCATCCACGAATGCCACTCCCACCACCACTCTTTCACCGAATGCGATGACTGACGGGGTTGTGAGGTTGTGGAGTTGTGGGGTTGTGAGGTTGTGGAGTTGTGGGGTTGTGAAGTTGTGAAGATGTGGAGATGAGATAGATGGAGATTATGAATTATGAATTAAGCTTAAGGGATGATACTTAATTATATTTGGATAGGATTTCTGATTGTCGCTTTCCTGATGGCGGTCGGTGTATCGCTGACCACCGGGGTGACAACAATATGGAGCGATATCATGAATGCCTCTTTTACACAGGCGGCATTCGCCTTTGAGATTTCTCTTGGGCTTACAGGAGTATTGTCGCTGTGGATGGGAATAATGAAGATAGGCGAAAAAGGAGGTGTGACTACGGGAATGGCAAAGCTTGTCAGCCCTTTTTTCTCGCGTCTTTTTCCGGGCATTCCTAAAGATCATCCTGCAATGGGTGCGATTTTCATGAATCTCTCAGCCAATATGCTGGGGCTTGATAATGCAGCAACTCCGATGGGACTCCGCGCTATGCAAGAAATGCAGACTCTCAATAAGCAGAAGGATACGGCGACTGACGCAATGATAATGTTTTTGGTGCTCAACAGCAGTGGTCTTTGCCTGATTCCTGTAAGCATCATGATGTATCGAGCACAGGGTGGAGCCGCCAATCCTACAGATATATTTATTCCTATTCTTTTAGCAACTGCGATAGCGACTCTTGTCGGACTCATAGCGTTATGCCTGAAGCAGCGCATCCGTATGGATGCAGTGCTATGGAGTTGGCTCGGGGGTATAGCTGCATTAGTCGGAGGAGTTGCATGGTGGTTTTCGACATTGCCTGCAAATAAAGTTGAGCACTATTCCACGTTTGCCGCTAATTTTCTTCTCTTCAGTGTGATAATCCTTTTTATCTTAGCAGGAATACGTAAGAAAATCAATGTCTACGACTGCTTTATAGAGGGAGCAAAAGAGGGATTCAAGACAGCAGTCGGAATCATACCTTATCTTGTAGCTATCCTTGTAGCAATAGGAATGTTCAGAGCATCGGGGGCCCTTGATGCCGCGACAGGAGCTGTAGAATCAGCCTTAGCAGCATGCGGAGTAGACACGCAATGGGTAGGAGCCCTTCCTACAATGCTGATGAAGCCACTTAGCGGAAGCGGAAGTTGCGCGATGATGCTTGATGTGATGAAGACTGAAGGCGCCGACGCCTTCGTCAGCCGATTGGCAGCCGTAGTGAGAGGAAGCACTGACACCACTTTCTATATCCTCGCCGTCTACTTCGGCTCAGTCGGCGTAATGAAGACACGCTATGCAGCCGGCTATGCCCTCCTTGCCGACATCACCGGAGCCATCGCCGCCGTCTTCATCGCCTATCTCTTCTGGGGCTGACCTCCGCATCGACGAAGCAGAGCTTCGGGCGGAAACGGCTTCGCACTTCTGCAAATAGACTCCGGCTAAGCGAGGCAGAGCTTCGGGCAGAAACGGCTTCGCGCTTCTGCAAATGAACTCCGGCTAAGCTAAGCGGAGATTCGGAGGGAATGGCTTCGCGCTATAAAAAAATTTATGGAATTTTTGTAGAAATGGAAAAAAGATGCTAATTTTGTGGAATTATAAACAACATAACAATACCACCATGAAGAAACACCTGAACTTGATTTTACTGCTGCTGGCAATTTGCCTGCCACTCTGCGTCAAATCGCAATATGCCGGCAAGCATTTTATCATGCATGGCAGTGGTCTGCATCTTGCCAAATCTGAAAAAAGCGGAATCATCGAAGCCGCATCAGTAACCAATCCGCAAATAATGACTATCATCGATGCCGGAAATGGATATTTCCAAATCCAAGCTCCCGACGGATCTTATTTGGCTAAAAGCGGCGCCAATGCATGGAATACCGGTTTCATAACCAACAATACCACTGACGCAGTCCTTTTTCAATTTGAACAGAGCGGGAAATTCATAAAAATCAAAAGCAAAGCTTCCGGCAAATATTTAGGTGTAGATAATACCACCGATGGCAGCTCTGTCTTTTGCGACAAAGATGGCAGCAATTCAAAACATCTATGGTATATAGCCGATGAGGTGAATGGAGAAATTCCGGAAACCAAATACAACGTCATGATCAATCCCGGAGCACCACGCCAGACGTTTGACGGCTGGGGAGTATCCCTCTGCTGGTGGGCTCACATGTGTGGCAACTGGCCGGATGACAAACTCGATCCTATCATTGATTGGCTCGTATTGCCTGAAAACTTGAATTATAACGTATTTCGCTATAATATAGGAGGCGGTGACGATCCCAATAACACCAACTGCACAAAACATCACATGGGCAACGGTAAAGGTCTGAGAGCCGAAATGCCGGGATTCAAACAGTATGAAAATTCAGAATATGACTGGACGGCAGATGAAGCTCAAATCAAAATCATGCGTAAGATCAAGGAAAGGAAACCGGATGCAATTTTCGAAGCGTTTAGCAACTCCGCACCCTGGTGGATGACTTATAGCGGATGCTGCTCAGGAGCCAAAGAGGCAGGGAAAGATAATCTTCGACCTGAATATTACGAGGCATTTGCCGACTATCTTATCGACGTTATGGTGCATTTCAAAGAGGCAGAAGGGATAGAATTTGCTACAATTGCCCCCTTCAATGAGCCTATGACCAGTTTCTGGGGCTGCAGTGGAGTTCAGGAAGGTTGTCACTTCGATATGCAGTCAATGTCTGAAGTCATAAAAGTGTTGTATCCAAAACTAAAAGCTTCAGGTCTGAAAACAGTTATTTCGGCATGCGACGAGACAGCTGTGGGTCAGCAGACAGCAGACGTGAAACATTTTAAGAACGATGGGTCACTGGGCTTTGTAGGTCAGATCAATACACATACATATCAGGGAAGCGTACAGGATTGCTGCAACATAAGCGCTCTTTGCGCTGCTGAAGGCATTCCTTTATGGATGAGCGAGGTTGGCTCGGGAGGAAGTGGTATTCAGGGTAACCTAAATATGGCGATCCGCCTTATGAGGGATATGCGCTATATCGAACCGCTCGTCTGGTGTGATTGGCAATACGTAGAGGAAGCCAACGATCAATGGTGTATGCTGCAGGGTAGCTTTGCAAAAGCAGATGTGCGTCGCGTCAACAACTATTATGTACGCAAGCATTTCACAAAATACATAAAACCAGGCTACACTATATTAACTTCAACCAACGACAATACGTTAGCCGCGACTAATCCTGAGGGAAATGAATTAGTCTTAGTGGTAGTAAATCCTGATGCTGTCAACAATAAATATACCATTGATCTTGGTCTTTATGATAATATCGGACTTCCTGTCACAGCCATAAAAAGTCAAGATAAAAAATATGATCAGAATATAGCTTTTGAAATAAAAGACAGTTATCTATCATTCGATCTTGAAGGATTGACAATTGCAACATTTGTAATACCGGTAGAGAGTTCTCTTTCAAGCGAACTTATCGACGGAGGAGAATACTATATCCTGCCTCGACGCTCAGCTACAGATGTAGTTACAGCCGCAGATGGATCCGTAAGCCTACAACCTGCCGCATTGGACGACAATCAAATATGGAAAGTATCGATCAACGATGGGAATGTCAGATTCACTAATCGAAACAATGAGACCCTTAACTATGAAAGCGGATATGCATTGTCTTGCTCTACAAATCCTTCCGGTTCAGAAGAATTTACTTTGACATCTGTCGGGCAACAGTATTTCAAGATCGAGACCAACGGAAAAGCCTTCGACCTTGAAAGTGATAGAAGCAGTACCGGCACTAAGGTAGGTATGTGGAATTATGGCACAGATCCGACAAGCGCCACTCACCGCCAATGGAGATTCCTACCTATTGCCAAGCGTAGCAATATCACCCCGGGGGAAACTGAAAGCGTAGGCTCTCTTACTGATTCGGATATACGTATCGAAACCGGCAAAAATATGATTCATTTTGCCGCTCCAAAGGCTGGGAAAGTTGTTGTGGCATCGGTAGATGGCAGGGTTCACTATTCTTCAATCACGAATCAAGCCGCAATAGAACTTCCAAGCGGTGTCTATGCAGTCTCCTACACAAGCCCTTCAGAGCGAACTTCACAACTTGTATACGTCCCATAAATTGCTTGAGCATTCAAATATTTTCAGCAAATTTTTGCGAGTTTCTGAAAAAATTTGTAATTTTGCAGTCGAAATGAGACCGATTAAGCAACATATAAGAAAACATTATATGGCAGACATGCCGTAAGGGATACGCACCCCCGAAAGGGGATGCGTATTTTTTTTACATAATCGGCAGTATTTCTATAAGTTTAAGTTAAACAACAAGAAAGAATAAGGCCATGCTCTATCACAAATTGCCCGCTGAAGATATGCCACGCCATTATATTCTCAGCAATTGTATCTGGGTTGACAAAGATGGTGTCTCCGAAGGCACTTCCATCGAGGTCATAGAAGGGAAAATCGTAAGAATCAAACGAGGAGGTCACATCTTCCCCGAGAATATGGCAACTTTAGAATACATCATGCGAGAAAAACTCGTCACCTACGGTCTATGCGACGTACATGTCCATCTTCGCCAACCGGGTTTTGAGGCTAAGGAAACTATCGCAACAGGAACGACCGCTGCAATGATGGGAGGCTATACGGCAGTCTGCGCAATGCCAAACCTCAACCCTACTCCGGACACAGTAGAGCATATAAGCGAGGAACTCAAGCATATCAAAGATGATGCAGCAATCAAAGTATACCCTTACGCAGCAATAACAGTCGACCGCAAAGGGCGTCAACTTGTAGATATGTCAGCACTAAAAGAGTTTGCAGTAGCATTCTCAGATGACGGAAGCGGGGTGCAAAGCGATGAAATGATGCGGCAGGCAATGGAAGAAGCAGCCAGACTCAATGTAATCATTGCCGCTCATTGCGAAGTAAATGACCTTCTAAAGGGGGGATACATCCACGACGGAGAATATTGTAAGGCAAACGGACACAAAGGCATCTGCTCTGAAAGCGAATGGGGACAAATAGCACGGGACCTAAAACTTGCAGAGGAAACAGGATGCCGCTATCATGTCTGCCACATATCAACAAAAGAAAGCGTAGAGCTAATCCGCGAAGCTAAGAAACGCGGGGTGAAAGTCACGTGTGAGACGGGACCACACTATCTCGTCTTTTGCGACGAAGACCTTCAGGATGAAGGAAGATTCAAGATGAATCCCCCTATAAGAAGCAAAGAAGACAGAGCTGCTCTTATCGAAGGAATCAAAGATGGAACCATAGATTGCATAGCAACAGACCATGCCCCCCACACAGCTGAAGAAAAGAGCCGCGGACTGAAAGGAAGCGCTATGGGAGTCGTAGGACTTGAAACGGCTTTCGGTGTCTGCTACACACACCTCGTCAAGACAGGTATCATCAGCTTGCAACGCCTCGTAGATCTAATGTGCTTAAACCCCCGACGTATCTTCGGTCTGGAAGTGGAAGGGGAAGCCAACCTTGCCATCTTTGACCTCGACAAAGAATGGACTGTGGACCCTAACGAATTCGCTTCAATGGGCAAAGCTACTCCATTCGAAGGCATTGAACTCTACGGGCAACCTGAAAGATTAATCTTCGAAGGCAAACTGATAGATTTGATATATCAAGGATAAACGATTAACGATCAACGATCAATGATCAACGATTAACGATCAATCATAAATGAATATAGTTTCTACAGAATAAATAAGATGAAAGACGCAGATGTAAAACTGGTGTTGGAAAACGGCATGGAATTTCCGGGACAAAGTTGCGGCGCACGTCGCAGCATTGTCGGGGAAGTCGTCTTCAACACATCGATGGTCGGCTACCAGGAAATTCTTTCAGATCCTTCCTACACCAACCAGATTGTAGTGATGACCTATCCACTTATAGGAAACTACGGAATCACCGACGATGACTTTGAGACTAAAGCTCCGACAATCGGAGGAATGGTGATGCGAGAATGCTGCGAGTCGCCTTCCAACTTCCGCTACACCAAGACAATGACTGAGACACTCGAGGAAGCGAATATCCCCGCCATCAGCGGTATCGACACGCGCCGCCTTACCCGCATAATACGCGATGAAGGATGTATGCGTGCTGCAGTAGTCCCGGTAGACACCCCCATTGAAGAAGCGCTGAAACTGATAGAAGACACACCCATAGACAAAAAGGTCGTAGCCAAGGTGAGCTGCAAGAAGCGTTGGTTTTCCCGCACTCCCAACCAGAAATTCAACGTTGTAGCAATTGACTGCGGCATTAAGTTCAATATTATCCGCTCTCTCAATAAGCGTGGTTGCAACGTGATAATTGTTCCTTACAATATGGATGCAGAGCAGATCATGGCTTTCAAACCTGACGGTATTTTCATCTCCAACGGACCCGGCGACCCGGAAGATGTGCCTGAAGTAAGAAACCTGGTCAAGAAACTGCGAGGCAAACTCCCCATCTTCGGAATTTGCCTTGGACATCAGATCATCTCCCTTGCTTTTGGTGCAAAAACTTACAAACTGAAGTTTGGACATCGAGGAGCAAATCATCCGGTAAAGAATATGATGACAGGGAAAATCGAAATAACTTCACAAAATCATAATTATGCCGTCAGACCCGAAAGTATCAGGGATACAGATCTCGAAATCACCCATCTAAACCTGCTTGACGGCACTGTGGAAGGGGTCAGAAACAAAGAAGAACACATTTTTTCAGTACAATATCATCCGGAGAGTGCCCCGGGTCCACAAGACAGCGGTTACCTCTTCGACGTTTTCATCCACGAAATGGAAGAGCACAAGAAAGAAAGAGAGGTGCGTCATGCCTAAGAGAAAAGATATCAAGAAGGTGATGGTGATCGGTTCCGGCCCTATTATCATAGGCCAGGCTGCCGAGTTTGACTATGCGGGCACACAGGCTTGCCTCGCACTAAAGGAAGAAGGATATGAAGTAGTACTTGTCAACTCAAATCCGGCAACCATCATGACCGATACCGGCATCGCAGATAAAGTCTACATGGAGCCGTTGAAACTGGAATATGTAGCCAAGATCATCCGTTTTGAGCGTCCTGATGCAATCGTACCGGGACTTGGCGGCCAGACCGGACTTAATCTTGCAGTGCAACTTGCCAAAAAAGGAATTCTTGAAGAATGTGGAGTTGAAATACTCGGCACATCATTCAAAAGCATCGAGCAAGCAGAAGACCGGGAACTCTTCAAAGAACTATGCTTAAGCCTTGGCGAACCTGTGCTTCCCTCCGAAATAGTCAACAGTATAGAAGAGGGTGTGAAAGTAGCAGAAAAAATCGGTTATCCGGTAGTACTACGTCCTGCCTTCACTCTTGGAGGCACTGGTGGCGGTTTCGCCGACAATGAGGAGGAACTGCGCGAGCTGATGCGCAATGCATTGGCTCTTTCTCCAGTGCATCAAGTGCTCGTAGAAAAATCCATAAAAGGATATAAGGAGATCGAATATGAAGTGATGCGCGACAGCAACGACACTGCAATCACCATCTGCAATATGGAGAATGTGGATCCAGTAGGTGTCCACACGGGCGACTCCGTAGTAGTAGCACCAAGCCAGACTCTTACAAATAAGGAATATCAGCTGCTTCGCGACTCAGCACTAAAACTTATTCGTGCGCTTGAAATAGAGGGTGGTTGCAACGTGCAGTTCGCACTTGATCCACTATCTTTCAATTACTATATCATCGAAGTCAATCCTCGAGTCTCACGAAGCTCTGCACTTGCATCAAAAGCAACGGGCTACCCAATAGCGCGAGTAAGCGCAAAGATTGCTGTAGGCATGACTCTCGATGAAATACAGATTGCCAATACGCCCGCAAGCTTTGAGCCAGCACTTGACTATGTAGTCACCAAGATAGCACGTTTCCCCTTCGACAAATTCAGCGAAGCCTCAAATTTGCTTGGAACCCAGATGAAGGCAACCGGAGAGATAATGAGTGTAGGCAGGACCTTCGAAGAATCACTGCTTAAAGGAATACGATCTCTTGAGACGGGGGTAGACCATCTATATTCCAAGAAGTTTGAGGAAATGCCGACTGAAGAAATTCTAAACTACATCAAAGAAGGACGCGACGACAGGCTCCTTGCAATCGCACAACTTCTGAGACGAAAAGTAGCTCTTTGGCACATCTATGACAAGACAGGCATTGACCTATTCTTCCTTGAGAAGCTCAACAATATCATCAAGATGGAATGGGAAATCCAAGATGCAGAGACTTTAGATGCCAACCTACTGAGAGAGGCGAAGCGTATGGGATTCAGCGACCGAAGTATCGCCAAACTACGCAACCGAACCGAGTCTGACATCTGCGAAATGAGGGAGTCATTAGGAATAATCCCTGTCTACAAAATGATTGATACCTGCTCGGGAGAGTTTGACTCATACGTGCCTTATTTCTATTCGACATACGAGGATGAAAATGAATCTATAGTAAGCGAACGCAAAAAGATCTTAGTGCTTGGCAGTGGACCCATCCGAATCGGACAGGGTGTGGAATTCGATTATTCTACTGTCCATGCAATCCAAACAATACGAGAACAAGGCTACGATGCAATCATCATCAACAATAATCCTGAAACTGTCTCAACTGACTACAGCATATCTGACAAACTCTATTTCGAGCCATTGACGGTAGAGGATGTGATGAATGTAGTTAATCTTGAAAAGCCTGAAGGAGTAGTAGTGACACTCGGAGGGCAGACCGCTATCAATCTTGCTGCCCCACTGGCAGCGCGCGGAGTGAACATAATCGGCACAGGACTTGAAGCAATCGACAGGGCTGAAGACCGCAAGCATTTCGAACGAATCATGCGCGAAACCGGTATTCCACAACCTGATGCAGAAGCCGTAACAGACATAGAAAGCGGAGTGAAAGCTGCAGAAAGAATCGGCTATCCGGTTTTGGTTCGTCCAAGTTTTGTACTTGGTGGACGAGCAATGCAGATAGTAGGCAATGAGCAAGCCCTTCGCCATTATCTTCAGAATGCAGTGGATATTTCAGACAATAGCCCGGTGTTGGTAGATAAATACATCATGGGCAAGGAGCTCGAAGTGGATGCAATTTGCGACGGCACCGACGTGCTTATCCCGGGAATCATGGAACACGTGGAAAAGACCGGCATCCATTCAGGCGACTCAATATCTGTCTATCCTACTTTCAGTGTCAGCGATAAAGTGAGAAAAACGAT
The DNA here is from genome assembly GCA_029060725.1 of Muribaculaceae bacterium. GTDB lineage: Bacteria > Bacteroidota > Bacteroidia > Bacteroidales > Muribaculaceae > Lepagella. Next base: position 14,522 of record JAIDTL010000137.1, on the reverse strand, counting down.
AGTAGACTATACAGTCCGTCTTGGCAAAGCCATAGGCATCATTGGCCTATACAATATTCAGTTCATTGTAGATAAGAATGAAAATGTTTATGTCATCGAGGTGAATCCAAGAAGCTCTCGTACAGTTCCTTTCCTGTCAAAATCCACAGGAGTGCCAATGGCAAAGATTGCGTCGAAGGTGATGCTTGGAGAAAGCCTAAAGAGCCAAGGCTACGATATGACTTTATATCCGGACCGCAAAAGATGGTTTGTGAAGACTCCTGCTTTTTCATTTTCTAAAATCAAGGGAGTAGACTCATATCTGTCGCCGGAAATGAAGTCAACAGGAGAAGCAATCGGATACGATGACATGCTGACCCGAGCACTCTATAAGTCACTTCAAGCATCTGGAATGCAAGTGCTCAACTATGGCACATTGCTCGTCACAGTATCTGACGCAGATAAGGAAAAAGCCCTGCCATTGATCCGCAGATTTTACGACCTTGGATTCAATGTCGAGGCAACCCGCGGCACAGCCAAATACCTCAAAGAACATGGCATCCGCTGCCGAACGATGGGAAAATTCAGCGAAGGGAGTAAAGATATCGAGAAATCATTAAGACAAGGCCATGTCAGCTACGTCATAAATACAATAGATGTCAACCAGCACAATACTCGCCTGGATGGATATGAAATCCGACGCACGGCAATTGAAAACAACGTCACCATATTCACAGCCCTTGAGACAGTACGCGTGCTTCTCGATGTGCTCGAAGAAATAACAATGGGAGTCTCCACTATAGATGCAGAATACGGGCGCAAAGGGAATGGGATGATAAGTCGATAATTTAGATATTTGAATTTTGAATATAGAATTATTACCGATTTATTTGGTTATTCCACTTACATTAGTTAATTTTGAAGACTGAACGCTATTATTATGAAATTTGAAATAACAAGCATCACAAGACTCACGGAGACAGTCTTTGAAATGACTCTCCGCGGCGACTGCTCGGCATTCACAATGCCCGGGCAGTTTGTGGAAATTTCTATACCCGGACTCTATCTTCGTCGGCCCATATCAGTGTGCGACATCGAAGGGAATAGACTGACTTTAGTTTTCAAGACTGTAGGCAAGGGCACCGAGGCAATGGCAGAAATGGCTCCCGGCATGGAACTTGATCTGCTTACAGGTCTTGGCAAAGGTTTTGACACCTCCCGATGCAAGGCGACTGCACTCCTCGCAGGAGGGGGAGTCGGAGTGCCACCGCTCTATCTTCTTGCCAGAAAGCTTATTGCGGATGGGAAGAAAGTGAAAGTCGCTCTTGGATTCAATACTGCTGAAGAAATCTTCTATGCTGATGATTTCCGCAAGCTTGGAGCTGATGTGGAAGTTGCTACCGTAGATGGCACTGCGGGAGTGAAAGGATTTGTAACCGATGCTATACGCAAGCCCGAAATGCAAGGATTTGATTTCTGGTATGCCTGCGGACCACTTCCCATGCTCTCTGCCCTCGGCAGGGAACTTGACTGCGAAATTGGAGAAGTCAGCATGGAAGAGCGGATGGGGTGCGGATTCGGAGCCTGCATGGGATGCACTATAGCAACGCCATGGGGACCAAAACGTGTCTGCAAGGATGGACCGGTATTCGATGCAACACTGATGAAGGATTTCAAAGGAAACGGCACACCGGCTCCGACTCTACCGCGCGACCGAAAACTTGAAGGGGAACTGAAAATCGAAACAGACCTTTGCGGATTTAAACTTAAAAATCCAATCGTACCTGCAAGCGGCACATTCGGGTTTGGACAAGAATTTGCTGATATATATGACATCAACATACTTGGAGGAATTTCTATAAAGGGAACAACTCTTAATTCTCGTTTCGGCAATATCACCCCAAGAATAGCTGAAACTCCCGACGGAATGATCAATAGTGTCGGACTTCAGAATCCGGGAGCTGAAACAGTATATGGTCATGAAGTGCCGGAACTCCGGAAGATATATTCAGGATGCGTCATTGCCAACGTAAGCGGATTCTCAGTCGAAGAATATGTAGCAGCTTGCAAGATGGCTGATGCTTGTGAAGGGGTCGACATTATAGAAGTAAATGTAAGCTGCCCAAATGTACATAATGGAGGAATGGCTTTCGGCACATCTGCCGAACAGGCTGCTGAAGTGACACGCGCAGTCAAGGCTGCTGTCAAGAAACCAGTCTTCATAAAACTTTCGCCTAATGTAACAGACATTGTTTCTATAGCAAAAGCTTGTGAGGCGGCGGGAGCAGACGGTTTGACTCTCATCAACACACTTCTTGGCATGCGCATCAACATTAATACCGGAAGTCCTGTAATAGCTAATCGCATGGGTGGATTTTCAGGTCCGGCAGTCTTTCCGGTAGCCGTACGTATGGTATATCAAGTTTCACAGGCGGTCAACATTCCTGTGATGGGATGTGGCGGCGTTTCCAGTGCTGAGGATGTAGTGGAAATGATGATGGCAGGAGCAACCGCTGTTCAGATTGGATCGGCAAATCTTGTAGACCCATTAGCTTGCAATAAAATTGCAGAAGAACTTCCGAGCGTATTGAAAAAACTTAAAATAAACAATATAAAAGATATAATTGGAATATCATGGCGAAAGATGTGATCATAGCGTGCGACTTTCCTTCAATGGAAGCGACACTTGAGTTTCTTGACCGTTTTGGCGACACCAAGCCATACGTAAAGATAGGCATGGAACTTTTCTATGCTGCCGGACCGGAAATCATCAAGGAGATAAAGAAAAGGGGACACAAGATATTTCTCGACCTCAAACTCTGCGACATTCCAAATACAGTGAAGAGTGCAATGTCAGTACTCTCCCATCTTGATGTAGATATGACCAATCTCCATGCCTTCGGTGGGCACAAGATGATGGAAGCAGCCATTGAAGGATTGACACGTCCTGATGGAACTCGCCCACTTCTCATTGCTGTGACAATGCTTACTTCTACCAGCAAAGAACTTATGAATGAAGACCTCCTGATACCCGGGGAAGTAGATGCTGTGGTGGCAAGTTATGCTAAGAATGCTCAAATGTCAGGTCTTGACGGAGTAGTATGCTCTCCACGGGAAGCATCAATCGTAAAGATCGCTTGTGGCGATAAGTTCGTGACTGTCACTCCAGGTATCCGCTTTGCAGACTCCGCAGCTGACGACCAAGTGCGTGTGATGACGCCTGCAAAAGCCCGTGAGATAGGTTCCGACTACATAGTAGTAGGACGCCCGATCACCAAAGCCGAAGATCCTCTTGCCGCATACAAGCGTTGCTGCGAAGAATTCCTTGGCAAATAATTGAGAAGAATAATAAATCTTATAAGTCTTATATATTTTATAAATCTTATAAATTTTATAAATCTTACAAGACTTAAAACTAGTCATATAGACCATATATGGAAAAGAAAATAGCAAAAGATCTTCTTAGTGTAGGCGCAGTATTTCTCCGCCCTGAAGAACTCTTCACATGGGCTTCCGGAATCAAGAGCCCAATGTATTGTGACAACCGCCTCACTCTTTCATATCCAGGAGTAAGGAAAGACATCGAGGAGGGTCTCGCAGAATTGATAACAAAATATTACCCTGAGGCTGAATCTCTTATGGGAACTTCAACTGCCGGCATTGCACATGCAGCCATCACTGCTTGGCTTCTCAATAAGCCAATGGGCTATGTGCGCGGAGGCGCAAAAGACCATGGCCGTGGCAATCGCATTGAAGGCAAGTGTGAACCCGGAACTAAGGTAGTAGTAGTGGAAGACCTCATTTCCACCGGAGGCAGCTGCATCGAAGTAGTAGAAGCGCTTCGCGAAGAGGGAGCGGAAGTGCTCGGTATAGTATCTATCTTCACATACGGAATGAAGAAAGCCACAGATCGCTTGGCAGCAGCCAACGTCACCAATCATTCTCTCTCAAATCTCGACACACTTGTAGAAGTGGCTGCAGAAGAAGGCTATATTGATCCTATTTGGAAAAACCGCATACTTAAATTCCGCGACAATCCAAGCGATACTTCCTGGATGAATGCATAAAAATTCGGAAAGATGAAACATCTGATCGATCCCACTGACCTGACAGTGGAAGAAACCCAAGAAATCATAACCCTTGCTCTTGACATAATTGCCAACCGTGCAAAATATTCTGAAAAGTGCAAAGGGAAAAAACTTGCTACCCTTTTCTACGAACCCTCTACCCGCACACGCCTTAGTTTTACAGCAGCCATGATGGAACTTGGAGGCAACGTGCTTGGTTTTGCAGATGCTGCCAGCAGTTCTGTAAGTAAAGGAGAGACCGTACGCGATACAGTACGCGTAGTGGAAAACTTCGCCGACATCATTGCCATGCGACATTTCTTAGAGGGAGCACAGCTTGCAGCCACAGAAGTAAGCCGTGTGCCTATCATCAATGCCGGTGACGGCAGCCATGCGCATCCGACTCAGACACTCACCGATCTATTGACAATTACTCGTGAACTGGGTCGACTTGATGACCTCACAATAGGATTCTGCGGCGACCTGCGTTTTGGAAGAACCGTCCACAGCCTCATCAAAGCCCTTTCTCGTCAAAAAGGGATCAAAATAGTGCTCATTGCTCCACCACAGCTCCGCCTTCCCGACTATATAAAGCAAGATGTTTGCGATCGTCTCGGTCTGGAATATAAGGAAGTAGATACCCTTGAAGAAGCTATGCCGGAACTCGACGTTCTGTATATGACCCGCGTGCAAAAAGAGCGATTCCTCGATGAAGATGAATATGAAGCTGTCAAAGATTCTTTTGTGCTTGATTGCGAAAAAATGAAACTTGCCAAGGAAAAGATGGCAGTGCTTCATCCTCTTCCCCGCGTCAATGAAATTCTCGAGGAAGTGGATGCTGATCCAAGAGCAGCATACTTCCGTCAGGTAGAAAACGGAAAGTTTGTCCGCATGGCACTCATTTCGAGTCTGCTTGATTGGAAAGATGATCCTAATCATAAAATGCCTAAACAAGAAGAGGTAGAGGTGCCACATCACCTTCGCTGCGAGAACAAAAAGTGTATCACCCGCAATGAAAAATCTCCTCGTCGCGCTTACAAGGCTTCTGACGGTTCGCTCCGTTGCCGCTATTGCGACCACAAATTTAAATGATTATAGTCCTGAGGAGCATGACACCTCCTCAGGGCACCATCTACAGTAAAAAAATCAGGTAAAAAGATTCTATTTTGGAACCACTCAAACATGAATGCGGTATCGCTATGATCCGCCTTCGCAAGCCGATAGGCTACTACAAAGAAAAATATGGCAGTTACGCCTACGCCCTCAATAAGCTGTATCTGCTTATGGAGAAGCAACACAATCGTGGGCAAGAAGGAGCCGGGGTCGGAGTTGTCAATCTAAAGGCTACTCCGGGTCATGAATATGTATGGAGAGAGCGCGAATTGGGGTCGCAGGCTATACAAGAGATTTTCAACAGGATAGGCAAACGTCTGACTGAAGCCGGACTCGAAAATATGTCGCCTCGCGAAGCAGAGACTGAAGCTCCCATGATAGGAGAAATCTATCTCGGGCATCTGCGTTACTCTACTACCGGAAAGAGTGGCATGTCGTATGTTCATCCGTTTCTTCGACGCAATAACTGGAGAAGCCGCAACCTCCTTATGTGTGGAAACTTCAACATGACCAATGTCGATGAACTGTTTGATTCAGTAGTAAGCCGAGGTCAACATCCTCGTCTTCACAGCGACACCATCATCCTGCTCGAAATGTTGGGCTATGCACTCGACAAAGAGAATCATCGACTCTATAGACTTCACAGAGACGATGACTCTGATAATTTTGTCGATAAGAATCTTGAAGAAATCATCGAGGAAGAACTCGACATAAGGAATGTACTCAAAGCTTCCGCTCCGGAATGGGATGGCGGCTATGTGATCTGTGGGGCTACCGGATCAGGCAACGTCTTTGTCTTCCGCGATCCAAATGGAATCCGCCCTGCATATTACTATATAGATGACGAAATTATAATCGCAACTTCAGAACGCCCACAAATTCAGACAGTCTTTGGAGTCTCTAAAGACAGCATTCATGAACTTAATCCTGGAGAAGCATTGCTAATATCTATCGACGGCAAGCCCACGATAGAGCGTATTCTACCCCAAGAATCAAATTCAAAATGCAGTTTCGAGCGCATTTATTTCTCGCGGGGCAGTGACAGCGACATATATAACGAGCGTAAGGAATTAGGGCGTCTTCTTGTCGACAAAGTTGTGAAATCAGTAGAAGGGAACATTGCCAATACAGTATTCTCATATATACCCAATACTGCTGAAGTAGCATTTTATGGACTTGTAGAAGGTCTTGAAGAATACCTCAATGAATATAAGGCAAACCGAATACTTGCCCTTCAGGCCGATGGACAGCTCAACCACGATTCAATCCGCAAAGTGATGGAATCGGAAGTCCGAATAGAAAAGGCTGCCATAAAGGATATCAAACTCCGTACATTTATTGCTGAAGGGGATGTACGCAATGACCTTGCCGCGCACGTCTATGATATATCATACGGATGCCTTCGTCCAGGCATAGATTCACTCGTCGTGATAGATGACTCCATTGTCAGAGGCACAACTCTGAAACAGTCTATTCTAAGCATGTTAGCCCGTCTGGAACCGAAAAAAATTGTAGTGGTTTCTTCGTCTCCACAAGTGAGATACCCGGATTACTACGGTATTGACATGAGCAGGATGGATGAATTCATTGCATTTAAGGCTGCTGTAAGCCTACTGAAAGAACGAGGCATGGAATATGTGCTGGCATCCACTTACGCCGCTTGCAAAAAAGAGGTTGAGAAGAAAGCCGGGGTTCCATTGACCAATCATGTGAAGAATATCTATTCTCATTTCACTGACGACCAGATATCAAGAAGAATCGCTGATATGGTTAAGCCTATAGACATGGATGTAGAACTTGTCTATCAGACAGTAGAAGGACTCCACAAAGCTTGTCCAAACCATCTGGGCGATTGGTATTTCTCGGGCAATTATCCGACACAAGGTGGCATCCGAAGAGTCAATCAAGCCTACATAGACTGGTATGAGGGAAACACTTCAAAAAGGAACTGACAATTTGGAATGAATAATGCATAATTCATAATGCACAATTATTTATCGCTGAATTTCAGTTGAAAACATTATTATGATTCTTTACATTTAAATTTATCAATAACTTATCATATTTTACATTAACATAATGACTACTGATAAGAATGGCATAGGGAAAAAAGATTTGGAGGAAATAAAATCTCTTCTTAAAGAGGAGGTTGGATTCCTACCATCGGGTCCGGGGCTCGACAACTTATTGAGCAGTGCCGAATGGCTTCATGTCGATTCCAAATATGTAGTCATTGAAATGGGAAAGACATGTCCTGACGTCTATATTCTAAAAGATGGAATCATACGTGTGTGGGATTTCGATGGAGAAAAGGAACGTACATTCGGATTCGGACTTCCAGGCACAATATTTGAGTCAAAACATTCGTTTGTGATGCATGGTCCGTCTTATTATCAAGTGGAGACATGCTGCCCCTCTATAATCCTTAGAATACCGGAAAAAGACTTCTGGGAAACGGTCAAGAATGACAATAGTTTTGCAATTTTTATGCTCCATAATGCATACGGAGAACTTTACAGCCATGAATTCAAGGAAAGTACGATCAATAATGGCACTGCCCGAGAAAGATTTGAAGCCTTGCTAAAATTTAGACCAATCATTCTTGAAAAAGTGCCACAAAAAATCATTGCTTCTTATCTTGGAATCACATCGGAATACTTCAGTATGCTTAAAAGAAGACTTCTCACCGGGAAATCAGCCTCAAAAAAGTAAGAATTTTTCATATTTAATAAATTTCTTAAACCAGATTAAGAATTATTGTAGAAAATAGGTCTATATTTGCAGTTGAGATCGATATCTGTAGAAAAAAATCTACGCAATTATCAACACCATAAACCTACAATAATGCTTATGAGGAGATTATTACTCACACTTGCAGCCACCACTCTGACGATGTCGGCATTTGCAACCATTAAAGTGTCGAAAAATAGCAATGGAGCTGTCATACCCGGGAAAGCAGGAACAACCACTCAAAAATTTGGAGCATTGAAGGTGCCTTCAGTGATTAATAAAGGCGGAATCACACGTGCGGAAGACAATGATTTCAAACCAATTACAGAAGCTCCGGCAGGGAAAGTCGTAACAATGTTAGGTGATTCTCAGTCATTCTATATTGATTATGGAGAAGTGTGTATGGATGAGGCTTTTGGCATAGCATACGAAGGAATCTGGACAGATAATGGAGAAGTCTATATCAAAAATCCAATCAGCATGCTTGAGACTGACACCTACATCAAGGGAACAGTTGTCGAAGAAGGACTGAAGTTTGATTTTCCACAGCCTCTCTTAAAATCAGTTTTTGATGACGAAAGCTTCGACATCTATGCAGATGTGCTTGAACTGGCAGATATAGAATCGCCTGACGATCCGGACGATTATTATACCACCTTTATTCCTGCCCAGGACACAAGAAGCATCATCTTCACAAAAATGGAAGATGGAAAATACTGGATGGATGACGACTACATGCTTGGAGCCACTTACAATGGAGCTTGGCAAGGATATGGAGAAATGGCTCTTAATCTACTTCCTTTTGAAGCTGTCACTGCAGAGATTCCGGAAGGAATTGAATATGACTATTCTTATATACTCGCAGATGAATTTACAGGGTGGGACCATACAGTGCTTCGACCGATCGGCATTGGAGAAAAAGATGGAACAACCTATATTATAGGAATGGCAAGTGGAATGCCTGATGCAGTAATATACGGAACATTCGACAAAGAAAAGAATACGCTTACTATACCTTCTGACCAATTCTTAGGGAAATATTACAATCATTATATCTTTATGATGGCAGGAGTAGGCGTATCTTATTACGATGAATTCTGGGGACAAGACATGTATTCATTTGATATTGTCGATGATCCGCTGGTGTTAAATTATGATCCGATTAAAAACGTATTTACGCCGGTCATCAATGAAGGTTGTGATTATGCATACGTAATATTTAATTTCGGCAACGTTCAGACTTATCCATGTGAATATTATGCAATTGATCGCATATACTCACAAGGGGAAATCACCGATTATGCACCAATAAATCCGGAAATCCTTGACATCTATGAAATCAACTTCATGGATCCGGAATATAGCTATGCTTTGGAGTTCAATATATATGGCGACAACAAAGACGGACAGATATTGATCGACAATAATATTTACTATAATATCTTCATCAATGGAGAGTTATACACATTCACTTCTGAAGAATATCCGGCACTTCTTGAGGCAGGAGTGGATAAAATCACAGACATACCGGTTTTCTTCGAAGCAGGTGATGATATTTTCAGTTCCGGCAACTACCATGGGGTAACTTTCAAACGTTTCGATATCGAGACAGTAGGAGTAAGAGCTGTATATATAGATGGTGATATTCGTGCAGAAAGTGAGATAGTCACTGTAACGAACACCGGCGAGCCCGTATCAGTAGCGCTCACGACAGACTCCAAAGCGTCAAAGACAGAATACTTTGACATAAGCGGAAGAAAGATTGCCAACCCGGCTAAGGGTAGCTTGATTTTGAAACGCACCACTTCTTCAGACGGAAACGTCAGCGTTGAAAAACTAATCAAAAATTAATCTTGACTAAACATCGAACGCACAACCCGAGTACAGCTTTATATGCTGCACTCGGGTTGATATTTATTTTAATTTTTTTTGTGAATCCGATTGATTTTTGTAATTTTGTAATAAAAATAATACTGAAAAGATTTGAAACGTAGGATTACTGAAATAATTTTTATATTCATCTTGAGTCTTACTGTGATAGCGGCACTTGGTTTCTCAATTGCTCTTCAGTCTTTCACCATTATAGACTGGTGGAAGCCTGTGGCTGTTTGCGCAATACTGGCTTTGCCAGCTACAGTTTGGATAGCAAAATATTTCAGGCGACTGACTCAAAGCATATTAGTTTATTTGGAATATCCGGTTGCATATACTTTTTCTTTTTCTATTTTGCTTGTAGCATTCTATTCATCCAATTTCTTTCTTTCCGACCACTCTACAGGCTACGAGTATGATGCTCCAGTCGTAAAAAAATATAGTCAGGAACGAAAACGAACATACAAAGTGGGAAGAAGTGGATATCGCGAAACTAAATACAGAGTCTACATAATAGAAATAGAGATGAATGACGGGAAAACTAAAAAATTGGAAAAGCCACTACGAGAATACAATAAAATCAAACGTGGAGGATCAGTAAAAATGATCGTAGAAGATGGTCTTTTTAAAATTCCTGTAATAAAACCTATACCAAGAATCCAGAAAGAATCCAATAATAAACCTAATTAAATAATAAAGAATGAAAAAATTATTAATTAACTCGCTCCTGACCATTGCCTTTTTGGTCGGCGCAAATCCGGCAAATGCACAATTCAACCTAAAGAAAGCAGTAGGAAGCGCAACAAAAGCTGTGCAAGCTTTCACGTTGACCGACCAGCAGATGGCTGACTATGTAAAAGAATCGGTAGACTGGATGGACAAGCACAATCCGGTGCTTCCGGCAGATGATCCCTATACCCAAAGACTCAACAAACTCGTAGAAGGGATCACTGACGCCGACGGGATTCCATTGAATTTTAAAGTCTACAATGTAATTGATGTCAATGCATTTGCATGCCCTGACGGCAGCGTACGTGTTTTCGCCGCCCTCATGGACATTATGGACGATGATGAACTCATAGGAATTATTGGTCATGAAATCGGACACGTAGTGAAACGCCACTCAAAGAACGCGTTCAAGACAGAACTCCTTACAGGCGCCGTGAAAGATGCTGTAGCCTCCACAGGTGGCAAAGCAGCTGCACTCACAGAATCACAGCTTGGCTCACTTGGAGAGTCTTTGATCAATGCAAAATATTCACAGAAGCAAGAGAAAGAAGCCGATGATTGCGGATATGATTTCCTTGTAGCTAACGGCCGAAATCCTTGGGGAATGGTGAAGTCGTTTGAAAAACTTCAGAATCTTGAAGGCTCGACAAAGTCTACTACCGTACAGAAAATGTTTTCTTCCCACCCCGAGACTAAGGAACGCATCGAAAGAATGACCAAGCGATGCCAGAAAGATGGATACGAACGCCCTGCAAAAGAAGAAAAATAAGAATTAAATAATTACGGTATTATAATTAAAAAGAAAGACTTCCATATATGGAGGTCTTTCTTTTTGCCATACTCAATATATGAGATTAGCCCATATTCAAAGAATACAGTATACTTTTCAACAAAAAAAAATCGTAATTAAGGAATTTTAAATATTTTTTTTGTAAATTTGCATCATGAAAACAATGTTAGGATTTAGCATTTCGCGTAAAAGCTTGATAATCGACTATATTATGATTATCTTGGGCATATTTATGTATGCTTTTGGCTTCTGTGCCTTTGTTCTTCCTCATAAGATCGTGATGGGCGGATTGTCCGGTGTCGGCACTTTGGTATATTTTGCAACTGATGGCAAAATACCGGTTGCCGCTACCCAATATGTATTGAATCTTGTACTCTTGGCATTTGCATATAAAATAGTGGGAAAGACATTTGTGATCCGCACTATTTTTGGAGCTACAATGATTTCAATAGCAATATGGGTAGGAGAGTCATTCTTTATGAGTCTTAGCCATCCGATACTTGAAGACATGTCGCTAAGCGCTATATTAGGAGCAATCATCTGCGGACTCGGTGTCGGGACAGTCCTTATCCATAATGGCTCCACCGGGGGAACTGATATCGTTGCTTCAATGGTCAACAAGCTTAGCAATGTCAGCATCGGACGCGCAATGGTAATAACGGATATGATCATCGTATCAAGCAGTATCTTTCTCCCATTTGACGGCACTTTGGGAGAGCGTCTTGAAGCACGCATACCAATCATAGTATATGGCTACGTGGTGACTTTCGTAGCATCTTACTGCGCAGACATGATTGTGGTGGGCAACAGACAGGCTGTGCAGTTTATCATCTTCAGCCGCCAATGGCAGACAATAGCAGATGCAATCAACAATGATGCAAAGCGTGGAGTGACAGTGCTTGACGGAGAAGGATGGTACAGTAAAAAGCCTATAAAAATTCTCATGGTATGGTGTCGCAAGATAGAGGCACCGGGCATAATGCGTCTTGTCAAGGGTATAGATGATGATGCCTTCATCACTCAAGGGGCTGTAAATGGAGTGTTTGGCAAAGGCTTTGATATGTATAAGGTAAAGATAAAATCAAAGAAGAACCAGACACGTCAGCTTTCAACTGAAACTAAATAAGACAACCCAAAATAGATTTTTCATAATCAAATTATCAACCAACAACAAAAAAAACTATGAAGAGACTGTTTCTCTTATCCGCCCTCATGGTGGTTTGCTCAGCAGCATGGGCCAACTACATCTGCCGCGGATCTGTTTTTGACAAACAGGGTGAACCCCTGATTGGAGCGACCGTCGCAGTGCCAGGCACACAGACAGCAACAGCTGCCGATATCGACGGTAACTTCTCGCTATCAGTACCCGACAACGCTAAGGAAATCAAAATTTCCTACGTCGGATTTAAAGACAAGACGGTGAAGGCTCAGCCTAATGTAGGTCGTGTGGAGCTTGAGACAGAAGCCACTATGCTTCAGGACGTAGTCATCACTCAATCTGTTGCAATCGCACGTAAGACACCGGTAGCTGTATCAGCTATCACAGCCGGTGATTTGGAAGCAAAGTTAGGAAATCAGGAGCTTCCTGAGATCCTGAAGACAACTCCGGGCGTTTGGGCAACCAAAGACGGTGGTGGTTTCGGCGATGCTAAGATCAACATACGTGGTTTTAAATCGCCTAACACTGCGACTATGGTCAATGGTGTCCCTGTCAACGATATGGAATGGGGTGGTATCTATTGGTCAAACTGGAGTGGTCTCGGCGATATCATGTCGACAATGCAGGTGCAACGTGGTCTTGGCGCTACAATGATCTCCACACCTTCAATCGGCGGTACGATCAACATGATCACTAAAGGTCTCGACGCTAAGAAAGGCGGTACTGCATGGTATGGCCTCGGCAATGACAATGCCATGAACTACGGTATCTCTTTCTCAACAGGTCTCATGGACAATGGTTGGGCTATCACTTTCTTAGGAGCACGCAAGACCGGCGACGGATACGTGCAGGGCACATCATACGAAGCATACAACTACTTCCTCAACGTCTCAAAACGTCTTAACGACAACCATCAGTTGTCACTCACTGTCACAGGAGCGCCTCAGACTCACTATAAGCGTAATTCATCAGATGGTCTGACAATCCAAGGATGGCAAGACGTAGCCAACTATATGCCAAAAGGACAGGCTTACCGCTATAACCCGACATACGGTCTGGGTCTAAATGGCGAACATAAGGCATCACAATACAACGTCTACAACAAGCCTGTAGCAATGCTCAAACACATTTGGCAGATCAATCATAAATCTTCTCTTTCAACCGTACTATACGCTTCGCTCGGCAGCGGTTATGGTTCAAGCGGTCAGGGTGCCCAGATCGGCACTTCTACCTCAACTTACTATAGCTACTGGTATGGCTCATCAAACGGAAACCTAAACTGGAAAACTATCGAGAATAATGGCGTGACATACAGCTTGCGTCATGGCAACGGTATGTTCGCTTACGATCAGATCCAGCTTATGAACCAAGCGAGCACTACAGGTTCTCTTATGGTTATGTCTAATTCTATCAACAGCCACAAATGGTTTGGCGGCATCTCCAACTATAAGAACGAACTTACTGACCAATTAGCTCTCACAGCAGGTATCGATATTCGCTACTATTATGGTATGCACACCAATGAGATTGCAGACCTCTACAATGGTGAATATTTCATCGACTACTACCGCTCAGCATCCAACAACACCCGCACTTTTGCTACCGAAGCAGAAAAGACTGCATACCGCAACCAGAAATTAGGTGTTGGCGACGTAGTATACAGAGACTGGGACAGCCGTATTTGGCAAGAAGGCTTATATGCACAGTTGGAATATAATCTTCTCGACAACAACCTCAACCTCGTGCTTGCAGCAGCAGGAAATATGAATACGTATACCCGCTTTGAGCACATGTATTGCAATCCTGAAGACAGCAAGTCGCCCACAAAGAACTTCTTCGCCGGCAACATCAAAGGAGGAGCCAACTACAACATCAACCGCTACAATAACGTGTACGTAAATGGTGGCTACATCACTCGTGCCCCATATCTGCAGTATGGTGTGTTCGTATCTCCAGCCAACTCAAATGCCATCAATCCAAATTCTCGCAATGAGAAAGTGGGTGCAGTCGAAGTAGGCTACGAATTCCATTCTCCAAAGTTCACAGCTCAATTGAATGGCTATTATACAATGTGGATGGACCG
>JAIDTL010000136.1 GCA_029060725.1 Muribaculaceae bacterium | reverse complement strand
TATGGCACGCCTGCTTTGGCATTCCCTGTAAGGAACGAATTCGGTCTTTGGGGTGGTAACTCCACTTGGAGTGGCGACAACAATCCTGTAGCCCAGTCTACAGATGCTGCTTACTATAAGATATTCGACCGCCAGCTATTCTTTGATGCTGAAATCGTACAAGACCTTTGTATGGTGACTAAAGGCCTCAAATTCAATATCGGTGCAAGCTACGACGTTGTCTCCAACATTCTTGAAGATCACTCCAAGAAGTACAACTATGGAATGTCGAATGTGACCGGTTGGGTAGATGGTGAGCCTCAGTCTTCTTATTGGCAGGTCGCTGACCAAGCAACTGAGATGGGTAAAGGCGCAAGTGGCAAAAGTTATGCTCGTAGATTCAATGCTTGGGGTGCCTTCACTTACGACAATATTTTTGCAGAAAAGCACCGCGTCATGGCTCAGCTTAAATACCATTACGACTACGAGGATCCGATGGGTATAAACAACAACGTTTACCGCCACAACATATCTTTCTGGGGTCAGTATACATTCAACAACCGCTACTCTCTTGGCGTAGCCCTTGCAGAAATGGGAAGTTCCCGTCTTGCCCCCGGCACCAAGTGGAGCTTTTCTCCCAACGTGTCGCTCGGCGCTGTCTTACTTGAGAATCCGGACCTCGCAGTTGACTTCCTGAAAATACGCGGATCCTGGGGTATCCAGAATCTTGACCGTCTTCCTGGAAATAGTGTCTGGACATATTACCTGCAAGATTATCAATTTGCATCAACAGCTTATCCTTGGTCGGATAAATATGATGGTACAGAACAATCTATAACGGTAAGTCAGCTTCCGGTTGTAAACCCTTCTCATGAAAAAGTCGCAAAATATGATGTCGGCGTTAATGCAAGCTTCTTAGGTTGCATCGACTTGACTGCTGACTATTTCTACAACCGTCATTATGATATCTTCGTAGACGGCTCTGGTGCTTACTCGAGTCTCATTGGTTTCACAGCACCTTTCAAAAATCAAGGTAAGGTTGACAACCGCGGCGTCGACATTGAACTCAATTTCAACAAGAACTTCGGAGAATGGAATGTAATGGCAGGTGGTTCTTTTCTCTTCGCCAAAACCAAAATTGTTGACATGGCAGAGGAACCAAAGCTATATGACAACCTTGTGCAGACTGGCAACCCTCTTAGCTCAACCTACGGCTTGATTGCAGAAGGGATCTTCACCTCTCAGGCAGAAATCGATGCTTCTCCAACTCAGACATTCTCTACCGTACGTCCAGGCGATATCAAGTATAAGGATATCAATGAAGACGGAGTGATCGATGCCAACGACGTTACTAAGATTGGCTATAACGCAGCGTGTCCGGAAATCTACTACACCTTCAATCTCGGTGCAGAATACAAGGGTATCGGTCTTCTCGCACACTTCCAGGGCGTAGGAAACTACGGCTGCAACCTCAGCTCTCAAGGCTACTATTGGGGCTTGATCAACAGTTCTTCACTCGCTCAGGAAGTATACGACAATCGTTGGAACGCTGAGACAAATAACGTGGCAGATGCCCTCTATCCTCGTCTCAGCTCTACAAGCAATGCCAATAACTACCGTACAAGTACTTTCTGGCAGCGCGACCGCTCTTATCTGAAGCTCCGTAACATCGAACTCTACTACAATTTTGACAAGAATCTTCTCGCCAAAACTCATTTCATCAACGGAGCTAAGATTTTTGTTCGTGGTGTGGATCTTTGCAATATCGCTACAGGAGGCAAAAACAAACTCGAGAATCTTGACCCTGAGGCTACCGGAATTGTAGCTCCACTTTCACGTCAGGTTGTCGTAGGTGTAAAACTTACTTTCTAACTTCTCAGACATCTAAAAAATTATGAAACTAAAACATATATTTGGTTTTGCGGCTTTGATGTCGCTTGGACTGACAGGATGTTCAGACCAAATGGATTACCATGAATATCGCGTCAACGACGATGATTTTGTTAAGCGCGATTTCGGTCAGGTAGGAGCATTCGCCACTCACATATACCGAGACCTTGATTATGATTGGGGACAGATGTATGGCGGCGCTTCTCTTTGTTCTGCTACTGATGAGGCAGTTTTTAGCCATGTTGGTAATCAGATCGAATCATACTACAACGGAAGCTGGGGTCCTACAAATGCCAACAACAGTATCTGGGGAACATGCTGGGATGCAATTTCATATTGCAACCTCTTTCTCACAGACTATGTCGGTCTTGAATTCCCGGAACATAAGCTTGAGAAAGATTATCAAGACCAGATGATCAAATACAACAACTATGAGTGGGAAATTCGCTTCATGCGAGCTTACTTCTACTTTCTTCTCGTACGTCAATACGGCAGTGTGCCTTTGATCACGGAGAGTCTGAATGCAGAGGACGCAAATAATGCTCCTCAGGCTTCGATTGATGAAATCTTCAAGTTTATCGACGACGAGTGTGCAGTGATTAAAGATAATATTATCCAAGAATATACAGGTGCTTATATTTCGCTTGAAAGTGAACCGGGGCGTGTAAACAATCTTGGGGTTCTTGCTCTACGTGCACGTGCTGCTCTCTATCATGCTTCGCCTCTATTTGCCGAAAATAGTGAGATTGACTCAAAAGAACTTTGGCATCAGGCTGCTCTCCGCTCATTTGAATGTATCAATGAGTGTAGGAAGCGTAACATGAGACTCGCTTCCAACTATGCAAAACTTTTTGATATCAGCAACTGGAACGATTCGGAAGCTACTAAAGAAATAATCTTTGCACGCCGTCTTGCTGCAAGCAATAGTTTTGAGACTTACAACTTTCCTATAGGCATGAACAATGCAAAAGGAGGTAACTGCCCAACTGAGAATCTTGTATCAGCATACGAGACACTTAACGGTCTCAGCATTGACGATCCCTCAAATGATCAGTACGATCCACAAAATCCTTACGCAAACAGAGATTCCCGCCTCGCAGCCACAGTTGCTGTAAATGGTGAAAAATTTCCGGATGCTTTGCCGAATGCCGTTCTTGAAACTTGGTATGGCGGTGCCAACTCTCGGTCTGTTGCGTACGGAACTCCCACCGGTTACTATTTGAAAAAATATGTGGATCGTATGGCTGTCATATCTGGTAATTCACAAGCATCCAATAAACACACATGGATTCTCTTCCGCCTCGGTCAGGTATATCTTGACTATGCTGAGGCAATGCTCAACTACACAGGAAGTGGATATTTGACAGCTGACGATCTCACGATGACAGCTGCTGATGCAATCAATACAGTGCGTACACGTGCCGGTCAGCCGAATCTTCCGACAGGTCTAAGCTTTACTGAATTCGAGAAGCGCTATGAAAATGAACGTTTCATAGAGCTCGCTTTCGAGGGTCATCGTATGTTTGATGTCCGTCGTTGGAAAAAAGCTCAGCAGTATTTCGAGAACATCAAGGTTATGGAGATTACGAAAAATGCTGACGAAAGCTTTACTTATACTCCAGTCTTGAATCCGTCTTATATCACCAAGCGTACATGGCCTGGAGATAAAGGATATTTCTGGCCGTTCCCTCAGTCTGAAATCCTCAAGGCAGGAAATTTGAAACAGAATGCCGGCTGGTAAAAATCTGATTAAAGTCCTTAAAGACTTTAAAGACCTTAAGGACCTTAAAGACCTTACTCAAACACTAACACCTACAGAGGACTGAACCCCTCTGTAGGTACTAAAAATAGGATAAACCTATAAATTTTCATCAACATTTATTAACTAACATTTTTTCTATGAAAAAATCTTTATTAACTCTTGGTCTCGC
>JAIDTL010000135.1 GCA_029060725.1 Muribaculaceae bacterium | reverse complement strand
CCCCGCCCCCGCCCCGTAATACAACTTACTCAAGCCTTCGCCGCAAGCGGCGCCCCCGCGCGGCAAACAACGTAATAAAGCATGCTCCGCATGCGCCCCACAAAGTCAATCGGTAACATTAAAACCTCAGGTTTCAGCCTGAGGTTTCTATGTATATAGCCCTGCTCTATGCTATTCACAGCCCCATATACAAATTCTAACTCAAATGCGACAAATTCCAATTCCTCATTCCCCTCATCAAACAATATTGCTACATTACAATGCTTGCTATTTCAATCTTTCTTGTTAACTTTGCAAATAAAACAATATAACCCCATAATTCATGAAAATTAAAAATCTAATACTTTCAATTCTAACCCTTGTCAGTATTATCTCAGCTAAAGCTGCGGAAGATCTCACCCTCTGGTACTCCAATCCTGCAGAAGCATGGGTCGAAGCTCTCCCGGTTGGTAACTCCCGTATGGGTGCCATGATTTTCGGAGGCGTCAACCGCGAACGTATCCAACTCAACGATGAGACTTTCTGGGCTGGAGGTCCGCACAACAATAATAATCCTGAAGGATTAAAACATCTTCAGGAAATACGACAACTCATTTTTGCCGGAAAGGAAAAAGAAGCTGAAAAACTGATCGATCAGTACTACATGACTCCTCACCACGGCATGTGCTATCTCACTCTCGGATCTCTTTTCATAAACTTCAATCACGCTGCAGAAGCAACTGATTATCGCCGTCAACTCGACATTTCCAAAGCTGTTTCTGAAGTCAGCTATAAAGTCGGGGATGTAACTTTCAAGCGTGAGACAATCGCCTCACTTCCTGATGGCGTCATAATGGTGAATCTTACAGCCGACAAAAGCAAGGCTCTCAATATCTCTCTTGAATATGACACTCCCGAAGGTGGCACTGTCAAGATGAACGGTAAGGGAATGGATATCACCGTTCCTGGGCGTGAGCATGAGGGTATCCCCGCAGGACTCACTGCAAAATGTGGCATCCGTGTCAAAAGCAATGGTAAGGTCTTTGCTAAGGAAGGGATGCTCAATGTAGAGGATGCCGACTATATTACCCTTTATATTGCATCCGCCACCAACTACATAAATTACAAGGATATAAGCGGAAATCCCGAAAAAATCGTGGCAAATCTTCTCAAAAATGCAATGAAGAAGGACTATGCTTCTGCATCGGCTGCTCATACTAATGCTTACAAACAGCAGTTCGACCGAGTTTCTCTGACTCTTCCTTCATCAGGAGCTTCTGATAAAGAGACTCATTTGAGAGTAGCGGATTTCAAAAACAATTATGATCCTTCTCTCCTCGCTCTATTGTTCCAATATGGACGTTATCTTTTGATTTCGTCTTCCCAACCAGGTGGACAACCTGCAAATCTTCAGGGTGTATGGAATGAATCAAACTACGCTCCATGGGATAGCAAGTATACTATCAACATCAATGCAGAGATGAACTATTGGCCTGCAGAGGTGACCAATCTTTCGGAATGCCATCAGCCTCTCTTTGACCTTATAGAAGACCTCAGCCATACCGGGGCTGAAACTGCGAAGACTCTATATGGGGCAGATGGATGGGTAGCTCATCATAATACAGACGCATGGCGTGTTTGCGGTCCTGTCGATATGGCAAGATACGGCATGTGGCCCAATGGTGGCGCTTGGCTCGCCACTCATCTCTGGGATCATTATCTATACACCGGAGACAAGGAATTTTTGAAAAAGTATTATCCTGCCATTAAGGGTACGGCTGACTTCTATATGTCAGCGATGGTAGAGGATCCTCGTACAGGGTATCTTGTCACTGCTCCTTCGATGTCGCCCGAACACGGCTATGGTAGCAGTTGGATCACTGCCGGATGCACTATGGACAATCAGATAGCTTTCGATGCTCTCAAGAATACTTTGAGATGTGCTGAAATCCTCGGTGAGGATGCTGAATACTTAGCTCAACTTCAGAACACAATATCTAAGCTTCAACCAATGAAAGTGGGTCGCTACGGTCAGCTTCAGGAATGGACTGTTGATGCTGACGATCCTAAAGACCAGCACCGCCACGTATCGCATCTCTATGGACTATATCCATCAAATCAGATCACTCCCAATTCAACACCGAATGCTTTCGTCGGTGCTAAGAATTCCCTCATCCAACGCGGAGATGCTGCTACCGGATGGAGCATCGGTTGGAAACTTAATCTTTGGGCACGTCTCCTTGATGGCAATCATGCCGACAAGATTATAAACAATTTTGTTACTCTCCTTCCGGGCTCTGCTCAGATTGACTATTCCGGTGGAGGTGAAGGTCGTCTTTATCCGAATCTTTTCGATGCTCATCCTCCATTCCAAATCGACGGCAATTTCGGTTTTACAGCCGGAGTCGCTGAAATGCTTTTGCAGAGCCACGATGGCGCTGTCCAACTCCTTCCTGCTTTGCCTGACACTTGGAGCGAAGGTGAAGTAAAAGGTCTCAAAGCGAGAGGCAACTATACGGTGGATATGAATTGGAACAAAGGTCAGCTCTCTGAAGCTAACATTCATTCCAACATAGGAGGAAAGCTAAGGCTTCGTTCCTACGTGCCTCTTGAAGGTGAAGGCCTGATCGTAGCTGAAGGTGAAACTCAAAATCCTTTGTTATCCCCGGTCAAAATGGCAGATGCCGAAGTTAGCTCTGAAACGTCAAAAGCCTATCCTCTCCTCCTCAAAGTCTATGAATACGATCTCGACACAACCCCCGGTCAAACCTACAAAATCACCCGTGCAAAATGAAAAAGTCTTTATTCTCACTCTCTCTCTTACTGGCATCGGCTTTAGTCGTTGCTCAAAATCCCATCTGCCAAACCCACTTCACTCCTGACCCGGCTCCGGTAGTTGTGGGCGATACTCTCTATCTTTATACAGGCTGCGATGATATTACAGCTGACCCGGATAACTTCGTGATGCGTGAATACCTTTGCTTCACTACTACCGATATGGTGAACTGGACTCATCATGCTCCGGTTTTCAACAACGAAGGATTCGGCACAAAAGACTGCGCATACGCAGCCCAAATGGCTTACCGTAACGGCAAATGGTATTATTACACCTCCACTTTCGGCATCCCGGTGCTCGTATCAGATTCCCCTTACGGTCCTTTCACAAATCCGCTTGGTGGAAAGAAATTCTTGATCAATTCCGAAGATACTAACTATAGTGGGCACGGCTGGGAAGATATCGACCCTACTGTTCTCATTGATGATGATGGACAGGCATATATGTATTGGGGCAACAATGCCCTATATGCAGTCAAGCTCAACGAGGATATGATAAGCTACGACGGTGATATCAAGGTGTTTGAAATTAAAGATAAGGAAGCTTTTGGTCCTGACTACGAGGAGGCTCCTTGGCTCGCCAAACGTGGCGACAAATATTATCTCGCATACGCATCTTTTTGTCCGGAGGCTACCGACTGGGCTTGGGCAGATTCTCCTCTTGGCCCTTGGAAATATGGAGGGCAGCTTATGAGGGCATTTGAGCATGGTGGTATGGGCAATCATACCGGCATGTGTGAGTACAAAGGCCAATGGTATTTCTTCTATATGGACGAAGGTCTTCCTACATCACATAGCAAGCGTCGCACCACGAGTGTCATTCCCTTTGAATTTAATGAAGATGGCTCGCTCCCTTATATGCATCATGACAAGAGGGGAGTGCTCAAGAGTGCTGATCCACTGAATCCATACGTAAAGCAGCAAGGAGAGACGATTGCGTGGGAAGAAGGTATCAATATAGGCTACGACAACATTGATTGTGTCTATGTTACTGAAGTAGATCCCGGCGACTATATCAAGCTCCGTGAAGTGAATTTTGGCGATGGCGCAAAAGATTTCACTGCTCGCGTCCGCAACGGCAAACCGGGCTCAAAAATCGAAGTCCATCTTGATGCTCCTAATGGTGAACTCATTGCTACTCTGGATGCCTATTCCGGCAGCAACTGGACAGAGAAAAAAGCAAAGACAATAAAGCGCGATGGAATCCATGACCTCTATTTCGTCTTTACAGGCAATGGCTCAGACCTTCTCCAATTCGATTCCTGGAAATTCAATAAATAATTGTAGTCTATAAAGTAATATCACATAAACTCTGTAGCCTCGGAGAGGCGCTTTATGGTGAAATAATAATTCAAATGAATACAATATCAAAAATCTTATTGAGCTTAGCTTTAACTGCAGCTCCATTCTCAATCAATGCTCAGGATGCTTTATACTCCAATGAGTTCCCATTGCAAGACGTGAAGCTTCTCGACAGCCGCTTCAAAGATGCAATGAATCTTAACGTCGAAACGCTTCTCAGCTACGATACAGATCGTTTGCTCGCTCCTTATTTCAAGGAAGCAGGTCTCGAACCTAAAGGTGCAGATTTCTCCAACTGGGCTGGTCTTGACGGGCATGTCGGTGGACATTACATTACAGCTCTTGCCATCCACTATGCCGCTACCGGCGATCAGCGTCTGAAAGATCGTTTGGATTATGTTATTTCTCAACTTGCTCTTTGCGCCGCTGCCCGCAACGATGGCTATATCGGTGGTGTCCCTAATGGCGATGTGCTATGGGAAGAAATCCGTAAAGGCAACGGAGGAAAGGTGTGGGATTATTGGGTGCCTTGGTATAATGTCCACAAAATGTATGCGGGTCTGCGCGATGCTTGGGTCTATACAGGCTCAAAACCTGCTCTCAACATGTTCCTAAATCTCTGTGATTGGGGTGCTGATCTTATCTCGAATCTTTCCGACCAGCAGATGGAAGGTATGCTTGGCAATGAGTTTGGTGGTATGAATGAGGTTTTTGCCGATGCATACGCAATCACAGGCAATGAGAAATATCTGAATGCAGCAAAGCGCTTCACTCATCATGCCCTTTACGATAATCTTCATAATGGACTTGACCGTCTTGACAATATGCATGCCAACACTCAGGTCCCGAAGGTAGTCGGTTATCAACGTGTGTCAGAAGTTTCCGGCGACGAGGAGTACCACAAGACTGCCGATTTCTTCTGGGATACAGTTGTCAACAATCGCTCACTGTCATTCGGTGGCAACAGTCGCCGCGAACATTTCGCTTCTGCAGCTGATGCAAAAAGCTATGTTGATGACCGAGAGGGTCCGGAGTCTTGCAACACAAACAATATGATGAAGCTTACCGAAGGCTTGTTCCGAATGAATCCTGATGCCAAATATGCTGATTTCTATGAGCGTGCAGTCTACAATCATATACTTTCCACACAGCATCCCGAGCATGGTGGGTATGTCTACTTCACCCCTGCGCGTCCCGGTCATTATCGCGTATACTCGCAGCCTAACAGTGCCATGTGGTGCTGTGTCGGAACCGGTATGGAGAATCATGGTAAGTATGGCCAGTTTATTTATACTCATTCAGGCGACTCTCTTTGGGTAAATCTTTTTATACCTTCCGAACTCAATTGGAAAGATAAAGGCATTAAACTTACCCAAACCAACAATTTCCCTCAAGAAGAAGCAACTAAGATAGTTGTTGGAGTAGATAACCCAAGCACATTCACTCTCAATCTCCGTCACCCGGGTTGGTGTGTGAATCCTGTTGTTAAAGTCAATGGCAAGAAGGTAAATGTAAAGTCTAATCCGTCATCTTACATAGCACTCAATAGAGAATGGAAAGATGGTGATGTGGTTGAGATGTCATTGCCTATGCATGTAGAGGTTGAGGAATTGAATTATCTTCCGAGCTACGTAAGTGTAGTAAGAGGTCCGATTGTTCTTGCCGCTCGTCTTCAGTCTGATGTGCCGATGCCCGGTTTGGTGGCTGGTGATCATCGTTGGGGGCATATAGCAGGAGGCCCGCTCGTGTCAGTTTTTGATACTCCGCTACTGATTGGAAATAGAAAGGATATTGTAAAGAAACTGAATGCCCTTAAGCCGGATGTTGAAGGTGGTTTGACTTACACTACAAACGGTATCTTTGAAAACGGAGGTAAAAATGTGGTTCTCGAGCCGTTTAATGGTATCCATGATTCCCGTTACACTCTGTATTTCCTTTCAATGTCGCCAAAAGAATATGCCTCATATCAGCAAGACGCTCGTCGCGACGAAGAAATGAGACTTGCTCTTGATGGCCGTACTGTCGACGCTGTCAACACCGGCGAGCAGCAGCCTGAGGCAGACCATCAGATGAAGTCAGAAAGATCGTCAAGCGGCAACTTCAATGGTGAGCCCTGGCGCGATGCTTCCAACGGCGGATTCTTCTCTTATGTCATGAATACAGGCGACCGCGATGATCTGACTCTTCGGGTAAGATACTGGGGCAACGAAAACGGAATTGGAAACATGTCGATCCTTGTAGATGAAACACCTCTCGCTTCAGTCGACAATGTTGGCAAATGGAACAAGAATGGTTTCGTCGATGAAGAATATAAAATTCCGGCAGAACTTGTCAAAGGCAAAAAGACAGTCAATGTCAAGTTCCTGACTGAGAAAGGCAAGGCTTCCGGAGGCATCTACCACGTCCGCCTCCTCCATCCATAATACTATAAATTTTTTATAATAAAGTCAGCCGGGATTTAGATGTCCCGGCTGTTTTTATTTCAACGTCCAACGTCCAACGTCCAACGTCTAACGTCCAACGTAAAACGTAAAACGTCTAACTAATTCTTCCTATTCTCCACATCATCATTATCTATCGACTTATTAGTCTTTTTCACAGAAGCATTAAGCGACCCGAATCTATAGCTGACAGAAATACTGAAGTTATTAGCATTTCTATAGTTATAATATCTATTATAACCGGAATATCCCGTATTTCTCGGACTTGAATCCGAAATGCGGACTCGATGTCCGAATGGATTCTGAATGCTTAAAGATATATTGAGTCGTTTTTCTTTCAGCAATGATTTCTGCAGTTCCAATCCATAATACATCTGATCAGATATTCTGGTGTTGTCAATAGAGTACAAATCCGGTGCAGAACGATAGAATTGCAGGAAGCCGGAAAGCGCGATATCCCATGGCAGCTGTTGACGCACTCTAAAGAACGCATGTCCGCCCCAACCGGATGTAGTTATGTCGAGTGAGGTATTTGACCTGTATGCATAGTTTAAGTTGGCATTAAGCATAAAAGATGTTTTGCTCCATGGAGTATAGTTCATCCACATAGCGATGTTAAACCATTTATTATGTCCTGAATTAGCATATCCCGACTTTATGATGTCTCCCGAAAGCAACTCTTGCACAGAGATTACCGCATTATTGACAAAACTGTATGAAGTGCTGAAGTCAAGACTGAATTTGCGTCCTATGAGATTATAGTTTAGATTTAACGATTGAAAATGCGACGAACCCAAGTCAGGATTTCCCGATGAAATGCTGTTAGGCGTTTCTATTACTGCCGGATTCAGCTGGCTGATACCCGGGCGATTGATGCGGGTTGAATAAGACAACTTCAAGGTGTTGGCATCATTTATATCGTATGAAATGGCTGCATTTGGCACCCAGTCGTTGAGGTTGCTGCTGAATGGCTCATTACTTTCGTCGCGATATTTCGCAGCAAGGCGTGAAAACTCATATCTGAGTCCGGCGCGTGCGCCAAACTTTTTCCATTTCAGACGGTAATCAAAATAGAGAGCGAATACTTGGGTGTTGTGTATGAAGTCGGAATGTAGTTTCTGATAGCCGAAATAGTCTTGATCGTTGATAGAATGGTTGTTGCGGTTGATATATTTCAAGCCTACATCAAACTTATTTAGATCGTTGATTGGGCGTGTCCAGTCAAATTGCCCTGTATGCTCTATGAAATCAAGTGTAAAATCGTTTGAAGTTCCAGTGTAGGGAACAGGCATATTGAGTTCATCTTCATATTCTGATATACTGTGTTGCCTTTGGTTGGTCGAAGATACTCTGTAAGATAAAGTCAGTGTCTCTCCCTTTTTTCGAGTGGAACGCTGATAGTTGAAGCTTCCATCGATATCGAAGTAGCTATTTGGATTCGATGTATAGTTGTTGTGGTATGAGTATATGAGATTTCCGGCTCCGCTTGTCATAGAGTTAAATGCAAAGGAGTTGCTCTTTAGCGAGTAGGTATAGCCGTTAAATTCTGCTGTGATCAGGTTGAGAGTATCTAACTCAAGACTCCCTTCGACTCCGAAATAGCCTAACCCTCCCTGGCTCTCGCCGGTGCTTTCAGAGCGCATTTCATTCCCGGAATCATCATATTTCATCAGAGATTCCGATTTATACTTTTGTTTTCTTTTGGATATGTTAGAATAGCCCCCATATAATGATAGGTTGACCTTGTCTATCTGGGTCTGTAGCCATGCGCTGCCGGAGGGATAGTCGTCATATCTCGAGAAGGAAAGCCTGACATTTCCCATCACACCTTTGATGACGGTGTTTTCCATCGTCACAATATTAAGGATTGCCGTAGTTCCTTCGGCGTCCTCCCGAGCTCCCGGATCTGTGATCACTTCAATCTTTTTTATCATTGAAGCCGGAATTGCCTTAAAGATATCTTTGGCATTGCGTGAGAAGGAATTGTTCGGACGTCCGTTTTTATATACCTTGAAGTCTGTTGAGCCTTTGATCTTTATGGTTCCATCCGGATCAACGCTTACGAGGGGCACCTTCTTCAATATTTCGTCGAGTTGTGAAGTCTTGGCTTCATCATCAGCCTGAACATCATAACCGATGCGGTCAATTTCCTTCGTGACGAGGGGACGCTGGGCTGTCACTGTAACTTCTTGGAGAAGATTGGTTTGCTCGGTCATTGTCATTTTACCAAGATCTACAGTGGGATACTCATTGGTGACGGCGATGTCTTTGTTGAGGTCTTGCTTGCCGAATGACAATATATTTACTCGGTAGCTACCTTCCTGAGGAAGTTTAATGTTGAAAGAACCCTCTTCGTTGGCAGTTCCGGTTGCCTTTGGCTTTATGGTGTCAGGAAGAAGGAATACTCTTAATGTGGCAAAGCTTTCCGGATTGCCTATGGAGTCACAGACTAAACCTTTCACTCTCAGATTCTGTGCAATTGCAGGAGAGGCAGTTGCTAAAGTCAGCAGCAACAATGCTATCTTGCTCATTCTTGTCATGTCGTTTGGGCATTTAGTTAGATATTCTTAACGTATGACGTTTATCTGCCTAAAATATTACCAAAAATCTCTAATATTAGTCTTTTTTAACTATTATTATCTTTCTTTTTTATCTCGAATGGTAGTTTATCTCTACGTCTTTAATCCGAATCGTCTGATCAAGCACCTTTATATGAGGTGTAATAAGAAGAAAATTACCATATCCCGGGCAGAAAAATCTGTCTGTCCTAAATCGAGATGATACAATTTCGCCATTTCCCGTGATGACCCCTATTCTTTGGAAAGAATCGACGTCAAAATCTTCGGAAACCACTATCCACCCATTGTAGATCATAGCTCCGGGAGTAATCTTGGATTTTTCAGATCGTTCAGGTGAGAAACCTTTCATCGCAGTGGGTAGTATCACCATATTGTTATTAGGAGAGTAATACATGCGCATGAACTCCTTTGGCACCTTCTCATGAAATTGCCTGATTGAAGTCTTGAAAAGCGTCATGTCAGCTTTTGGGTATGCAAGATCGTAATAAAATGTTCCATTTTCCGAATCTTTATAGAGTGTTGTCACTTCCGCATACTCTTTACTGCATTCTTGCTGTTTGATATCGGTAAATGCAAGGTGAGTTAACGAAAAACATCCTATAATGATCCCTATGACCCATTGAAGCGCAACGTAGGAGTGTTTTGCCGATGGTGCTGTGGAAAGAATATACGCGCATCCCAAAGCGCTGTAAAGCATTACAGGAGCTCCTGTGCGAGGACCCGTGTAATACTTGAGGAATACAGCCCCTGCAGCTGCAGCTCCAATGATGAAAATCACGAGACTTTTGGCTTTTGGTATGTCTTGTCGTCTCTCTCTCTTTGATATCATCCATAATAGCAATAGGATAAAAGCGATTATGAATATTAATGCGGGTCCAAGTTGCAATAATGCTTCTTTATAAGTAAATTTGAGCAGATAGTTGGTGGTGCGTTCGCTCCTTTGCCAAAATACCGGAGATAGCATCGTCATGCAAGTTCCTACACAAGAAGCTGTCCATGCTGCTATTTGTTTTTTGGAGCACTCTTTAAGTTGGAGCATAATGCAAATGGTGATGCCGGCACTCAGGGGAGCTCCAAATCCTTCATGCATCCATCCTGCTATGAACATCAAAAAGCATGCAAACCAAAGTTGAATCCCTTTATAATTATTGATATTGAGATAGCAATAAATGGCTCCTACTACGGCTGCGGCTGCCCATAAATAATTGATGGCGTATGTCACGAGTGTCAAGTAGTCATACCAAGGAAAAGCTATGACTATCGTTGCATACAGAAGCCAACTGACTATTGACCCAAAGCGCGTTCCTGATATGCGGCAAGATAGAGTGATTAATATAAATACCATACCCCCGCTGATAATACCGAATATCCATTTCGGTGCCAAATATAGGAATGGCAAGGAAAGGAAGTTTCCAAGGCGTCCGGACTGTGTCTCCCATATCCAAGGGATTCTTTCGGCCATTATTGCCCATAGTTCAAGACCCGCTTTATGCCCTTTCATTGGCACCATAAACAATAGGTCGTCAGCTCCCGGTGGAGTAAGGGATATAAGTATCGAGAAAAGAATTCCGCTGATAGCGGCGACGCAGATAAAAAAGTATTTCTGCGCAATATAGTTGATATGTGAAGATTTTGATGACATTTTCTGCCTGACTGGTTACAGTCGACAAAAATAATAATAATTTATGATTTGTCAAAGCGATTTTTTCCTTTTTGTAGCAGCTATGTATATCATAGAAAATATACCTAATAATATCGTCATTATAGTTTGAGTGCTCCATGCTACAATTGAGAATGCCGCTGCATCCGTATGCCCTATTCCATATAGCATCAGGGCGTACATGACAGCAATGTTCCAAGGTCCCAGACCTCCGTTGCTCGGAATTGCCATGCTGAACGATCCGAATACAAATGCCACTAATCCGGGAAGTAGACCGTAGGCATACCCCGGATGAGTCAGAAGCTCTCTTGTGAATGGGAATGCGAAGAATACAAGATAAATCTTAAGGAAATAGCATACCCAGATAGCTATCGTCAGGAATAGATAGGTCCATCTTCCTTCCATCGTGAATATCACCTTGAATCCTTGCCACATCCTTGATATGCTCAGATTGATGCCCTTGAAGAATTTTGAATTCTTATATTTTATATCGCAGAGTATAAAGATAATGGCAGCAATTCCGATACCCGTCCATAATTCCCATTTTGATAATATGTCCTCGATATCTCGTCCGAATGAATATTGGTCAAAGAAATGGGTAAGAGCCGGATTAGCTACAATAAGAGCAAGCCCGAGGAGCAAGACTATCATTACGAAGTCTGAACTTCGGTCTGCCAAGTCAGTGCCCACTACGGTAGATAATTTGGCTTTTTCACGCCTCACAACATAGACGCATCTCCATGCTTCCCCAAGATAAGGCACAAGAAGATTTATTGCGTATGCAGAATAGATAGACACACTTTCTGATGTCACCGACATCCTTGGTATTCCGGCTGCCCGCAATTGATATCCCCATCTTATTCCCCTTATGGAATAAGAAAGCATTGTCAGTAGCATTACGAGAAGAAGCCACCAATAGTTGCAGTCGTGAGAGGTGATGCTCCACACCTTATGGAAATCCACCTTGTGCGACATCCACACTATCATCACTGTAGAGATTCCTAATGGAACCACTATTTTAAATATCTTCTCAATAGTGTCTTTCCACTTCTCTTTTATATCTGTAGAATCTCCACGATTATTTTCAGTAATATCAGTATTTGTCATAATCGGTCATTTTATATTAAAACCGAATACCACAACCCTTAGTTTAAAAAATTATAAACAACTCCACAACTCCCCAACTAACAACTCCACAACTCCACAACCCCACAACTCCACAACCCCACAACTAAATATCATAAAACCGATCCATCAGTTCTCTCCGATATGTTTTAGATATCTTGATTTCAGTAATGTTGTCGAGAGGAGGAAGAAGAATGCAGTCGTTTCCGTTGATTATGCCGATATATCTGACATTGACAATAAAGTGCTTATGAGTGCGTACAAAATCAGGACCAAATCCGAGGATTGTCTCCGCTGTCGTCTGTCGTTTCAGAATGATTCTTTTGAGGCTATAGAATACGCACTCCCATATTTTCCTTTCAGAGAGATATCTGAAATATACTATGTCTGCAGGATTCACAATCACTTTAGAATTTGTCACAGAAGTGATTGATAGTAGTCGTGATCCATTCGAATGTGTAGGGAGATGTGCAGGAGCTTCTGTTGGCTGAGTGTTTTCTTCGCCACCCTCGTTCTGAAGCTTTCTGAATCTTTTGATGATTACTTCAAGTTCAGAAGCGTCAAAAGGTTTCAGGAGGAAGTCAAACACCCGGAGGGATAGGGCATCATGAATGTAACGCTGATAGCAGGTATGGAAAACTACCTTCGTGTTTTCTGGAAGTGTTGTATCCTCATACCACGACAACCCGTTTCCTTCTGAAAAATTCATATCTAAAAAAAGTAGGTCAGGGGTATGTTGGGCTATCAGCTTTTCCCCCTCATGCAAAGTCTCGGCAGTGGCGCAAAGTTCTATGTCTTTTCTCTTGATAAGCTCATCCGACAGTAGTTTTATACTTGGCAAGTCGTCGTCGATGATAATCGCTTTAATTTTTGAAGAATTCTTATTGTCTGTCATTTCTTGTGAGATTGTTTGGAATGATGATGGTGGCATTATATCCTTTTAGTCCGTCGTGTTCGGCATTCGTGTCTAAATGGAATGAGGTCTGTTCTTTATTATGCTCGTTGATAAGGCGAATTGTCTCTACCAACACTTTTAGCCCCGTTCCCCCTTTTTCTGCTTTTGAAAGCACAGTGCCACAATTGTTGAAAACGCTTACGGAAATTAGGCTTTCGCTTATGCGCGTAATGGAAATGAGTAGCTTTCTTTCGGCACCCGGGGCAAGCGTCGAGAACCCATGTTTGAAGGCATTCTCTACAAGTATTTGTAGTGTCATTGAAGGGAACAAGAAATCCTGATCGATTCCTTCTTCAATGTTGTAGGTATAATCTATGGGAGCCTGCCCGCTATCGCTTATCACCTTTATATAGTCGCCTGTAAATTTCAGTTCTTCTGAAAAAGGCACAAGTATTTCTGAAGCTATGATCTGCTGACGCCTGATAAGATGCACTAAAGCGTCGAGGTGTGAAGGCTTTCCGTTTTTCTCATTATACAGCTCATGATTTAGAGCATTGTAGATAAAATGAGGAGTCACACGGCTTCTGAGATTCTCTTGTCGGAGGCTTATGATCTTAGTCATCATCCTATGCTCGCGTTTACGCATGTTTGTGCGTATTACTACATAGAATAGAATCAATGCAATTATTATGGCAATTGCAATTGCGATTGCCGCCATAAGCTTGTAGATGTTTGCTTGCTGGCGTGTGGTGCTTGCCTCGAGGTCAAGTATTCGGTGGTCGCGCTGATACCTTGCGTTAAGTGATGAAATCTGCTGTTTGAGTTTCTCAGACCTCAGGGAGTCGTTGAGATGGTCATGTCTGCATCTTGTGACGTATGCCATCCTGTTATTCCCGACGCTACTATATAATTCCTCAAGTGCCTTGAGTCTTGCCAGGTGTTGTTCAAGCCTTAGGGTGTCAGCTTCAGGATGGATCTTAGCTAAGTTGATTCCACTCTCATATTCTCCTTTGACCATCGCTATACGCATCTTGAGGGTGTGGATATACGACAATACCATGGGGTTGGGCTGTTCCTCCATGAAATAGCTTGAGGCAGAATCAAGCAATTCTGTCGCTGTTGATGTTTGTCCCAGTCTGATATATGAGTCAGCAAGGTTGACATTTGTAAACATTGTCTCCCACCTTGAGCCCGGGATGGAATCAAGCATACCTCTCAGGCGTAGAAATAATTTATTGGCACCTTCATAGTCTTCACGATAATACAAGTCATTGCCGTATCCAGTAAGAGTATTAAACTTATCATACTGGCTCATTGATTCTATAATACTCATAGACTTGCCCCACCAGAACGCACTGTTGTCAAAGTCTCGCATGTCAGTAAGCACGGAAGCTATGCCATTATATAAGGGTATGTAGTGCACTGTTTCGAGCCCAATTGAGTCTGCCACTGAGATTGCCCTATGATAATAAAATGCAGCGCTGTCAAGAGCGGCAGACATTCTCATAGCATTTGCATAATTGCCGTAGGCCTGAGGAAGGTCTTCTTTAATGCCTGACATTTCCGCATTGTCAACTGCTTTCCGAAAATATAATGCGCTTGAGTCAGGATTAAAATAATACTGATCATAGTATGCTCCATGAGTCTGATATGCCTTTGCAAGCAGTCTGGCTCGTTCTTTTGATGGTTTCTGACGCTCAAGCCAAATTATGGCAGAGTCGGAAGATGAAAGCACGAGAGGCGCATTGCCCTGATAATATGAATTGACACCTTGTTGCACCATTGCTTCGCTCCACAACACGGAGTCTTTATTGATGAGAGCTTCCTTTTTAAGGGCATCTGTCATTTCAATGGCCTTTGTCAGATTTCCGGCTCTTAAGGTATCATTGATATCGGCTATAATAGGTGGCATTGTTAGGTTGTCGCTCTTTTTCTTGCAAGAAGAGAGAGTTGCCAGCAAAATTGCCGACAAGAGCAGTTGAATCCATATTGGTTTATATATGGTGAGTTTCATGGCAAACGTAGATTCATTAGTTTAATTGCTTATGAAAGTATAATTGCTTACAAATTGCAAAGTTAATCATTTTTGTTGATTTTTTGAATACCAATGTCGTATATTTGGAATTGTTGCAATGAAAAAATTGTCTGTTCAGTTCCATTTTTAGTCAGTTTGACGCGTGTTATTGGCTTTTTGGTTTAAAAATGCATTTTGCGTTGTTGGGAAATAGGAAATATTTTTATACCTTTGCAAATCAAAAGTAAGCAAAACTCAATACGATCAAAATGTACTTATTTATTTCAACCCTAAGCTTATAGGCACTTTTTCTTTGGCTTAGCTTGCTAATAAGGGAGTGACAGAGTATTTATCTGTAGCTCCCTTTCTTATTTCTCCATCTTGCATCAACACCTGTCTCTGTGTCCACATTCACTCTGCGCCCCCACCTCCTCTGCGCACTCTGTGTGTTTCGGCCATAGGAAAGGCATCATAAAAGAAAGAGTTGCGAAGAACAGAGAAAAAATCAAAAAAAACAGCAGAAATATTTGCACAATCAAAAAATTATTCCTAACTTTGCACTCGCAAAACGCGCAAGAGCACTTTGCTCTCAATTACATCATATATGGCTTCGAGCCAAGGGCGCGTTAAGTATGGTCCTATAGCTCAGTTGGTCAGAGCACCTGACTCATAATCAGGGAGTCCTTGGTTCAAGCCCAAGTGGGACCACCGGATTCGAAAATATTTTCGATTACACAGTAACAGAACCTGTCTGCATCCCGTAGAACTGCAGGCAGGTCGTTTTTTATATTTTTATTTCCGCTTGTGCTCTCTAATTTATATAACGTTGCATGTTATGATGACTATTGAAGATATAAAGACTTTGGTTGAGACGGATGAGTCGAGGACTTTGGAACTTAAGAAAACTACCGGCGAACTGAAGGACGGTATGCATGCGGCGTGCGCGTTTCTGAATACTGATGGCGGTTGGCTGATTTTCGGTATTACACCGAAGTCACTGAAGATTATCGGTCAGGAAGTGACGGATACGACGAAGCGAGAGATTTCTCAGGCTTTGGCAGGGATAGAACCTGCTTATGATATACAACCGATATACGTTGATGTTCCGGATCATCCCGGCAACAAAGTGATAGCATTCCATTTCAATGGTTGGAAATGGGGAGACCGTCCATATACATTTAGAGGCAGACCTTACTACAAACTTGAAAGCACCACAAAGATAATGCCGCGCGACATGTATGAGGATCGTCTCAGGGCATACGAACCCCAATCCTACGCATGGGAGACGTTCCCGGCAAAGGGAGTGAGCCTTTCTGATCTGAACCGTGACAGAATTCTTGGTTGCATCCGTCTTGGAGTGGAAGGTGGACGAATCCCGGAATCTGCATTGTCGGCTCCTATTGAGGACACGTTGGCAAAGTGGAAACTTACTGACCATGGTGTGCCGACCAACGGTGCTGCTATGCTTTTCTCGAATAACATCTACCCCTACGATAATTTCCAATTAAGGTTGGCTCGTTTCCTCGGCACAAATAAACTTGAATTCATCGACAATCAACGTGTAGAAGGTAATTTCTTCGACCTTCTTGACGCTGGAATGGCATTCTTCTTCAAGCATCTTAATCTCAGCGGTAAGATAACGAATAGGAGCCTAATGAGAGAAGAGCGACTTGAAGTGCCAGTGAAAGCGCTGAGAGAAGCACTTATCAATGCACTATGTCATCGCCAGTGGGAGAAACAGAATCTGACAATCAGTATCGCGGTCTATGACAATCGCGTGGAGATTGCCAATCCGGGCGTTTTTCCACCCCAGATTCCGATAGAGCACATAAAGGAGTCGCATGAGTCATATCCCTACAATCGCAATATGGCGCAGGCTCTCTACCGCTCAACTTTCCTTGAAAGCTGGGGCAGCGGCATCCACCGTATCATCGAGGCATGCCGCGAGCAAGGAGTAGAAGACCCGACATGGCGTTGGGACGGTGGCTTCGTCTACGTCACCTTCAAACGTCCGACCAAGTTGGACTCTCATACCGCTCAACCTCAGACCAAGCAAGAGGATGAACCGCTCAACCACCGCTCAACCACTGACCAAGTACCACCTCACGTCGCCCCAAGTTCGCCCCAAGTTCGCCCCAAGTTCGCCCCAAGTTCGCCCCAAGTTATACAACTTGTTCAAGCAATGGGAGATAAAAATTATTCAATAAGAGAGTTAACTGAGCTGAGTGGTTATGCAGACCCAAAGCACTTCAGGGAAAGCTACATCAAACCGGCATTGGCTGAAAATGCCATTGAACGCTTACATGCAAATCAGCCCAATCATCCAAAACAGAAATATCGTCTGACAGAGGCCGCAAAAGAATGGAAATTACAAAATCAATAATCAGTTTAGCAATAATAAGAATGTTACCTTGTTATATACACAGATGTCAAGTAAGACAACTTGTGAGCAACCCAACGCTGATTCCGACGGCTTCAGCAGTTCAGAGCAATGTAAAGCTATGCAATGCGCCGTAAAAGCAAATATCGGAGCTGACGAAATCGTCTAAGATAAATCTTTGGTAATAAGGGTATTCAAAAGTGAAGTGCCCAGAATGAACCATCTTATTTGGAAGTCATTTGCTGAAGAATCCTGAAAGTCAATGATTGTCAGAATTCTTCGTTTATGTATCCAACGCATTTCGGAGCAAAATGAGGCATCTTGCATTTGAGAAGCCGTTGGTCTTAATTCCTTAGTAGAAAAATCCAACCATTGGAAGTAAAGCCCTACATAAGTTCGTAATCGACACCGTGTGTCGGAGACATCTCCTTCGGCTTTAAAAACATCCTCCCGATTAGTTACAGACTAGCAGTTGGTTTTCTCAGTCTTATATTGTATTTTTCCTCTAAAAAAGATTATTTATCCCATCGGTGTGAAAATCTAGCGATTTTCATGTAAATATAAATATTAAAAACAACGTTGATGAACAAATACGAACTGAATATTGACTGGAATTTCTTTAGGAAGAAGTTTCAGGGACGAGAAACAGCAGCTTTCGAACAGATGAGTTATCTGCTTTTTCTGTCAGAAACAGGCAATCCACAGGGCCTTTTCAGATTTAAAAATCATCCGGGAATTGAAACAGAACCAATTATTTACAATGGTAGGCTATCGGGATTCCAGGCTAAATATCTGACATCTCTGAAGGATGGTAAGGATGATGTCATTGATTCCATCAACAAGACAAAATCATATTATCCCCTCGTGAAGGATTATTATATTTACACCAACTGCGAGTCGGGAGTCAATTATAAATCGAAAGGCCTCAAACCTTCGTATATTTCAGATATAGAGAGTGCAGCCAAAGCAGGTGCCATGACGATTGTGTGGAGAGTGCCAAGCCATATTGAAGCTCAACTGGCATTGCCTCAGAACCGATATATATACGATATCTACTTTGGAGACAATCAGTCGAATCCGATTATTCTCCTCGAAGAAATTGAGACCCACAACGATATGCTTCTTGCACCTATAAAAGAGAGCATTTCTTTTCACAATTACACCATACACATTGACCGAAACGAAATTACAGAAAATATTTTGTCTAATCTGACTCCGGGAAGTGCTACTATTGTCGCTGGAGAAGGAGGCTCCGGGAAAACTGCCCTATTCAAACATATCTACAATGAACATCACAAGGACTTCCCCATCATTATTTTTAAAGCCACTGAGCTGAAACATAAGAGCGCGGATGAAATTGTCGAATTTAATAACAAGTTCACATTCCAATCGTTTCTGGATGCTTACAATGGGGAAGAAAAGAAGTGCTTTGTGGTAGATTCCGCAGAGCGGCTTGCAGAACTGGACAATCAGGATACTCTCTTGCCTGTGTTCCGGAAACTCTTGGCCAATAAATGGTCATTGCTTTTCCTTACTCGTACTGTATATCAAAGTGTCCTTCTATCCTTTCTCAGGGACGGGTTAGGCATTATACCCTTTTTGACTGATATTCCATTGCTTTCAGAAAAAGTATTGGAAAGTATTGCGATAAATAATGCTTTCAACCTGCCTGAAAATCCACGCTTCCGTTCCCGACTTATGAACCTTTTCTATTTAAGGGAGTATTTGTCTTACTACGATGACATTGACAAGAAAGGCTCCGACGGAGATTTTATCGATAAATTATGGGGTAAAGTAATACAGGGTCCTTCAATCAATAATGGCATTAATGTCAGTCGAGACAAATGCATGGTAACGATTGCCAGACACCGAGCCGATTCAGGCGATTTCTATACTGACGGCGATAGTCTGCCAAGTGATGCGCTATTCGCATTGACACAAGACGAAATTCTCAGTATTGGCAATGATCGTGGTGGCTATTTTATAACCCATGATATTTACGAGGAATGGGCTCTTAGAAAAATAATTGATCGCGAATGGAGAAGATCACCAGACTGCCGTTCTTTCTTTGAGAATATAGGAGATTCGCTTCCAATAAGAAAAGCTCTTAGAATGTGGCTTTTTGACAAGTTGCAGGAAAATGAACTTGGACTTCCTGACATTTTAAGTGAAGCATTTTCAGAGTCCGAGCTACCTCAATTCTGGCTTGACGAAATTTTGGTCGCATGTATGCTTTCTGACAAAGCACATCATTTTTTTGCCTTTTTTGAAGATCGAATAATTGCTGACGCTTATTCTTTGTTCAAGCGTATATTGTTCCTCCTTCAGATCGCCTGCATGAAGCCTCATCAATTCTTTAGAGAGGTGATGGTGCCGACTGGAAAAGGATGGGAGGCTGCGATCTCCTGTATGCATAGTCATAAGACAGATTTCTTTGAAAATAATCTCGGCATATGTATTCCTGTGCTAAAAATATGGACCAGTAATAACAAAAGAGGAAGTGCCACATTACAATCTGGTGAACTTGCATTTTCTGTTCTCGATAATGCACTTAAGTCTGAAAGATACCTTGTAACCGATATTGACAAGCAGATTCTTTCGATTATATTTGATGCAACCGTCGAAATTAAGAATCAAGTCAGGAGTCTCATTAGACTTATCATTGATACTCCCGCCGTAAAGAAATCCTATCTCATGAGAGTGATCTGCGAAAAGATTTTGGTAGAACCTTATTCAATTGAAGTGATTCATGAATTGCCACTTGAGGTCCTGACATTGGGTGAGTCATGGTGGTCTTTTTCGCCCGAACATAATGAAGATGATGAAGAAGAGGTTGATGGGTGGTACAGAAGGAATAATCTAACGCAAGAAAATAAATTCGGTCTATCCAACAACACCGATTTCCATTATTTCCCGGCAAGCGCCAATCAGACTCCCTTGCTCCAACTACTTCACGTGAGTCCGAAAGCAACATTGGATTTCATAATCCGATTTGTAAACCATTTTGTTGAGAGTTATTATAAATGCGGTTATGACCCAAACGTTGAGGAAGTAGAATTTCAAATAAATGCCATAACTCACAAGCAATATTGCAGTCGGAGCCTTTGGGAGTGTTACCGAGGCTCTGGAACTCCTGTCACTCCATACTTCATCCAGTCGATTCACATGGCTCTTGAAAAATTCTTGCTGCAGATTTTTGATAAATATGAAACCGCCGATATCAAATGGATACTGATAAAAATTCTTAAGGAATCAAAATCCGCCTCCCTCTCAGCAGTTGTTGCAAGTATAGTGGTCAAATATCAGGACAAACTACCGGACATTGCGTTGACGCTCTTCAGCGTACCTCAATTCTTAGAGATCGACTCAGTCAGAAGCATTCATGAACATGAGGTAAAGACATTAGCAGGTATGGGGGCAGGATTGTCCGGATTGAAGGATGAATTATATGTTAAAGAGCGGCTGAAAGAGTGCGAAAGTCCTCACAGGAAAGAATCATTGGAAGGGCTCATTCTCAAATATCAGTATGCAAGAATTGGATGCATGAGCGAAACTGAGCAGACAGAATACATAGCAAACATACATAAAATCATAGACGGTTTTAAAGGAAGTAGTGAAGTCATGGAGAGGATGAGCAATATCATCGAACGCATAGATCTTCGTAACCTCAAACCAG
The DNA here is from genome assembly GCA_029060725.1 of Muribaculaceae bacterium. Classification (GTDB taxonomy): domain Bacteria; phylum Bacteroidota; class Bacteroidia; order Bacteroidales; family Muribaculaceae; genus Lepagella. The sequence goes on along the minus strand of JAIDTL010000135.1, from coordinate 70,982 downwards.
AAGTCATCGGTAAGACGGAAGAAGGGACGGTAATACAGTTTAAGCCCATTTATAGATCGGAGCACTCTGTGATCAGCGGTGAGGAAGCTCTAAGACAAGCAGACGAAGTCCTCAAATATTCGTCATTGCGCATGTGGTCTTCGCTGATTGATCGGGACTTATCTTCCCGGACCGCCAAGATGAAGGAGTATGATGAGCATCCTGAAATTGCTATGGATGAGCTAAAATCGCTATTATTAGAAACCAAAAATATGAATCAGATGGCCCGTTACCTGAATCAAGGGGTACCTGTTCAAGTTGCGTCAAAACTTTTGCGTGAATTTCAGAAACATATTTCATCAGCAGATTGTGATTGTTGTCGTGACATTGTATTAGAGGCGTTTCAAAATCTTTTTCAGCCAGGTTATTTCTATCAGGAAGGTGACGGTACCAAAGAAGCCATCTATGCTATACCTTATTTATTGACCCTTTATCCTGAAACAGCCAATGATACAATGATCGAATTGGCTTTTTCCATGGTCAGGTTTTTTGATGGGAATTCCTGGAGAATACTCTGCCAAAAGGTACCTGAAGCAATCGTACAATCGGGGTTATGGGAAAAGGATTCTGAAATAGCCAGGACAATTCTCGCATATTATTTGGAATTGCAGAAATTAGCTCATTCTGAAAAGGGAAGTTTATGGGATGCTCTTGACAAATTAGAATCCCTGAATGGGATTCTTTCTGTTGACAATATCGATTGCTCAGATATTTATGTGCTTAACAATGTATTAATCTCTCTCCCCATCCCCTCGAACGACGAGCTAATACTTTCCATCTATGAAAAGATTTGTCGTGAATTACCTTATAGATTTCTAAATGAAACTCGTCGAACGGATGATCCTGAGAAGAATCCATATAATTCAAGCGTATTTACAAATTTTCGCTACGCTATTTTTCATAAGCTCGCAAAGTTCTTGTTATCGCTTGACTCAAAAGAGACAATCAAACGTTTTTTTCTACCTTTGATAGAAAAGGCGGAAGGTGGCAGACATACAGATTCTTTGATTCGGGCTTTCATTGTGGAAAATGAGAATGAGCGTCGATCTGAGCAATTCCTTATTATATGGGAATTATTATATCCCAAAGTGCTATCATATAACCGTATTCCCAATTTTCATATGGAAGAAACGCTCGTAGAATACCTCTTATCCGCTTCATATTGGAATAAAGATGTACGTGAATGGCATAGCTTTGGCATTGGGATGCTGAGATTATTTGAAAGAGTAGCTAAAGATTTCGGGACTTTTGATATCACTCTTTTTTGTATGGCTAAAGTATTTTGCACGATCGGAAGCAAATACATGGACGTAGGATTGGATTGCATTCACAATACGATTGTTAGAAGTCATTTTACTCTAAAGAGTCGTCATCTTTCCAGTACTCTGTATTATTTGGAGCAGTTTATTAATCAGTATTGGCTCCTAAACTCAAGAAAGATCCGGGAGAATAATCGCGTCAAATCCAAAATGAAAGATACACTCACTTTTATGATGGAACTTGGCTCAGCCAAAGCTTATCGTTTTCGAGACCTTCTGTAATCCTACTTTAAAACAAAAGTGTCACAGGTCTATATGGCATACTTAATAGTAACATCCCACTATAATCTCATTGTGGCAGCTGAGTATAGGTATCTAACAGATTGTGGCAAGGGTGCTCCCTATATGACAACGACAGGAGATGTAGGATTCTTACGCATTTGGTTTGAAGGAAAATCAGGTAAGGCTACCAAGCAACATTTAACAGTTTTCCAAAATCCATTAAATGGGATTTCATAAGAAAATAAATATATGGTGTGATGCTTCTAAGTAGATACTATTTCAGAGTGAAATCCGTCATATTTACATATGACAATTGAGAGAACTTGAGAGCTAACTTTAAGGGCATTTCGATGGCCTCGGCGGAGCAACGCGATGAAAAGCGATGCAATGCATCGTAGGAGCAAATGTTGGAGTTGCGGGAAGACACTCGGATAAAGAATTGATTTTTAGGATATAATAAAAGTGGAGTTTCCCAAGTGGGACCACCGGATTCGAAAAAATTTTCGATTACACAGTAACAGAACCTGTCTGCATCCCGTAGAACTGCAGGTAGGTCGCTTTTAATTTTACTATGAGCAATCAAAAACCAAGAGATATAGATCAACAAATCTCACTACTTCGCAATAGGGGAATGCAGTTCACTGAAGAGGAACTCAAACATGCAAAGAATTTCTTTGCAGTTATTTCCGCTTAAAATACTATTGGAAAGATTTTATTGACCCCGAGACAGAAGGAGTTTTTATAGAAGGTATATCTTTTCATGAGATTATACAACGATATGATTTCGACCAAAAGTTTCACACTATAAACAGATAATAACAAAAACATTCCAATATATAGAATCGGGTTCACAGGAAATTGGCGATATAATCCAATTTGGAAATAATCGTCCTGACATCAAGAATTTTCAGCGGTCAGTCCATGGTCTAAACACTGCTCGATTTTAACATTTTAATCTGATTAACAATTGTCATTATTTTATTATTCTTAGTAATTTCTATGTATTAATATTATATTTCCTGAGAATAAGCCTATTCCAGATGACTTAGGGTTAAAATTAGTAGAATCATTCAAAAATATTTTTATATCAGATACGACACATTCTCGTGAAAATGCATAATCTCCAATGTACGTAACAGCCTTTGGAATAGTTATATTAGTTAGTGACTCACAATCGGCAAAAGCAAAATCTTCTATAGTTTTTACTGAATCTGGGATATACACACTTTTTAGAGACTTACACTCATAAAAAGCGTATTTGCCAATTGACCTAACGCAATCGGGTATTACAATATTCTCACAATCCTTAAAGCATGATATGAGAATACCGTCAAAATCAATGACCATATGATCTATAAGATAATACTTCGCTTGACAAGGAATATATACTTGCATATTATGATTATAGCAACCAACAAAAGGATTGATATTTATATGATCAAAAGACTTTGGCAGTTTAATCCTCTTCAAAGAATAGCAGTGGGAGAAAGCCCAATAGCCGATCTTTATTTCAAGGTCTGAAAGATTTAGGTCTATCAATGTGTGACATTCGGCAAATGCATAATCTCCTATAGATACTAAAGAATCTGGGAATTTTACTTTGCTCAAAAGAGTACAACCATAGAAAGCGAATCGACCTATTGAAGTGACGGAATTAGGAATTACAACTTCGTTAGTACTAAGTCCATCGAAAGCATTGTCTCCAATTGCTGTGACACCATTGGGAATACAAATAATGTTGGTATCATTCACACATGAAATTAATAGACCTCTATGGTCAATGAGCATTTGATCTATTACTCGAAAATGCTTTGATGATAGTCGTCTTAGGTTTAAATTATAACATCTTAAAAACGGATTTTCTTTTATATATTTTACGGAATCTGGGATATAAAAATCTTCCAGTGACCAACAATCAGAAAATGCATTACTGCCAATACTTAGCAAGGTTTCCGGAATATTAATATCTTTTAGATAGTTGCAATCTTGGAACGCATTATCCCCTATAGCAATTATCGAATCAGGCAAAATTACTCTTTTTAGTTTGCTTAAAGTAAAAGCTGAATTACATATTATTTGAGTTCCTTCTCTAATAATGTATGATTCTGCATTATGATTATCGTAATTAGTATAATGGAGTAGTCGTGTACCATCTTTGCTATAGATAACGCCACAATCTAATTTTATTCCCTCTTCAATATCTTTTTCTTTTACTTCTGTAGATAGACTCTCCATAACAGTTATATTTTAATAAACCTTTTAATATTTACGTTTATAGAGGATATTTAGCTTAATTTATAATAATCTCCCAATATCCTCCAAAGTTGGCACCTATACGTCTGAGCATACCTCGCTCTTGCAGTTTCTTTAGATGGTATTTGATGCCATCTTCTGTAACAGACGTGATTATCTTTGCCAATTCTTTGCGGCTTAGATTCGGATTTTTTCTCAATTCTTCAATGATCTGTTCTTGAACTGTTAGAGTTAGGGAGGCTTCTGTCTGGGTGGTATGGTCCTCTGTTTGGGTAGATTTCTGGTCGGTTTGGGTAGTTGTCTGGGTAGTATGGTCCTCTGTTTGGGTAGATTTCTGGTCGGTTTGGGTAGTTGTCTGGGTAGTTTCTTCCGTTCTCTTGGTAGTTTCTTGGTCGGTTTGGGGTTCACCGGTGTCGATTAGGTCGCCGTAGAGTTCGAGCATGGCTTTTACATCTTGTTCATGGCCTCCTGTGGATAGGGTCAATATTGTTCGGTCTACTCCGTCTTTGTGGGTTTCTTCAATAGTGACGGGAGTGTGATAGACTTTTTCCCAGCGTTTGCAGATACCGCTCAGTCCACTTCCAGCTCTTTCGCCGAATTCGATTAGGGAGAAAATCTTCAGCATGATACCGTTTCGAGGGTCGGAGATGCCTCCTTCAATCGCATCTGAGATAGAGATGCGGACTGTACCGGGATTTGAGAGACGATAGCCTTCCTCTGATTTCTGAATCACCAATCCCTGACGTCCATAGAAATCAGCGTGGACGCAGGCGTTGGTGATGGCTTCGCGGAGAAGTTTATGGATTGGCGTGTCATCTACGCGGAGATTGCCTTTTAATACAAATGGCACTTTGAGACCTTGTTGCATGCGTCGCAATGCTTCAATTACAAAATCGAATACGTTGCCACTCCAATCTCCGGAAGTAGAGACGATGCGGTCTGTCCACCGGGTTGCACCCAATGAACGGTTCTCCTGATAGTCGAGGAAGTAGTTCGGAAATTCGCGTGTAATCTCATATTCATAGCCGAACATCAAGAGTCCGGCAGCTGTGGGATGGTATTTACCATCCTCTCCGATCCCGATTGCACCGATTTTGCGCAAGAACATCTCATCATCTTCGTTGTTCCAAAGATGATTGGAATGAGTGGAACGAAAGAAGTTGCGATAGCCTTTGACTGTATCCTTGCAGAATACCGTAATATCCATTTTGTCAAGAACCTTTGCATCCTGAGTGACATAAGCTGCATCACGGAACATCAGCGACATTTCGTCGAGTGAACAATGATAATCGCCTTCATGATTGCGTCGGTAGGTACCTGACTTCGGATCTGTGCCGACGTAAACCGGACGGGCAGCTCGTTCAGCACGAGGAACACGCACAACAAGAATATTCTTACCATCAACCGGCTCTATCTTAACCCTGCTTCGGGTAACAATGTTCGCGCTTATCTTCTGGCGGTTGTTGACCATATTCCAAAAGTCCTTCTCCAGTTTCTCAGCATCAACATCTTCCGGAACAAGTCGGCCATCCTTCTCCTCGCGAACTCCAAGCAGAATGATTCCACCATCGGTATTAGCAAAAGCCGAGTAAGTCTCCCAGAAAGATCCAGGGAAACCACCTTTAGCCTTCTTAGCCTCAAGCTTATTATGTTCTCGGTATTCACCGAGCTTGCTTAAATCTAATTCCGCCATGATTAAACAACTATTAAATAATGCTAAAACTTACTGCCACATAAATGTTTATTTCAATCGCAAAGATAGTAAAAAATTCTCAGATAATCAAGAATCTAAGGAACTTTATGGAGCTGAAATTTAATTTTTAATCTTGCGCTTGTGCGATATATATTTCTTTTTTTATATTCTTTTATAGGGTCTAATCTGCGGTATAATCAGTGCTCGGTTGTTTTTGGCATAGAAAAATTTGGTTGATTCGTTTTGATTTTGTAACTTCGCAATGGAGTTGTGTATGACACTTCATTATGTGTCACTGCAGTCACTAAATGAGATTATGTTATGACAGTTCGAGAAGAATTATTGGAAGTCAGGGGGAGGTTGGATGGCATCTTCGACCGTAGGGAACGAGAAGCCGTAATCCTTCTCATATTCTCCCATGTCAAGGGTTGGAGTAGGGTAGACCTCATCATGAATGAGGGAAAAGAACTGTCCGACTTTGCCAAAAGGGAAATTGATGGCATCGTCGACCGTCTTATTCTTGGCGAACCAATACAATATATCACCGGCAATGCTCGCTTCTATGGAATGGATCTTAAGGTTCGTCCTGGGGTTCTCATCCCACGTCCCGAAACAGAAGAACTCGTAGATTGGATTTGTGACGATGCCGCTGGAAAATCCGACCTTTCCGTTCTCGATATCGGCACAGGGTCCGGATGCATTGCAATAGCCCTCGCAAAGCATCTCTCTTTTCCTACGGTAACAGCTCTTGATTTTAGTCAGATCGCCATTGAGCAGACAAAAGAAAATGCGGATGTCCATAAAGTAAAGATCAGGCTTATCGAAACTGATATGTATAATTGGCATTCTCCGTCAGAGTCTTTCGACATTATCGTAAGCAATCCCCCTTATATCGCCCCGGATGAAATGCCCGACATGGAAGTGCGTGTCAAGGATTTTGAACCTTCAGAAGCCCTTTTTGTCGATGCCGACGACCCCATAAAGCCATACAAAAGGATGGAAGAAATAGCTTCCAAAGCCCTGAAACCATCCGGCTCTGTATATCTCGAACTTAATCCCCGTTTTGCCGAAGACGTAAAAGCCTACTACGAATCCCAAGGATGGCACGACGTCGAACTGCGTCTCGACTCATACGGCAAAAAACGAATGCTAAAAGCCACAAAAGAATGAAACGTCGTCCTCCTACAGCCGAAGAAATGCTCGTAAAGATGGCAGGCCTGTGTGCCGGTGCCGAGCAGTGTTCTGCTGATATCCGTCAAAAAATTCTAAAGCAAGGGTTCTCGGTCGAGGAAGCAGAGAAGATGATAGCATATCTCCATGCCAACAAGTATATCGACGATTCCCGTTATGCTCGTGCATATTCCGTCGATAAAGTCCGCTTCTCAGGTTGGGGTAAAATGAAAATAAGGGTGGGATTGCGCGCCAAAGGGATGTCTGATGCCGTTATCTCTCAGGCTTTAGCCTACATCTCAGAAGGTGATTATATGGAGGCTCTTGAGAAAGTCTTGATTGCCAAAGCTCGTTCCCTTGATCTTAAAGAGATAAAAGATCGCCAAAAACTCTATCGTCATCTCGTCTCCCGAGGCTTTGAATCCCAGCTCATCATCTCCGCTTTAAGAAATTTCATAAAAAAAGAGAAAAGCGAATCCTGACAAAATCCAACACTAATAATTCATAATTCATAATTCATAGTTAATATGCCCTCCCTTCTCTCAGATATAGCTGATTTTTTCATGCCGCGCACCTGCCATTTATGCGGATGCACCTTGCGCGACACCGAAAGGGTTTTCTGCGTAAGATGCATAGAGACTCTCCCAAGATCGCTTTATCATCTGATGCCTATGAATCCTATGGAACGTCGCTTTGCCGGACTCGTCCCGTTTGTGAGGGCTACAGGGCATTTCATTTATTCCCGCAATTCCGAACTTGCAGCTGCAATCCACGACATGAAATACCGTCAATTCCCTTCCGTAGGCAAGCGACTTGGCGAAATAGTTGGGGAAGAACTGAATATGGCTGGATTCTTCGATGGGGCTGATTGCATCGCCGCTGTTCCGATGCATTGGTGGAAGAAAGCTAAAAGAGGGTATAACCAAACCGACTTTATTGCGGAGGGTCTTGGCATGTCAACCGGCCTACCGTTGATAACGCCTCTTGAAGCCATACGTCGCCACAAGACTCAGACTGCCATGACTCTTCAGCAACGCCTTGAAAACCTGGCAGGCACTTTCAGTGTAATAGATACAGTCTCATTGCGTGGCAAGGGCGTGGTGCTCGTCGATGATGTCTGCACCACCGGCTCCACTCTTCGCTCCCTTGCCGAAGAAATTGTCACCGCTGTACCCGACTGTCGGCTATATCTCCTCTCACTATGTGTCACTGTCTGACAAAATCCCACTTTGCTCCTACCTCCTCGGCGCCCTTTGCGTGAAAGTCTCCACGAAAATATTAATGAAAGAGCCATCTCGTAAAAAATAAAAAATATTAAAAAATACTTGCAGAATTGTCAAGATTGTCGTAAATTTGCGTTATAATTGGGAGAATATGTTGATTTGGCGTTCTCCTTTCTCCTCTAAAATATGATATTATGAATACTCCTGACAAAATGCTTGCAGAAAAACTTCTGCAAATCAGTGCAATAAAGCTTCAGCCTTCTATTCCATTCGTATGGAGCTCCGGCTGGAACTCACCGATTTATAACGACAATCGCAAAGCATTGTCGTATCCCGATGTGCGCAATTTCATAAAGATCGAAATGGCGCGCCTTATTATGGAAAATTTCCCAGACGTAGATGCAATAGCATCTGTGGCAAATGGTGCCATTGCATTTGGACTCTTGGCTGCCGACGCTATCGGCTTGCCGTTTGCATACGTAAGGGATACTCCTAAAGACCATGGTCTTGAGAATACCATTGAAGGCAATCTTAAGCCCGGTTGGAAGGTAGTGGTGATAGAAGACTTGATCTCGACCGGTGGTAACAGTCTTCGTGCAGTAGAAGCCGTTAATAATGCCGGGTGTGAAGTCATTGGTATGGCTGCGCTCTTCAATTATGAGTTCCCGATAGCCTTGAAGCGCTTCCGTGAGGCTAACCTGAATGCTGTGGCTCTCTGCACTTATACCACAATGCTTGAAGTAGCGGAAAAGATCCACTTCATTAATAATGAAGAGGCTGAGACGCTGCGTGAATGGCGCAAGAACCCCGGGTCTTGGGTGCCGAATCTCCCTGACCCATTTTAACTGAAACAATATAACGGATAAACCAAAAATGGCTACATATAAAAGTGACGAAGTCCCCTTGAAGGCGTCAGCTCAAAGTGTCTACGACCGACTCAGCAATTTCGAGTCGCTCAAGAATCTATTGGAGCAGGTACCTGCCGACCAGATACCTGCCGACAAAAAAGAAATGTTCGACAGCATACGTCTCACTCAAGACAGCATTGAGCTTCCGGGTGGACCTGTCGGTGCAATACGCCTTAAAGTAGTGGAACGCACTGCCCCTTCCCGCATCACACTGAAAGGGGAGGGAACTCCGGTGCCCTTGCAGCTTCAACTCGACATTCATCCCGTTGATGACTCTGCGTGTCGTGCGCAGGCTAAGATTGATCTTGAGATTCCTGCCATGCTTCGTCCCATGATTTCCGGACCGATGCAGAAGATGACAGAGCAGTTTGCAAGCGTGCTGCGTTCAATCCCATTCTGACATACTTTGCATTAGTCTGATCAATTCGTATCTATTAAGAATCATGCATTATGCATTATTCATTAATAAGGTGAAAGTGCGCCTCTTGTTGTCGCTGATAGCTGTGCTGTCGGCGACTGCGTCGTGCAATCAAGTCGATGATGACCGCATCCCTTCTCTCCCCGTTTACATCAATCTGTCAGGAGCCGGAATGTGGAACTCCTATGGAGTCTCCGGTGTTGGCATTAGTAGGGATTTCATCAATTGGCAAGGTGTGCTCAGCCCTACGGGATTCCCTTTTACAGCCAATACATACGTAGGTTTTGGGGGAGTGCTTCTGATCGGAGGGATCGATCCGTTTACATCCGAAACAAACGTGCCGCTTGCCTACGATTTGGCTTGCCCTGTAGAATGCAGCCAGACGGTCAGAGTAGTCATCGACCAAGATAATTTGGAGGCTGTCTGCCCCGTATGCGGGTCACACTACAATGTCCTGACAGCAGGGGGAGCTCCCGTGGCCGGCCCCGCACTTACAGGTAAGTATAAATATGGTCTTCGTAGATATGTGTGCGATCCGGTTCAGGATGGAGGATACATAATTCATAATTGATAGCGTTCGGTAGAAGAGATGGAAGAACTAATGTTGATGATATTACGCGGTCTGGTGATAGGCGTGGTGGTCTCAGCCCCGATGGGGCCTGTCGGCATCTATTGCATACAGCGTACACTCGACAAAGGTCGCTTATCAGGATTCTATACCGGGGTCGGTGCAGCCATTTCCGATCTCATTTATTGCCTGCTGACAGGTTTCGGACTCTCATTTATAGAAGACTTTATCAGCAATCACCGTGATCCTATCCAGTTGCTTGGATCCATTGTATTGATATTTTTCGGAATCTGGCTCATACGAAAGAAACCCGACGACTCGGTAGCTCTCGACGCCGACCATGGAGCCCCATCCCGTGAAGGCGACATACTGAAAGGTTTTGCGCTCACTTTCTCCAATCCATTGATACTTTTCCTCATAATTGGTCTGTTTGCTCAGTTCAATTTTGTCATAGAAGGTATTAAATTCTATCATTACATCCTTGGGTTCATAGGGATCATTGCCGGAGCTTTGGGATGGTGGTGGCTTGTAACCCATTTTGTCGATAAACTTCGTGGGCATTTCAATCAGCGCACCATGAAGGGTATTAATATAGCTATTGGTATTATCATACTCATCTTTGCGTCAGTAGGAATATTCGCCTCCGCTTCTTCTATGCTCTCTGCACAGACCTTGCCCTTTAGCCGGATTCAAGACTCAATGTCGGCATCCTTTCGGGTGGCAGACTCATCCATGAAAGGCTGGAACGCAGTCTTCCCTTGTGAAGGGGGAAAAGAATTGCAGGTAAAAGTCACCCCTGCGTCAGAATCAGATCCTTTTGGCGATTCGAGTGTTGATGCCCTCCGAATTAAAGTCTCTGAAGATAATGGCAGAGTATTGGCTTCAGCTGTTGTGAAAGATGGAATTGATGCGTATCGGGGTAAGAATGCATGGCGAATAACGCGTACAGGCACTCTTTGGACTCTCTTTGGCGGCAACAGGGAATATAATCACCTGCTAAGTTTCAATTCAGAACTTATTCCAAGCGCATCCCCTGACATTTTTGCCTTGCGTCCCGGAGGAATATCGGTCTCAGAACTCAGATTCGATATGTCAGGTGATGAATTGTCCGGCTCGTCTGAGACGGATATTTTTTTATCTTTGGATACGTTGTCGGCGAAGCGTACAGATCTGCCGGGCATCTATTCGCTTTTCGACTTTGATTTTGATGAGTCATACGCTAAGTCGGGAGGCATGTATCGCATTGCAATTCTGCCTGATGAAGAGTCAGGAGCATTCGATGTCTTTTATTTAGGAGGAGCAAAGGTCAATGCCGGTATGTGGAAGCCCGGTATGAAGAAGGGAAAGTTAATTCCTACCGTGTTTGGAAATGTGTATGATGTAGAGTGGATAGATGCCGAGGGGGTAGTGATGATAAATGATGTGCAGGGGGAATTTGATGCTCTTGCTTCTTCTTTGACAGTCAAGTTTCCGTATCAGAATAGCTCAATGCGGTTTCGTAAAGAATGAAGTTTAGACTGCTTCGGTGGTATATGCCGGCTGTTAAGCCGATCACCAGCTTCCTGAAGCTCCGCCTCCACCTGTGCTGCCACCACCGAATCCACCGCCGAATCCTCCTCCAAAACCACCGCCAAAACCACCGCCGCCGCGTCGGCGAGTGGCTGCACCAAGAGCCGCAGCAGCTGCCATGGCGGCTGCCATATCTTTCTTTGGTATCTTATGCCACTTGTCGTCTTGCTTCCCACAATATTCACAACGATATTGCGACACTCCTTCTCCATCTGAATGGTAGGTGGGCTGGCGCAAAGTTCTGTTTCCTATGAAGTGGTAAGCCCGGGTGCCGCAATGAGGGCATTGCGTATAAGGCGAATTGGTAGAAATGAAAGCATTTACTTCTGTATTTCCGCACTTTTCGCACTTGTGTACATCATAATGCACCGATCCTATCTTCTCTTCAAACTGCTGGCTTGGAGTCAATGATCCCAATGCATCGCTTCCTTTCAGAAGATGCATCTTTCCTCCACACACATCGCATTTGCGTGTCCCATATCTGGCCTTACGGTAATGATAAAGAGCGAGCAAATAGAAAGGTAGCGCAGTAAGAAGAGTGCCGATAGAGAGAAATCCAAGCAAGGTAAGGCTTGATCTCCAGTCAAAAGCCTTCTCCGAAACAGACGTCATCTTTCGTGTCTTGATGCGATGTGATATGTAGCTTCCGGCAGCCAACAGCCATAAAATTGCAGCGACAGCCCCTAAGAATCCCATCCATGTCTCTTTGCTTATCGGGGCTACATCTATGCCTGAATAATTGTCAGAAAGCTTCGAACGTAATTCCTCAGCATATTTCGGGTCAGACATAATCTTGGAAATCATAGAAGTAGCTTCATCAACGGCGCAGTCAAGGCAGTCATTCCTCATATTGGGTATGACGGTCTCTCGTATTATATGACTGCAAGTGATGTCTGGCAACACGCCCTCCACTCCATATCCTGTCTGTATCCTTACCTGTCGGCTATCCGGCGATATGAGCAAAAGCACACCATTGTCTTTATCTTTCTTGCCGAGTCCCCATTGGGTAAAGACTTTTTCCGAAAAGTCTTCTATGGTATAGTCGCCAATCGAAGGCACCACAGCTACAGCCACTTCCGCTGTAGAGGCTTCACGAAGCTGATGAAGTCTGGCATTGACTTCGCTTTTCGTGGAAGTGCTCAAGCGTCCCTCTGGATCAGCTACATACTCATATCGGTTAGCCAAGTTAGGATTGACTATCTCCTCCGGCTCATAATCCCGCCCAAACGCCGGAAGAAAGCAGATCAAAATTAGAAATCCTAAAATCTCGCGTATTGTAATTATTTTATTCATTGATTTCAGATATAATAATTATGCATTATGACTTGCCTGAGCTTGTGCGTAGCCAATTATGCATTATGCATTATGCATTATGAATTATGCATTACCCCTTAATGGTTATCACACCGCCGGCAACGTATGTCCGTTGAGCGTCCTGAAGAGGTCGAGGGCATAGACGTCGGTCATTGCCGACACATGGTCTACTACTCCCTGTAGGCGTGTGTTGAGGCTGTCGGAATGCACATCATATTGTTTTGGCACTTTCGCAAGCAAAAGTTTTGAATATGCCTTTTCCGGAGCCACCACTGCACCTACAAGATTTTCCATCAGATAAGTGATGATTCTGTTACCCGCAATTTCAATGTCTACTACTTCAGGGGCATTATAGATCTTTTCCCAGGCTGTCTCGCTGCAGATGGCGTATGCTTCGCTCAGGCGTCCCGGGATGTTGGAAGTAAGCGAGCCAAAATAGTCCCCGGCTAATATTTCCGCTTCATGGTCGGTAAACTCCTTTGAGCATCCTCCCACAAGAGCTCCTATCACCTTCGAGCGCATATAGCCTACCTGCTCGTTAGGATCATCTAATCGGTTCATCGAGTCGATCATGTGGGTCTGTTCCTTTTCTCCGAAGAAATTCAATAGCAGATCCTTCACTTCTGCAGTAGAAAGAATCTTAAGTTTGTGGGCATCTTCAATGTCCATTATCTGATAGCAGATATCATCGGCAGCTTCCATAAGAAATACGAATGGATGTCGGGCATGCCTGCCATGTTCTATTTCCGGTATCCCAAGTTCTTCAGCCACTTTCAGGTAGATTTCCTCTTCCGTCTCAAAATATCCGAATTTCCCTTTTTCTCCTACAAAGGTTGATGCAAAAGGATATTTTACTACCGATGCCAACGCACTGTAAGTCATGGCGTATCCTCCTTTGCGTCGCCCTTCAAACTGATGGGTAAGCAACCTGAAAGAATTGGCATTACCCTCGAAATGCGCAAAGTCGCTCCATTGTCGGGGAGTCAACAATGGTTGCAGTGCAAGCCCTGCGCCCTCAGTGAAGAAACTGGATATACTCTTTTCTCCATTATGTCCGAAAGGTGGATTGCCAAGGTCGTGGGCAAGGCAAGCCGTCGCTACGATGTCGGCCATGTCTCGTAGCTTGGCAGTGTCTGAGCCATTCCCGTTTTTGTCAATGAGAATATTTGCCACCTCATTTGCCATAGATCTGCCCACTGATGATACTTCCAAGCTGTGGGTCAGACGGTTGTGCACAAATATTGATCCCGGGAGAGGAAACACTTGAGTCTTGTTTTGTAGCCTGCGGAATGGCGAAGAAAAGATCAGTCGGTCATAATCCCGCTGGAAATCTGAGCGGGTATGAGTCTTTGGATCGTGATATTGTTCGAGTCCGAGTCGCTTGTCGGAGATAAGTCTGTTCCAGTCCATAATGCAAAATTAGTGATTTTTTTGTTAAAAAAGCTTTAGGTATTGATTTTTTTTGTAATTTTGCGGAGTTTTTCTGAAAGAATGAAGTTGTTTAAACTTATTTTTTTATTAAGATTTCGTCATATTTTCGAGTAGATTTTGTCTCTTGAAGAAGGAATGATGCGGGCATCATGACTGATGAAAGAGGCAAAAGATACCGAAAGTATGGCGGAAGATTAATAAAAAGAATCTTTGATTTAACTCTTCATTGTAATTTTTATTATTCGAAAATAAGTTTATACAACTTCAATGTATGGACTGCATTTGTCAAAGATATTCTTATAGCGGAGAGAAGGCATGGATGATGATGATCTCCGTGATGCTAATAGTATTGGTTTCCTGTGGTAATAAAAACCCCGGGATCAGTTTCGAATCGGCAACTCAAGATGAAACCCAGTTTCATGCCGACAATGACATAGCCATGACTGTATGCTCCCTTGTCGACGCGTTGCGCGTTGGCGAGAGCCTTGTCGGCGATGACTATGATTTCGATGGAATCCTGACCGACGGACAAGGTACGCCTCTCTATACTGATATAGAGGGTAATCCCGGCGAATGGAAAGTGAAGGTTATAGATCAAGATGAAGCGCGTATCAGCAATCTTCACCTCGGCGACCTTATGACCTCCGACCTTCGCAACTATATCTTAGGATCATTGAATCTCAACAGTGCGGATTTAGTGACGGCTTACGTCAACCCGAATAACGAGGATGAATTCATCTGGCTTTACGACATTGGGGATGTCAACGTATCATTTTCAGAAATCCCTACCAAATCCCCTTCCGGCCTCGAAGGCATCCTGATGTCCATCTCAGTCTCCAAAAAATAGCCATCCTGACCCATACAACGTAATAAAGCACGCTCCGCGCATCAAACAATAAGCCAAGAGCAATGCAACGTAATAAAGCATGCTCCGCCTGCGCCCCCGCACGTCAATCCTACTCATGCCAAGGCCTCTCACCCAGAGCAGTAATTTATAATTAATAATTAATAATTTATAATTAATAGTTAATCGTTAATCGTTGCCCTAAGCACTTGCTGTCCAAATCGGCATCGCAGACACTCATGCTTCTCGCAATATTCCTTCTTCAGATGTATCAGAGCCTGAGAGTCCCCCGCATCCTTGGCATTTATTCCAAGCTGTTGCCAACTCCTTATTATTGCATTTTTCTCCGGTGGAAGTCCTGTCAATATTCCGATTGCTGCTTCCTTCAAATTATGGTCTGAGTGGAGCAAAGCGTATGTGTATAGAAGAGGGGCTGCTACATTGATCAGCAATATGTTGATGCTCCCTTCCGACAGTGATGGCGGGTTTGCCTCAGTCTGGGCATCACTTCCGAAAGTCATCCGGCGGCTCCAATATGGATCCACGCTCCATTTGAAGAGAGGACGCAGCAAATCCTCATCCCCTTCTGTCTCTATTATTCTATTGAGCAAATCCGGACTTTCCGTCATAGCCTTTGCCAAAAGGGCAATCCTTCTGTAAGGAAGATTTTGCGGACGCGTCCTTGAAAATTTCCAAGCCGTCTTAGGAATGGGATGCATGGAATACTTGCGTGCTAAGAACTGATATTCCCGGCACATTATCTGATATCGCATATCCCCTTTGAAGAGCATTGGGTCGAGCAAACCGGCCTGCCCGAAGAAGATCGCCTCCATTTGCACAATATTGTCTGAGTGCCGGCGTAGATGATTGAGATTGATGCTTTCAGCAAGCATCTCAAAAGGTATGCCATTGAGCCCAAACCCAAGTCCGCGTGCTAAAGTGGCGAAGCAAGCCGCATTCCAATCTCCATTTGATTTCCTAAGGCTCTCTTCTATCCTTGTCGCCTTGTGCTGAAGGCGTTCGATGCTTAGAGTCTCTATCCAGTCTGCGCGTCGCAGTGCGTCTACGAGTCGCAATCCCGATCCACACCTTATTTCAGAATTAACTTGTGTAAGATAAGCAAAAGTCTTGTAGAAATTTTCCGGTAGCGTCACTCGCATCTGTGGTAGTGTAGAGCCATCTCTCCGTTTGATTTGGGTGTCGCTAACCGCCACCACATGAAGTATCACATTGTCGTATGCCGGGTCCGCGCTGTGTCCATGGCGATTCCAGTCTGAAGCTTTAAGATGTATTTCGATATTCCCTGCCCATGTCTTTTCTCCAATCTTAACTTTGGCGTTGAAGAAATCCGGACCCGAGTCTCTGTTGAGTGTCCCGGGGTCGATGACACGCACCCTCTCCCCGCTATCAAGAGAAAAGGAAATGCCAAGCATCCGGCTTGCCCAAAGCAACTGGAATATCTCTTCCACAACTTCAAAACCTATAAGAGATACGGAAATCGATAGTAGGGTAGACCGGGACACTCTTCATAATGTCCATGTAAGTGCCCACTTTCCCTCTTAGGTTGATGAGGTCATTTAGGACAGTCCCGTCGTGTGTCGTCACCTTGGGAGCTCCTCCCCAGAACTGTACGCCGGCATCAAATGAAGCCTGCCATTTCCCGTCGGGGCTCAAAGCTCCTCCATAGCCAAAACCAACGTATGGGCGGAAACGATTTACCCTTGCTTTGGCGCTGACAGTGCCGTCTTTATCAGGCATCATCATATATGGGGTCCCATCCTTATGATCGCCTACATGTACGCCGAGTTGTCCCATAGATTGCATGCGTTTTTGCAGTTCCATAGCCACCTCCGGATCAAGATACACATCGCCATAGATAGGTTCGTCAAAGATCCTGTCCATGAATTCGTCAGACGTTATCCCTTTATACATCCTGTCATACATGTTGAGAGCAAGCAAGGAAGGCATCTCCGACATCGTGTTCATGCTTGACCCTACGGAATTGCCCCCCACGAAAAATCCTGCCGTCAAATGCCAGTGTCTGTTGGCTTTGAAAGGATATACGTCTACGAGAAGGCGGAAAGTGGTCATCGTCGGTTTTGAGTCCATCTTTATCTCCTTATCGATGGTCATGCCGCTGATGTCATACATCAGATCTCTGATTTTTTCAAACTTATTGTTGATTTTTCCATCTACGTAGCTTTCCATCCCGAAAGTCATGGGTATGGAGAATTGCGGCATCCAGTCTACGCCGGCACGCAGTTTAGCCCATTCTGTCATTGGGGAGGCTATTTCCAGTCCAAGACCGGTGGTGCCTATGTTGGCGGCAATCTCTATGGTATTGAATACTCCATGTTCATTCATCTGATTTGCAAGTGCTTTTATCCTGTTAGGATATGCATCGTCGGCCTTCTGGGCATGAGACGCAAACGGAAGCAATGTGCAGGCTATGGCTATAAGTCTAATTATAGTTTTCATATTTGTCATTTTTAGTTTCAATTCGCAAAAATAGCAAAATATTTTCAAAGTATCATCTTCCAACAATAAAAATCACACTTACATTAATATTTTATCCGTAAAATGTGTTCTAATAAAAAGAATACTCATTAAAATCCCTATTGGTCCCCATCGGACTAATTAGCCTAATAAGACTAATTGGACTAATTAGCCTAATAAGAATAATATGAAAAATTTCAATAAAAATAATAAAGCCTCCTGGGCTCCCGACCGCATATTGCGTCGCGAGAACCGTGGCGAAGAGGAGATGGGCCTTATGGCTTTCATTTCTTCTGTCCTTCCCGATGCAAAACGTGCCGACATTAAGAAATGGCTTAAATTCGGTCATTTTGCTGTCAATGGAGTGGTCTCTACGGCTTTTGATGCTCCGGTGCCTCCGGGTGGTGTGGTTGAGCTCAATCTCACTCGTCCTTTTGTCGTCTTCAGTCATCCCCGGCTTAAGATCGTATATGAAGACGATGATATCATAGTCGTCGATAAAGGCTACGGACTTTTATCCGTGGGCACGGACTCCTCTAAGAAAAGCAATGTTGAGACTGCCTATAGCATATTGCGCGATTATGTGAAGTCGGTCCATCCATCAAATAAAATTTTCATAGTCCATCGTCTTGACCGCGACACTTCCGGACTGATGGTGTTTGCCAAGAATGTCGAGGCAAAGGAAGCTTTGCAGCATAATTGGAGCAACATGGTGCTCGAACGCAAGTATGTGGCGCTGCTTGATGGAGACTTGACTCCCGAGACCGGGGAGATACGCAGCTATCTTTCCGAAACTTCTCAGCATGAGGTATACTCCACCGAAGATGCCGATGAAGGAAAGCTTGCAGTGACTCGCTATAAGGTGCGTCGTAAAGGCAAAGGACACACGCTTGCTGAGTTCTCCCTTGACACCGGCAGAAAAAACCAAATACGTGTACATGCACGCGATCTCGGATGTCCCATCACCGGCGACAAACGTTATGGCAACGGTTCCGGACCCCTTCATCGTCTTGCGCTTCATGCAGAAACTTTGCGCTTTGCCCATCCCGTCACTCGCCGTGATATGAATTTTACGAGTCCCGTACCCTCTCAATTCTATAAATATGTCTAATCATTTCGATTATATGCCCAAACCGGAAGGTTGGGTTCCGCAAGAAGCTGAGCTGCCTGAAAATAAGGCTGAAGAAATAGCTGTGGATGCTGTGGCTGAAGAGCCCGTAGTGGTGGCTCCTAAGGAAGAGCCGGCTTCAGATCA
The DNA here is from genome assembly GCA_029060725.1 of Muribaculaceae bacterium. GTDB lineage: Bacteria > Bacteroidota > Bacteroidia > Bacteroidales > Muribaculaceae > Lepagella. The sequence goes on along the minus strand of JAIDTL010000135.1, from coordinate 52,260 downwards.
TCCTGTCCAGCCTGACGACTTCACTCCTTGGGAACGTTTCGTCACTCGCTTCTCCAACATTATCTCATGGGTGTTCGTGCCCCTGATGATGCCGGTGTATGGAATTATATTGATATTTTCACTCTCATTCCTATCCTTCGCTCCTTTCCGCACCAAATTGGTCTTCACTCTTATCGTATTTGGTGCCAACTTCTTAATCCCGATGCTCCTCGTCCTTTTGCTGAAGAAGTTGAAAATTATCGAAGATTTAGGGCTCAATGGGCGTAAAGAACGTCTTATCCCTTATATTATTACCATAGTCTGCCTTGGTGGCACAGGATTTTTCCTCTATATGAAGATGGCTCCGCTTTGGGTGGCAATGTTCTATATTGGAGGTGCCGTGGCAGCCCTTATCAATCTGACAGTCAACTTCTGGTGGAAGATTAGTGCTCATGCCGCAGGTGTTTCAGGCATTGTAGCGATGCTGATCCAGGTGATCAAGGAAGGCCCTTCGTCTGATGGCATGGAGTGGTGGATAGTAGGAGCCATCATTACCGCCGGTCTCCTGGGAAGCGCCCGCATCTGGCTCGGCCGCCACACCCTCTTGCAAGTGCTTGCCGGCTCTGCCGTAGGCTTCCTCAGCGTCTGGACCCTCTCCCTTCTGTAACTATAAGTTATGAACAATAAGTTATGAACAATAAGTTATTGTTTGTTAATAATTAATGCCCGTATGTGATAAATTATTTTGAGGAATGGGAATTTTTTATTAATTTCGCATCTTGCAATGCGGTCTGCACCATTTCCTGCATTCCGCATTGAAAGTTCATAATTTATAATTAATAATTTATAGTTAGAATAACATGGCACAAGAAAATCAGAACAATCAGAATCAGCTTCAGATACAACTCCGTCCTGAAGTAGCCGACGGCAAATACTCCAACCTCGCAATGATCGGTCACGGTCCCAACGAGTTTCTCATCGACTTCATTTTCGCAGCTCCCGGTATGCCGCAGGCGCCTGTAGTAAGCCGCGTCATCATGAGCCCGGAAAATGCAAAGCAACTTCTTCGCGCCCTCAACGAGAACGTCCAGAAATACGAGGCTAATTTCGGAGTGATCGCCCCCCGCCGTCCCGGCCAGAACCAAAACTTCAGCAACAACTAATGCTCTACATTTATAACACTCTCAGCCGCATCAAACAGCCCTTCAAACCCCTCCATGAGGGGCGCGTCGGCATGTATGTATGCGGACCTACAGTATATGGCGACGCGCATCTCGGACATGCGCGTCCTGCCATCACCTTCGACATCCTCTTCCGCTATCTGAAGCATCTTGGCTACAAGGTGCGCTATGTCCGTAACATCACCGATGTAGGTCATCTTGAGCATGATGCCGATTCCGGTGAGGATAAGGTGGCAAAAAAAGCACGTCTCGAGCAGCTCGAGCCGATGGAGGTGGTGCAATACTATCTCAATCGCTACCATCACGACATGGAAGCCCTCAATGTGCTTCCTCCAAGCATCGAACCCCATGCTTCCGGACACATCATCGAGCAAATCGAATATATCAAGAAGATCATTGAGTCCGGATATGCTTACGAAAGCCAGGGCTCCGTATATTTTGATGTGGCAAAATATAATAAGGATCATAACTATGGAAAACTATCCGGCAGAAATATCGATGATCTCCTGAGCACCACCCGCGAACTCGACGGTCAAGATGAAAAACGCAATCCTCTTGATTTTGCACTTTGGAAGAAAGCTGCTCCCGAGCATATCATGCACTGGCCATCCCCATGGAGCGAAGGCTTCCCCGGTTGGCATCTCGAATGCTCCACTATGGGCGAGAAGTACCTTGGCGAAGAGTTTGACATACACGGCGGCGGAATGGACCTCATGTTCCCACACCATGAATGCGAGATAGCTCAGAGCGTCGCTGCAAAGGGTCATGACACAGTCCGCTATTGGATGCACAACAACATGATCACCATTGCCGGAAAGAAAATGGGTAAGAGCTACAACAACTTCATCACCCTTGAGCAATTCTTCAAAGGTGAACACCCGTTGCTGACGCGTCCATATTCTCCGATGGTGATACGATTCTTCATCCTTCAGGCCCAGTATCGCAGCACAGTTGACTTCTCCGACTCTGCCCTGCAGGCAGCCGACAAGGCTCTTCAGAAGATGCTCGACGGGTATCGCCGTCTTCAGGCACTCGTGCCAGCTGAAAAGTCAAGCGTGGAATTGCCCGATTTTGCAGCAAAATGCTATGAGGCAATGGACGACGACCTTAATACCCCAATGGTGATTGCAGAGCTTTTCGAAGCATGCCGCTACATCAACCAGGCTACCGACGGGCAGATTACCCTCGACGCGGCAGACATCGACAAACTCAAGTCTCTTTTCCAGACATTCCTCATCGATTTGCTCGGCATCCGCGTTGATTCAGCCGCAGGCGAAGCCGACTCCAAGACCACCAAGGCATTTGAAGGAGCCGTAGATCTGCTTATGGATGTCCGCAAGAATGCAAAGGCAGCCAAAGACTGGACCACCAGCGACTTGATCCGCGACCGCCTTGCCGCCCTCGGCTTCGACGTCAAAGACACAAAGAACGGCGTCGAATGGAAAATCAAATAATAATTTAGAATTCTCAATTCTCAATTCTCAATTAGAGGTGTACAATTATAAAAGGAGAAAAAGCAGCGTCGCCAAAGCCGGCAACGTCGAGATAGGAGCCGACAACCCCATCCGCATCCAGTCGATGTGCAACACCAACACCAACGACACCGAAGCAAGCGCAGCCCAAGCGCGACGCATCGCAGATGCCGGTGGCGAGCTGGTGCGTCTCACTACTCAAGGCGTCAAGGAAGCCTCCAATATGGCTAATATCAAGAAAGCCTTGCTCGATCAGGGTTGTGATGTCCCCCTTGTGGCAGATGTTCATTTCAATCCGAAAGCCGCTTTCGAAGCTGCCTCCACTTGCGACAAAGTGCGCATCAATCCCGGCAACTTCGTCGACGCTGCCCGCACATTCCAAAAACTGGAGTTTACTGATGAGGAATATGCCCAGGAGCTCCAGAAGATTCGCGATAAATTCGTTCCTTTCCTCTCCTTATGTAAGGAGCAGGGCACATGTGTGCGTCTTGGTGTCAACCATGGTTCTCTTTCCGACCGTATCATGAGCCGATATGGCGACACTCCTGCCGGTATGGTGGAGTCCGTAATGGAATTTCTACGCATTGCCCGTGAAGAGGATTTCGACAATATCGTCATTTCTGTCAAAGCCTCTAATGTCACGGTCATGGTTGAGACTGTGCGTCTGCTCGTCAGCGAGATGGATAAGGAAGATATGCATTTCCCTCTCCATCTTGGTGTCACTGAAGCCGGCGATGGCGAAGACGGCCGTATCAAAAGTGCCGTTGGTATCGGCACACTCCTGACTGATGGAATAGGGGATACCATCCGCGTGTCTCTTAGCGAAGACCCCGAAAATGAGATCCCTGTAGCCATAAAACTTCGCGACTACATAGCATCCCGCTCAGGCCACGAGCCAATCCCGGTCCCGGAGACAATCCTCCCCGGCAAACCACGCGATTATGCTATGTCTCTTTCTGCCACCGACTTCCCCGTCATGGACCTCGACTTCACCCTTCAGCCCGACTGGCATTATGTCTCTACGTCCATGCAGCCAAAGCTCTTTGGCGATGACCTTCCAATCGTGCTGACTACCTCCTCCGACAACCGTCCCGGCGCCTTCAAAAGTTGGATCGACCGTTTTGTAGCTATGGGGGGCAAAAATCCTGTAATAGTCATGATGGGCTTCCTTACCACAGATCTCGAAACCCTCCAGATAGAGGCGGGTGCTGACTTTGGCCCCCTGCTTCTTGATGGCTATGCCTCCGGAATAGGTATCGTAGCGTCTGAGAAATTTTCGAAAGAAGAAGTGACAAGTGTTGCGCTTGGTATCTTGCAGGCAGCGCGCCTCAGGATTTCGAAGACTGAATACATCGCATGTCCCGGTTGCGGACGCACGCTCTTCGACCTTCAGAAGACCTTGGCAGAAGTGAAAGCACACACATCCCATCTTAAGGGCCTCAAGATAGGGGTCATGGGCTGTATCGTCAACGGACCGGGAGAGATGGCGGATGCCGACTATGGATATGTCGGAGCCGGTCCCGGAAGAGTCTCTATATATAAAGGTAAGGAACTCGTCAAGAAAAACATCCCCGCCTCCGAAGCCCTCCCCGCCCTCCTCTCCCTAATCGCCCAAGACCACCCTTAAACACCCGCGTCAAACAACGTAATAAAGCATGCTCCGCATGCGCCCCCGCGCGTCATAACAATACTTTAAGAATCCTATGTTTCCCTTTGGTCGCAGTAGGGCGCACGCGGAGCGTGCTTTATTACGTTATGGACACGGTGAGCCTGCTATATCTCATATCCCCAATTTTTAACAATCGTTGCAAAACTTTATACGATTTTTTGTGTTATAGGAATGTGGTGGAAAATTTTTTGCATTTTTTTTGTGAAAATTGAAAAATTTATATTAATTTTGCATTCGTTTAGTTAAAATGTAAAGAATATATCGATAAGGTAAGCTACTAAGAGTTTCTCAGGTGCGCCTACTTGATTCCACATAATATATGAAGTAATCAAACAAATAAATAATTATCAATAACTTAAATTTACTGAAGATGAAGAAAAAAGTACTCTACGGAGTTACCTTGGCCCTTCTTGGAGGCGCTTCTATGGTATCTCTCCAGTCCTGTAAGGACGACTTGAGCGACTTCGAACATCGTTATGACTATGACAAGAGCTTGAGCGACAAGCAGCTGAAGGAATTGTGGGACTTCTGCAGAGACGGAGCGAATTCTCTCGATGAAAGAGTCTCAAAGCTCGAGACATTCAGGGAACAGCTTATGGGTATGGATCCAAACGCTGAGGGTATTGATCCTGATGTGAAAAAATTCCTCGAAGAATGGCGCAACTACGACAACGACATTAAAGGTCTTAGCGAAGCTCTTTGGGGCACTAACTATGCTAACGACAAAACCGGTGGCCTTACCGGTGATGTGAATGATATCTGGAATATTCTTGGTCGTGACCCCCAAAATGGCCTTCAGAAGTTGGTTAATGATATCAATGGTATCGTTACTAATGGTCAATGGGGCAACGAAGCACTATATAAGCTTTTAAAGGGAGATGGTGAAAAAATAGGCTTAGAAGAGAAAGTTGAAAATCTTGAGAAGCTTATCTCTGGTGATAATGGCATAGAAGATAAGATTGATGCTATTAATAAACTTCTCAATGGTGCCGACAATCCAAATAGCCTTCAAGCTCAAATTGATGCCATTAAAGAAGAACTTCAGAAAAAACTTGAAGCAGAAAATCATACTGAAATCTGGGAAGCAATCAATAAGCTGAACAACGAGACTATCCCGGAAATTAACAAGAAGATTGAAGCTGCTGAAGAGCGTCTTGACTTTGTTGAAGCTTCTTTAGAAGACCTCAGAAATAGAGTTGCTAACTTAGAGTCTAAAGTTGAAGCTCTTGTGAATAGAATTGACAAGCTTATCACCGGTATCCTCGTGCAGCGTGCTTTCGGTCCTGTATTCGGTGACTTCAGCCTCCCAATTGGCGTTCAGAGCAACCTCCTCTTCGGTTGGTATGGCGAAAATATTCCTGGTATCGAAGATTTCCCGACCTATCGTATTGAGCAACTCGATCCTGAATTGTTCAAGAACTTTGATACTGAAAATGTTAAAAACGTTTACGATGGTCCCATTGATCTCGGTAGACTGTTCCTGACAATCAATCCTGTAGGTCACAATTTCACCGACACTAAGCTTTATTTGGAAAATTCTAAGGGTGAGAAATTATCTTCAGTTAAGATTGTTCCAGCAAAGAGCGATTATCTTTTGAATTTTGGTTCTTCTCGTGCTCAGGCTACAGTTGATGGCAATGGTTTCTACGAAGCTGAGATGTCTATAGCATACGACAATCGTGCAGATGTTGAAGTTTCACTCAATAAGGATGATATGAAAGATGCTGTTAAGGGTATCTTGAATGATCCTTCCACTGCCTCTGCTGCTAAGCTCCTTAAGGTGGTTTACGATCAAGTAAACAATAATCTTCAAAGCATGCCTGCATACGCAGTTCGCTATGACTGGTCTGCTCAAGATATTGATAAGACTGAGAAGACTGAACAGGTGGTTTATGACGAAAATGGAAAGCCTGTTTACAACAATGATGGAACTCCTCAGACTATAACAGTTGAAACTCGTGACTTCAAGGATTACTCAGTTCTCAGCAAATATGAGGTTGGCGTTGCAACTGCTCATCCTTTGAGCTACAACACTCTTAAGGGTGAAGGTTCTTCAAAGACTGTTCCTACTATTGGTAACCTTGACAACTTCATCGACAGAATTAAGGATAAGATCTCAAGCAAGTTTAATGTTAATGCCACAACTGAGGTAAAGGGTAACTCAGTATCTATTGAAAGCGTTTCAATTAGCGGTACAGATCAGCTCACTGCAACTATTACAGGTCTTAAGATCAATGGTGCATATCCTGTGTTGGGCAGAATGGTATTAGAGTCTGGTGCGTATGCTGGAAATAAGCCTGGTGAAATTTTGGTTCCTTGTGGCACTGAACCTTCAGAAGTCGTTGCTAAAGTAAATGATGCAATTGTAGATGTACTCTGCCATGTTGTCGGAATGGATGATACTAATCCTAACTACAAAGCATTCAAGGCTGAAGCAAATATCAAGGTTGACGCAGTTCTTCTCCAGATGAACCAGCAGATCAATTCTATCATCAGCGATCTTAAGGCTAACGTTGAAAGCATCTTCGATGTTGAAGGCAACAACTACTTCAAGCGTGTCAACAAGATGTTTGATCTCTACAACAAGGTTGCAAATAAGATCAACAAGTTCCTCGCTAACCCGAATGCTGCTCTTCAGGTTGTCGCATTCTATGACGCTAAGGGTGGTATCGAACGCCTTTCTCAGAAGAAGGAATCTGCTACTCAGGTTGAAGGTGCCGGCTCTATGAAGCTTTACCTCACTAACTATACTGGTGAATTCGTAGTTCCTGCTTGCAAGAAGTTTATCGGTGTTAAAAATGCAGCAACTGGTTCTGTTGTATTCCAGCAGATTCTTAACGGTAACGAAACAGAAGTTGTATTTGATGTGCCATCAACTAAAGGCCTTTACCAAATCGTATACCAGGGACTTGACTACTCAGGTTACACTTCAACTAAGACATTCTACATCGAGGTTAAATAAGTTTTGATTACATCGAGTCCGGAGTCTTCCGTCTCCGGACCGATAAAACTAATCGAAAACCCATTTATTAAAGAATTAAATTATGAAATTAAATAAAATTCTGCTCGCTGGTGCACTTCTTTTCGCTGGTGCTTCTGCTATGGCACAGGAAACCATCACCGAGTATACTTACGTACCAAATTGGTATATCCAGGGACAGTTCGGTGGTCAGGAAACTCTCGGTGAGTCTGCTTTCGGTCATCTCTTCAGCCCTAACGCTCAGATAGCAGCCGGTTATAACTTCAACCCTTACGTTGGTGCTCGTCTCGCTGTAAATGCTTGGCAGTCTAAGGGTGCTCTCCACTTCCAAACTGTAACTCCTTCCTATGGGGCAACTTATCAGGAAACTCCTCTTAACGTTAACGGTCACTGGAAATGGAACTATGTAGCTCCAACTGTTGATGTTCTTTTCAACCTTACCAACCTCATCGGTGGCTACAATCCTTATCGCCTTGTCGACGTTGACCTTATTGCAGGTCTCGGCGCTAACATCGCTTGGAACAACAAGCAGGCTAATAATTTCAGCGCTGATCTCGAGAATATAGGTGCAGCTCCTCTTGGTCTTCTCTGGAATGGAACTAAGGCTCGTTTCGTAGGTCAGTTTGGTTGCGACCTTAACTTCAATGTTAGCGAACACGTTGCTCTTGGCATCGAACTCATGGCTAATGTCCTTCCTGACGGCTACAACTCAAAGAAGGCTGGCAATGCTGACTGGTATTTCAATGGTCTCGCAGGCATCAAGTATACTTTCGGTCCTAAATACAACAAGACTACTCGCGTTGTCGAGGTTCCCGTTCAGCAGCCTCAGATCATCGAGCGCATCATCGAGAAAGTTGTTGAGCAGGCTCCTGTCACTAACGTGATCGAAGAAGTTAAGCCCGAAATGCTCCGTCGCGACATCTTCTTCCGCATCAACACTGCTACTATCACTAAGGATGAGATGTATAAGGTCAACGAAGTTGCTGAATTCCTCAAGAATCATCCAAATGCTAAGGTTGTCATCACAGGTTATGCTGACAAGGGCACTGGTACACTCGCCATCAACCTCCGTCTCAGCAAGCAGCGTGCTGAAATCGTAGCAAGCACTCTTAAGTCTAAATACAACATCGCTTCTGATCGCATCATCGTGAAGAGCATGGGTGAGGCTGAAGAGCAGCCGTATGCTGATCCAGTCGACAACCGCGTAGCAATCTGCGTTTGCGAATAATCAAGGAAAGCAGGCTTTTCAGTCTGCACCTTCCTAAAAGATGCATCAAGCAATACAATAAATAATGCATCCTAAACGTTACTAAATAGCACATCCGTCGTGTCAAACGTGCACGACGGATGCGTTTTGTTAAGTAATTATAGCGTATGAAAAAATTTTTACTATTATTTTTAAGCGGATTGTTTTCCTTGTCAGTTGTCGCGGATCTGAATGGAAACGGCTACTATCGTGTGCAGAATGCCTTGACTAAGCGTTATGCTTATCTCTTTGATGACAAAGGCAAAATTGATACCACAGCGACTACTGCGGATGTTCAAGCTCTTCAGTTATTTTCAGGCTATTTAAGGGCTTCCTCTGATCCCTCTACGATATTTTATATCTCTAATGCTGGAGGCTCAAACTATGACATTGCTGGACAAGGCACAAGCGTACACGGCTTCCTGGACGAGTATTTACACATAATTTCCGGCAAGAAGTATGACGGAGTTCAGTCATATTATATATATGCATCCAAGAGTGTCGGTTCAAAATATCTTGGCGATATAGATGCTAATTTAAGTGAAGAGCATGGACTCGCTTCAGCTGATGCCTCCGGTGATAAGCGTTTGTGGTATTTTCATACTTTAGATGCTGCCTCTGACGACAGCTATTTCGGAATTGCACCTACGTTGACAGCTGGTGGAAAATATTATCATCCATTATATGCAGGATTCCCCTTCTCAGCTTATTCAGAGGGTGTCAAATTCTATTATATTTCAAACGTTGACTCCCGTCATAAAGTGGCAGTCATGAAGGAGATTGTGGGTACTGTCCCTGCCGGCAAAGCTGTCATTGCAGAGTGCTCAAATCCTCTTGCTACCGACAATCGCTTAAATGTAGGCAGTTCAGGAAGTGTAGCAAATCTTGACGATAACAAACTGAGTGGAGTTTATTTCGACAATGATACATACCGCGCTCACTACAACCGCACTCCATACGACAAGGAGACAATGCGTATTCTCAAAGTTGTAGATGGAAAACTTACATTCACAGTCGGCGATGTTGACTTCCTCCCGCGCAATCAGGCATATCTCCAGCTGACGGATCGTGACCAGTATCCTGTAGCAGACTATACATTGGTGAGTGAAGAAGAGTATAATGATATAGTAGCAGCAGTTGAAGCAATTCCGGCTTCTGCTCTTGTAGACGTCTACAGCCTCGACGGCAGACTCGTGAAATCCGGCATCGCCAAGACCGACGTCAACTCCCTCGGCAAAGGGCTCTACATCATCAAAGCCGCAGGCCTCTCCGAAAAGCTCATCCTCCACTAATCCAATCAAACATTATATCCGTATTCTATGTTATATAGATTGGGGACGCTCGGGAACGAACCTGAAGCGTCCACAATTTTTATAAAGACACAGAAATTATGGAAGAGCAACAAGATAAAGATATGAAGACATTTGAGGATCTGGGCGTAGACCCACGTCTTCTCAAGGCTATCGGAGAACTCGGTTTTGAACATCCGATGCCGATACAAGAAATGGTGATTCCGCATCTCATCTCCAAAGAAGGGGATGTAGTGGGACTTGCCCAGACCGGCACCGGCAAGACGGCTGCTTTCGGTCTCCCATTGCTTCAGCGTATCAACCCTGACAGCGACACTACCCAAGCACTCGTGATAGCCCCTACCCGAGAACTCTGCCTTCAGATAGCCGGCGACCTTGCCGACTTTGCCAAATATCTCGACGGCGTCAAGATCATCCCAGTCTATGGCGGCAGCAGCATAGAATCGCAGATAAAATCTATCAAGAAAGGGGCGCAAGTGATTGTCGCCACCCCGGGCAGACTCATCGACCTCATAAAGAGGGGAGTGGTCAAGCTTGCAGGAGTCAACACCGTCATTCTTGACGAAGCCGACGAAATGCTCAATATGGGCTTCATAGACGACATCAATGAAATCCTCTCTCATGTGCCAGAAGACAGGAAAATGCTCATGTTCTCAGCCACAATGCCTAAAGAAATTGCCGCCATTGCCCGCAATTTCATGAAGGATCCTGTGGAATTCGTTGCCGGAAACAAGAATGAGGGTTCCAAGAATGTCAAGCATATCTACTACATGGTAAAGGCTCACGACAAGTATCTGGCTCTGAAACGTGTGGCTGACAACAATCCGGATATCTATGGCATCATTTTCTGCCGCACGAAACGGGAGACCCAGGAGATTGCCGATAAGCTGATTGCCGACGGCTACAACGCCGACTGTCTGCACGGCGATCTGTCGCAGGCTCAGAGAGACCTGGCGATGAAAAAGTTCCGCGATCATGTGACTCAGCTTCTTGTGGCTACTGATGTGGCAGCCCGCGGTCTTGATGTTGACGACCTCACCCACGTCATAAACTATGGCTTGCCTGATGACGTGGCTGTATATACTCACCGCTCCGGACGTACCGGTCGCGCCAACAAGACGGGCGTCTCCGTTGCCATTATCCACTCTCGTGAACGCAGTAAACTCCGCGAGATAGAGAAGCGAATCGGCAAGACATTTGAATACAAGAAAGTCCCTACCCCGGATCACATTATAGAAAAGCAAATCTATCATCTTGCCGATCGCATCGAGCGTGTTGAAGTTGATGATGCCCAAATCGAACGTTTTCTCCCCGGAGTGCGTAAGAAGTTGGAATGGCTTTCCGAAGAAGACCTTCTTAAGCGTGTGCTCTCTCTCGAATTCAACCGTCTGCTCGACTACTATCGCGATATGCCCGACATCGACCTCAATGCCGACGACAAGAGGGAGAGAGGCGATAGAAAAGGAGATCGCAAAGAAAGAAGGGAGAGAGGCGAACGCCGTGAGCGTGGCGACAAAGACCGTCGCACTGCCGAAGACGGCTTCGAGCGTCTGATGGTGAATATCGGCAAAGCTCAAGGTTTCTTCCCCGGAAATCTTATGGAGCTGATCAATCGCTCGGTAGTGGGAGCAAAACCGGAAATCGGCAGAATCGATCTGCTGCCGGAATATACCCTTTTCGATGTCAGAAAGAAAGACGCCCGAAAAGTAGTCGATGCCCTTAGGAATGCTGATTTCTTCGGTAGGAAGGTTAAGGCTGAGTTTGCTACCGACCGAGACTATTCGCGCGAAGCCAAAGACCGAGTCAAGAAAGCTGAAGCTAAGAAGAAAAAAGCAGAAAAGTCTGCCCGCACAGACTATGAGATGTCGCTTGCAGGCCCTGCAAAATCTAAGAAAGATAAGAAGGAGAAAAAGTCGAAAAAAGCTGAATCTTCTAAATCGAAATATAACGGAAACTACGATATTTTTAAGAAAAAATGACGTTATTTCTCAATAAGACAGCGGTTTTGAAGGCGCTGTTGATGTCAATATGCCTCGTGACTTCAGTCGCGGGGCATGCCGGCATAAAGCCTGACGAACCCCTCACGGCATCAAAGGTGTTTGCCGAAGCCCCACTTGAAGTGCTCGATATGCTGCGCCCCTCCACGCGCCTTGACATGCTCGATTATTATAATCAGGCAGATAGCCTTGTTGCTGTCCAGAATGCACTTGGAGGTCAAAGCAAGTTTGAGCTTGTGGCGCCCGACTATCTCAAAGTCTCCATTACTCCCATCAGCACTCTTGAGATTAAAGTTCTCCCTATAAAGAAGGATCAGATCATAATGACACTTTACACTGTTGGATCTGATTCTCTTGCAGCTGATACCCGTGTGAATTTTTTCGATTCTTCCATGAAGCCGCTGCCTGCTGAGAAATATCTGAAAACCCCGGCTCTCAAAGACTTCTACAATCTGAAGAATTCATCGCTAAAGGATTCTGACATAGCTGAGAAAATCCCATTCGAGTCAATTGTATACTCCATCGGTCCCGGCGATACCCCGTTGACATCAACCCTGACTACCCTTAAGACCCTCTCCCAAGAAGACCAAGACCTCCTCACCCCCCTCTTCACCCTCACCCTCTCGGCCCCCTGGACCTCAAAATTCCAATTCAAATAAACCTCCCAAATTATGAATTATGAATTATGAATTATAAATTAATATAATTCTTAATTAAAGTAATTCTCAATTAAAAATAATTCTCAATTATAAAATGAAAACCCGAGTAAGATTCGCTCCTTCTCCTACTGGGCCTCTCCATATCGGAGGCGTACGTACAGCTCTTTTCAACTATCTCTTCACTCGCCAGCATGGCGGCGACATGATCCTTCGCATTGAAGACACCGACAGTCGCCGTTTTGTGCCAGGTGCTGAAGACTATATCAATGAGAGCCTCTCTTGGCTTGGCATAAAGTTTGACGAAGGTGTCCGCGAAGGTGGTCCTCACGGTCCCTACAAGCAGAGCCAGCGTCGTGACATTTATCGCAAATATGCCAAGCAACTGTTGGATGCCGACAAAGCATACATCGCTTTCGACACTCCTGAGGAGCTGGAGGCTGCCCGCGCTGAGCATCCCAATTTTCAGTATGATGCGCATACAAGAGGCAAAATGCGTAACTCCCTGACATTGCCTCCCGAAGAAGTGAAGCGTCTTATTGATGAAGGTAATCAATACGTAGTCCGATTCAAGACCGAGCCTGACGTGGATGTAAAGGTCAACGATCTGATACGTGGCGAAGTTGTGATAAATTCCAATATCATCGACGACAAGGTGCTTTACAAGAGCGCCGACGATCTTCCGACATATCATCTTGCCAACATTGTTGACGACCACCTTATGGAGATCACCCATGTGATACGCGGTGAAGAATGGCTCCCTTCTGCTCCGCTGCATGTGCTTCTTTATCAGGCATTCGGATGGGAAGATACGATGCCTCAGTTTGTGCATCTCCCTCTCTTGCTGAAGCCGGTCGGCAATGGCAAGCTCTCAAAGCGTGACGGTGATAAGCTCGGGTTCCCGGTGTTCCCCCTCGAATGGCACGATCCTAAGAGCGGAGAGATCTCTTCAGGATATCGCGAGAAGGGTTATCTCCCAGAGGCTGTTGTCAACTTCCTTGCGCTCCTCGGATGGAATCCGGGCGATGACACTGAGATAATGAGTATGGATGAGCTTATTCAAAAATTCTCATTCGACCATTGCTCAAAAGCTGGCGCAAAGTTTGACTATAAGAAAGGTATCTGGTTCAACCATGAATATCTGATGCGTATGGACGATATGGCTCTTGCCGAACTCTTCATGCCGGTGCTTAAAGAGCAGCTCGCTCAGCTTGGTAAGAATGCCGACGACTTTGGCATGGACTATGTGGCTAAGGCTGTAGGGATGGTGAAAGGTCGCATCGAGTTTGTTCAGGATCTTTGGGCTCAAGGTGATTTCTTCTTCGTGGCTCCTGCTTCGTATGCCGAGAAGGATGTCAAGAAACGCTGGCAGGAAGATACCCCTGCCATTATGGAAGAACTCATTGGAGTGCTCGAAGGAATCGACGACATGAGCTCTGCTAATGCTGAAAAAATTGTACTCGACTGGATAGCTCAAAAAGGATATCATCTCGGAAATGTCATGAATGCATTCCGTCTTGCTGTAGTAGGCGCTTGCCGTGGCCCGCACATGTTCGACATCACTGAGCTGATGCCCAAATCCGAAGTCATCGCCCGCATCCGCAAAGCAATCTCAACCCTAAAATAATTTTAAAATACTCTATATGAAAAAAGCATTTCTACTTTCTGTGGCGCTTGCCGCCACTTGCACTGCATTCGCAGCCAATCCTACTTTGGCTAAAGATGATGCAGTAAAATTTGAGATGGGACCAAAGGCTCCCACAATGAAGAAAGCTCCGACCCGCGCTTCGGGGTCTTTCGATTTCTCTTATGCAGGCGAAGTCTACACTTTGACTAAGCTAAATGGGGTCACCGGAGGTCTGACACGTGTCTATCTGACTTTTGAATTGTCTTCCGAAGACATCAAGGGTCTTGCCGGCGACAAGGTGACTGGTTTCACTGTCTGCAGCCCCTCTAATCAGAATATGAACGGCAATACCATTACCGAGGGAAGATTCTTCTATTCTCATGACTTGTCGAAGGAGGAATACACTCAGGATTTCACTATTTCCAAAATTCCTTTTGATCTTAATCAGATATCGATTGATGAGCCATATACCATCACCGGAGAAGAAGAATCCATTTATTTTGGATATAGCTTTGTAGTGCCAAAGGCTGACAATATGTTCTATCTCCCATACGACGGCGTTACAACCCCGAATGTAGGAGCCGGATACTTTGGTGCCTCAAACACTGAAGCATTCCCTACAGAATTCGTCTCTTTTGCCGGCGAACTTGGCGCTCTTTGCATGTCGATCACATTGGAAGGCAACAACTTTCCCTTCTATGCTAAGTTTGCTTCAATGCCCGACGTGATATGTCTTCCACTTCGCAAGAACTCTACCTTCCCGTTGACTCTCTGCGCTACTTCCGAGACTCCGATAAAATCGGTGGAAATGGAGTATACTTTAGGCGGCAAGACCTACGTCACAAATTGCGGTCTGACAGAAGAAGTGCCTGCTGGAGCGAGTGTTTATTTTGATGCCATTGTTGGTTTCCAGGCTCAGAAAGAGAAATTCAGCGAGATGGTCAATTTCAAGATCACTAAGATCAATGGCATACCCAACGATGTGGCAGGTGCCGAGGCTGAAGCTAAGGTGGCAGTGGTGAAAGAAGTCCCTGTACATCAGACTTTGATTGAAGAATTCACCGGAACTTGGTGTGGATATTGCACTCGTGGATATGCTGCCCTTGAATATATCAAAGAGAATTATCCGGAGTTTGTAGTGGCTGCTTATCATAATAATGATCCGATGCAGGTGACCACTAATTATCCGGCTTCCATATCAAGCTTCCCCTCTGCTGCACTCAACCGTGGTGTTGTAGTCGACCCGTATTATGGCACTCAGACGTCTAATTATGAAGTTCCTATCGTAGGAGACATCAAAACGCTCAATTCAGTCGTTACTCCATGGGTCGTGAAAGTCGACCATGAGTGGGAGTCTGAGAATGTACTCGTGGCAAAGGCTAATGTCACTAATGTGGTAGGTTTTGAAGACAAGAAATATAAGATTGCCTATATCCTTGTGGCCGACGGCCTTTCAGGCACCACAAGAAGCTGGTTCCAAAGCAATAATTATGCCACTCAGCAGCCCCAGTTTATTCCTCAGTTGAATGCTTTCTGCCGTGGCGGTGAGTATGGCAAGAGCTCAGTGAGTGGTCTTATATTCAATGATGTAGTGGTGTCCACTACCGGTATCTATGGCATCGACGGCAGCATCCCGACTTCTCTTGCTGCTGACGAGATGGTCGAACATTCGATAAGTTTTGATCTCTCGAAGATTTCTAATTCTCTTATTCCTGACAAGAATAAGCTTCGTGTGATAGCTGCCGTAGTGGATCAGTCAGGAAATGTGCTCAACTGCGCCAAGAATGAAGTCAATGACTTCGACGCGACTTCAGTAGCCGGCATTTCAGTCGAAAATGCTCCCGTCGAATACTACAATCTCAACGGTATGAAGGTGGCTAACCCGTCCATCGGTATCTTCATCCGCCGCCAAGGCAACACTTCCACAAAAGTCGTCATCCCTTGACCTTAGATGCTACCTTATCAAATCGGAGCTCTGAAATCATGCCAAGCCGACTTGTCAGCTCGGAGAGCTGATATTATGCCAAAACCCCGGACTTCAGTCCGGGGTGTCTCCGGCAAAAGCTCAGTAGCCTCGGAGAGGCGCTTTATGATATTGTTTTGATTAATGATAAAAAATAAGTGACGCACCATTCCAGCGTCACTTATTTTTTGCCTTTTGTTTGCATATCTCGAAAAAAAATTGTACTTTTGCAATCGCAATTGCAATAGTTAAAAAACACATCATAAATAAAGCAACACAAAATTAACCGGCGACTTTGAAAATGGCAGCGATGTCATGCGCCAAATTAAAATTTTAATAATGGAAGAGAAGAAACCCAAGAGACCAAGAATCGGGGCACTGCCTACTACTTCTTCTGATAACACGGAAAACAAAGAACAGTATTTCCAGTCAAGACCTTATAAAGGTACCGAAAGACCCGAATTCCCTCAGCGTGGTTACCAACAACGCCCACGCCCGACCTACCAGAACAGTTATTCCAATTCCTACCATAATAGGGAAGAGTCTGGATATAACCGTCAGGCGCGTCCATCTTATCAGCAGCGTCAGACTCCTTACAACCGTCCTTACCAGAACGGCTCTTCTTCTGAGGATGGATTCAAGAGATATAATAATCCTGACTCTGAAGCGCAATCCACTTCTTCAGAAAATTCATATCAGCAGACTCAGACCGGATATCAGCAAAACCGCAACAACGGCTATAATCGCATCAATACATACGGCAACCAGAACCGCCAGAACAACTTCAACCGCCAGGGTGGTTACAACAATCGCCAGGGCAACCAGCAGGGTGGCTACCAGAAACGCCAGGTCAACGGATTCAACCGTCAAGGCAATCAGCAAGGTGGTGGCTATCAGAATCGTCAGGGTGGCTACAACCGTCAAGGCAATCAGCAGGGCGGATTCCAAAAGCGTCAAGGCGGATTCCAGAAGAATCAGAAACCGGGCATGAAATTCATTCCACGTCCGCGTCAGATCGACTACATTATCGATGATATAGATCCAAACGAACCGATCCGTCTCAACAAGTTTATGGCAAATTCCGGCATCTGCTCACGTCGCGAAGCCGACGAAAAGATTGCAGCCGGACTCGTCACTGTCAATGATGTCGTGGTCACTGAGCTCGGTACAAAAATCAATCGCGATGACGTAGTGAAATGCGAAGATAAGGTGGTCACTCCTGAACGCAAGTGCTACGTGCTCCTCAATAAGCCAAAGGATTGCGTCACTACAAGCGACGATCCTAACGGACGAATGACTGTCATGGACGTTGTCAAAGGTGCTTGCCGCGAGAGAATTTACCCTGTAGGGCGTCTTGACCGAAACACTACCGGCGTGCTACTGCTGACCAACGATGGAGAATTGGCTTCAAAGCTTACTCATCCTAAATTTGTCAAGAAGAAAATTTATCATGTTTGGACAGACAAGGATATCTCGGAGGATGATATGCAGCGTATAGCCGACGGCATCGAACTCGAGGATGGCGAAATACATGCTGATGCTATCTCTTACGCTAACGATACCGACCGCAACCAGGCTGGAATCGAGATCCACAGCGGACGCAATCGTATCGTACGCCGTATTTTTGAGCACCTTGGCTATCGCGTCACTAAGCTCGACCGCGTATATTTTGCCGGATTGACTAAGAAAAATCTCCCGCGCGGACGTTGGAGATATCTCACTCAGGAAGAAGTCAACTTCCTGCGCATGGGTTCATTTGAATAATTCACAAACCAAACTATAAGATGAAGGATATAAAACGTACGACCGTCAAGTCACTTCTCGCCGACCCGGAAAATTTTATCGGTAAGGAAGTGGATGTCAAAGGGTGGGTGCGTACCCGCCGTGGAAATAAAAATGTGGCTTTTATTGCCCTCAACGACGGTTCTTCTATTAAGAATCTCCAGATTGTGGTGGACTTTGCCAAGATTCCTGAAGATGCTCTCAAAGATGTCACTACCGGTGCTTCAATCCATGTCCAGGGGCAGGCTGTCGCCTCTCAGGGTAAGGGTCAGGCTATCGAAGTGCAAGCTGACGAACTTGAGATCTATGGCACTGCAAGCGTAGCTGACTATCCTCTTCAGAAGAAAGGACACTCTCTTGAGTTCCTGCGCGAGATAGCACATCTGCGTCCTCGCACCAATACTTTCGGCGCTGTGCTGCGTATTCGCCACGCGTTGGCATACGCTATCCACAAATTCTTCAATGACAAAGGATTCTATTATTTCCATACTCCTCTCATCACGGCATCTGACTGTGAAGGGGCAGGCGCTCAATTTCAAGTGACCACTATGCCTCTCGACCAGCTCCCGATGACAAAGGATGGAAAAGTAGACTATTCTCAGGATTTCTTCGGAAAGATGGCTTCTCTGACTGTTAGCGGCCAGCTCGAGGGGGAACTCGGTGCCACTGCACTTGGCTGCATCTATACTTTCGGCCCGACATTCCGTGCTGAAAACTCAAACACTCCGCGCCACCTCTCCGAATTCTGGATGATCGAACCTGAAATGGCTTTCTATGAGATAGAAGACAATATGGACCTCGCTGAGGAGTTCGTAAAATATTGTATCACGTATGCTCTTGAGAACTGTCGCGACGACATCGAGTTTCTTAATGAGCACTTCGACAAAGAACTCATCGACCGCCTTAACTTTGTCATCAACAACGACTTCGTTCGCCTCCCTTACACTGAGGGTATCAAGATTCTTGAAGAGAGTGGAAAGAAGTTTGAGTTCCCGGTATATTGGGGCGTAGACCTTGCTTCCGAGCATGAACGCTACCTCGTGGAGCAGCACTTCAAGAAGCCTGTCATCCTTACTGACTATCCGAAGGAAATCAAGGCTTTCTATATGAAGCTCAACGACGATGGCAAGACAGTGCGAGCTATGGATGTGCTCTTCCCGAAGATTGGTGAGATCATCGGCGGCAGCCAGCGTGAAGAAAACTACGACAAACTGAAGCAGCGTATGGCAGACCAAGGTCTTGAAGGAATGGACTGGTATCTTGACACTCGCAAGTATGGTACAGTGCCGCATTCCGGATTCGGTCTCGGTTTCGAGCGCCTGATTCTTTTTGTCACCGGCATGCAGAACATCCGCGACGTTATCCCGTTCCCTCGATATCCGAACAACTGCGAATTCTAAAGAATGAACAGATTTATCCGGATATTTATAATGCTTATTTACCTCTCTTGTAGCGTGATAGCTCAGGAGAGGACCGATTCAGTCTTCCCTGTCGACGATAGGGAAGACCTTATTGTCAGTATACTGACATGTGACCCTGGTCCGGACGTCTACGAACTCTGTGGCCATGCTGCCATCCGAATCAGGAGCGAAAAGATGGACTCCGTCTGGAACTACGGTATCTTTGACTTCACCTCGCCCAACTTTATCTATAGATTTTGTAAAGGTGAGACCGACTATATGGTCTATGGATACCAATTCAATAGATTTATGCCTGCCTATGTCAGGCGCGGGTCGAAGGTCACTGAGCAGGTGCTATCTCTGACTCAGGAAGAAGCCCGCAAACTAAGAGAACTTCTTCAGATCGAGTCGCTCCCGGAAAACCGTGTATATAGGTACAACTATGTGCGCGACAACTGTGCCACTCGTCCTTGGAAACGTATCAAACAAGCCACTGAAAGGAAGATTTCTCTTCCTGACACTCTCTATTATCCTACATTTAGAGAGGAAATGAGCCACTTCCATAGAAATTATCCTTGGTATCAATTCGGTATTGACCTTGCTTTGGGAAGTGGACTCGATTATCGCATGGCAAAAGATGAGGATACGTTTGCTCCCCCCGTGCTTCAGGCTAAATTGGCTGAAGGCTCGATAGGGAGTCAGCCATTGGTAAAAGAGACCAATATCATATTCCCGGGATATTATGACGCCACTCTTCCTCCTACTCCTTGGTGGAAAACCCCAATGGCGGTCGGGATATTGATGCTTATCCTCAGTCTTGGCACGATGTTTGCTTATATCTTCAAAGAGAAGATTTGGAAATGGTGGATATTCATCTATTTCTTTGTAGCCGGGTTGGCGGGAATTGTCATCACATTCCTTGTCTTTTTTTCAGAGCATGAGGCTACCTCGCCCAATATGCTTATCTTCTGGCTCAATCCGTTGCAATTCATTGTTGCGATTGGAATATGGATGAAAAAATGGCGATTGTCTTTGAATATAATGGCAATCTACAATATATTGATGGCGTTGTCTCTGACCATCCTTTTGGGTGTATGGCATCCATCCTTTGCTATCCAGGTCATAAATGATGCCGTTTGGCCTATGCTGTGGAGCATACTCCCGCTTTCAAATACCATTCTCTACGTAAATGGTGTATTAAGAATTAAAAAGAAAAAGAAATTGAAATGAATAGATTTGTGACATCCGTGCTTTGCGGTCTTGTCGGCATTTCGACGGTGGTGATGGCTGACCCTACCCGACCAAAGCTTGTAGTCGGGATAATGGTGGATCAGCTACGCACCGACTATATAGATTTCCTTAGCTCCCGCTTTGGAAAGGAGGGCTTCAATCTTCTTAAAAACGGTGGAATTTATCTGAAGAATGTCGACTATAATGTCGAGGATCTCGACATTGTCAATTCTACAGCCATCGTATATACCGGAAACTATGCTTCTGCTTCAGGTGTACCTGCAAAAAAGGTGTATGACCACGCTTCAAAGTATCCGGTCCCTATCCTTCATGATCCTGCCACTTTAGGTAATTTTACAAATGAGACATATAGCCCTGCTGCGCTGAGACTTTCTACCATTACGGATGAAATTGTAGTGGACGGTGCCGGACTCGGTGCTATCTACAGCATCGCACCGGATGCCATGCAGGCTATCATAATGGCAGGGCATGCCGGAAGCAGCGCTTTCTGGATCAACGACGAAAACGGCAAATGGGCTACTACGACCTACTATAAGGAAGTGCCCAACAGCATAACTCAGCGAAATTATCGCTCACCCTTGTCGGAGCGTCTTGACACTATGGTTTGGACGCCGACTCATGCTCTCGACACTTATCACGGTGTGCCGCCTCAGAAGAAATATTTCCCGTTCCGTCATACTTTCCCTAAGAAAAACAGTGACAGATATGTGAAATATAAAGAGTCTGCTCTCGTCAATACAGAAGTGACCGATGTGGCTATCGATTATATTAAATCGCTTAAGCTTGGGCAGCATACCGACGTGATCGACATGCTGAATATCGGCTACACTGTAGCTCCATATAAGCATGGAATTGACAGTGATATGCGCCTTGAGATGCAAGACAGTTATTTGCGTCTTGACGGGCAGCTTGAACGCCTTTTGAAAGCTATTAAGGAGAGTGTAGGGCTTGATAATACCCTGATTTTCCTTGTGTCTACCGGATACTTTGACGATGGCGCTGAAGATGAAGCCCGCTATCGGATTCCAACCGGTACATTCTCAATGAAGCGTGCTGTGTCTCTGCTAAACTCATATCTTAGTGCAAAGCATGGCAACGACCAATACGTAGACGGAAGCTACCAAAATATGATCTATCTCGATCATGCCACTCTTGAGCGTCGCGGTCTCAACCTTGCCGATGTGCAGCGCGATGCGCGTGATTTCGTCGTGATGATGAGTGGCGTGGCAGATGTCAAGTCGCTTACTGATATTGTAGGAGAGACCACTCCCGAACTGCGCAGAATAGGACGCGGATTGGATCCGAAGTCTGCCGGTGATCTTCGCCTTGAATTTGCACCCGGATGGACCATCAACGACGATGTGCGTCTTCCTGTCTTGACATGGCAAGTGAGAGAGGGGAGGCCCGCTACGCCGGCATTTATCATGGGACCCGGAGTGCCCACAAAAATCGAAGCTGGGCAGGTGAACGCCACAGCCATCGCGCCGACGATTAGCTCCGTCATGCGCATCCGTAGTCCCAACGGTGCCTCCGACAAGCCCATCATCTTCTGATCAATGCATAATTCATAATTCATAATTCATAATCGGGCTTGACATCTGAAGAAAATTGCTTGTAAAAAGCGTTTTGATGAAAATTATGCATTATGCATTATGAATTATGCATTTTGATGAAAATTTTGCATTATGCATTATGAATTATGCATTAATTTTACTATCTTTGCGTTTTAAAACAGAATATAAACTTAATTCTCATTAAAAATGGGATTCAGCAACATACTTAAATCAATTTTCGGCGACCAAAGCGAACGCGCTGTGCGTCCGCTCTGGAATCGTCTTCAGAAGGAAATCAATCCGATTTCCGAGCAGATCCGCGAGATCTCTAATGATGAACTCCGCGATAGAATCAACAAAATCCGCGATGACATTCGCGGCGAGGCTAAGACCTACAAGGACAAGATGGCTGACATTCGCGCTCAGATCGAAACCATGGAATTCGACAAGCGCGAACCATATTGGAAAGAAATCGACACCTTGAAGGAAGACATGTACAAGATGTATGCCCACAAGCTTGACGAAGCTCTTCCGGAAGTCTTTGCTGTCATTAAGGAGACGGCTCGCAGATTTGCCAACAACGAAACCATCGAGGTGACTGCCGATGAGTTCGACCGTGAACTCGCCGCTAAAGGAAAAGACTTCATCAGCATTGATGGCGACAAGGCCATCTACAAGACTTCTTGGATTGCCGGTGGCAATGAAATGAAGTGGGATATGGTGCACTATGATGTGCAGCTGATTGGCGGTATGGTGCTCCACGGTGTGCTTCAGGGCGACAAGACTTCTAACAACATCGCTGAGATGGCTACCGGTGAAGGTAAGACCCTCGTGGCTACTCTCCCGGTTTTCCTCAATGCCCTTACCGGAGAAGGCGTCCACGTAGTCACTGTCAACGACTACTTGGCAAAACGTGACTCCGAGTGGATGGGTCCGCTTTATGAATTCCATGGTCTTTCAGTAGCTTGTATCGACAAGACTGAACCTAACTCTCCGGAGCGTCGCGCTGCATATCGCAGCGACATCACATTCGGCACAAACAATGAGTTTGGTTTCGACTATCTGCGCGACAATATGGCAACTCAATTGACCGACCTCGTGCAGCGTGACGACCATTATTACGCTATCGTCGACGAAACTGACTCAGTCCTTATCGACGACGCCCGTACTCCTCTGATCATCTCAGGTCCGATTCCTAAGGGCGACGACCAGATGTTCAATGAGTTTAAACCAAACGTAGAGAAAGTGGTCAACGCTCAGCGCAAGCAGGCACAGGCTCTTCTTCTTGATGCAAAGGATAAGATTTCTGCCGCTATGAGTGGTGATCCTGAAAGAATAAAGAAATTTGACAAAGGCGACGGCAAGAAACCTCTTACTGCTCAGGAACTGCTTGAAGATGGCGGCTTGTCGCTCTTCCGCGTTTACAAGAGCCTTCCTAAGCATGGCCCGCTCATCCGCTATCTCAGCGAAGAGGGTATCAAGCCTATTCTTCTGAAGACGGAAGAGAAATATATGCAGGATAACAACCGAGAGATGCCTTTCGCTGTGGAACCCCTCTTCTTCGTGGTAGACGAAAAGAACCACAGCATCGAACTTACCGACAAGGGTATCCAGGTGCTGACTGACACTACTCAGGACCCTCACTTCTTCGTGCTCCCTGACATCACTTCTCAGCTTGCTGAAGTCGACAATATGGAAGGCACTGAAGAAGAAAAACATCAGAAAAAGGATGATCTTCTTCAGGAATATAGCGTCAAGTCGGAGCGTGTACACACCGTCAACCAGCTCCTGAAAGCTTATACCCTTTTTGATAAGGATATTGAATATGTGATCGACGACAACAAGATCAAGATTGTCGATGAGCAGACCGGACGTATCATGGAAGGTCGCCGCTATTCCGACGGCTTGCATCAGGCTATTGAGGCAAAGGAGGGTGTGAAAGTCGAGGCTGCTACCCAGACATACGCTACCATCACACTGCAGAACTATTTCCGTATGTATCGCAAGCTTGCCGGTATGACCGGTACTGCTATGACCGAGGCTGGAGAGTTCTACGATATCTACAAGATGGAGGTTGTGGAAATCCCGACCAATCGTCCTGTAATCCGCAACGACCAGAAAGACCGTGTCTATCGCACTAAGAAAGATAAATACAATGCAGTGATCAAGGAGGTGGAAGACATGGTGGCTCAAGGGCGTCCGGTCCTTGTGGGTACTACTTCCGTAGAAATCTCAGAGCTCCTCAGCCGTATGCTTCAGCTCCGCAAGATACCTCATCAGGTGTTGAATGCTAAGCTCCACCAGAAGGAAGCTGACATTGTGGCTCAGGCAGGTAAGACAGGCACTGTGACTATCGCTACCAATATGGCTGGTCGTGGTACAGATATCAAGCTTCCCCCTGAAGTCAAAGAGGCAGGTGGCCTTGCCATTATTGGCACCGAACGCCATGAGTCTCGTCGTGTCGACCGTCAGCTTCGTGGTCGTGCCGGACGTCAGGGCGACCCGGGTAGCTCTGTATTCTTTGTGTCGTTTGAAGACAACTTGATGCGTCTTTTCGCAGGAGAACGCACATTCAAGATGCTCGACAAGATGGGCTTTGAAGAGGGTGAAATGCTTGAATCGAAGATGCTCACTAATGCCATTGAGAAAGCCCAGAAACGTGTGGAAGAGAACAACTTCGGCATCCGTAAGCGCCTCGTGGAATACGACGACGTCATGAATGCCCAGCGTACTGCAATATATGGCAAACGCCAGAATGCACTTAAGGGTGAGCGTATTGGTACCGACATCGCCAATATGATCTACGACACTGCTCAGAGCATTGCTGATATGGGCTATGACTACCACGACTTCATGATGGAAGTGCGTAAGACATTGGCAATTGAGCCCTCTTTCACCGAAGATGAATATCGCAAGGCTGACAAGACTGAGATCACCAACAAGCTGGCTGACGAGGCGCTTGCCACTTACTATCGTAATCGCGACAAGATCGCTGCTGCTGCAATGCCTTACATAAAGGAATTCGTAGAAGAGCGCAATGCTTCAGGCGTAGTGGGTGTTCCGGTGACAGATGGCCGCCGATTCTTCAATATCCGTTGCGATCTTAAGGAGGCATACGACAATGATTGCCGACCGATCGTCAAGGGGTGGGAAAAGGCTGTGCTCCTTCAGGCTATTGACAATGCTTGGCAAGAGCAGCTTCGTGAGCTCGATGAACTCCGCAAATCAGTTCAGAATGCAAGCTACGAGCAGAAGGATCCGCTCGTGATCTATAAGCTCGAGGCTTACGGACTCTGGAAGAATATGCTTGAGGATATGAACTCCAAGGCTGTAGCTACCCTTATGCGCGGTAAGCTTGCAGCTCCCGACTATGAGGAAGCCAAGGCCTTGAGGGATGCTCAGATTGCTGCTCAGCAAGCACAGGCACAGGCACAAGCACAAGCTGAGCAGGCTCGTGAGGCTCATGCTAAGGCTATGCAGGCTCACAGAAATGCTCAGGCTGCCACATATACCCGTACTCAGGAAATCCGTCAGGAATATGGCGCACCGGCTGGATCTAATCCGTATGCCAACTATTCCACTACTCATGAGACCTACGAGGGTGAGAACGCTCAGCGTCAGGCTGCTCAAAACGTTAATCGTCAGCAGCAGCAGACTCGCCAACCGGTGAAGGCTCAGCCAAAAGTGGGGCGCAACGATCCTTGTCCTTGCGGTAGCGGAAAGAAGTATAAAAACTGTCACGGTAAAAATATGTGATAATGGAGAAAGAATATTATATAGTGGAGGGGGACAACCGTGTGGGTCCCCTCTCACTGACTCAATTGGCAGATAAAGGTATTGAACCCTCGACGCTTGTCTGGACAGCCGGTATGGCTGATTGGGCAAGGGCTGACTCAGTGCCTGAGCTTGCTTCGATCATTGCTAATCATACTAAGATTGACAATTCGGAGTCTGCCTTTGGAGCTTACGCTCAGCCTCAGCAACCTCAATATGGACAATATCAGCAGCCGACAATGGGAAATCCTTTAAACAATGGTGGAAACTACGGTAATCCCCCTGTGAATTGGAAGACTCTTGCAATTATTGCCACGGTAGTTGGATTCCTGTTTTCTTGTATTGGAGGCATAGTAGGTATTTTCGCCATCACCAATGCATCCAAGGCTGAAAATGCCATGAGATATGGCGATAATATTACTGCCCAGAGTGCATGGTCGACTTGTAAGACTCTTTGCATAGTGTCGTTCGTGCTTTCCGGAATAGGATTGATAGTTAATATCCTGACTATTATGAACGTAATCTCCGTCGCATCATTTATGCCGCAAGCGATATGAAGTATTTTGCAATGATAGGGGATCGGCAGTATGGTCCGATGGATCTGGACGACATGCCGAAAGAAGGTGTACGTCCCGATACTTACGTATGGTGTAAGGGTATGGACGACTGGACTCCGGCATCAGAAGTGCCGGACATCTGCAGATATTTCCGTCAGCGGCTCTCAGGCACTCTCCCTTGGCAGAAGACGAATGGGTTTCTTGAAGCGGAACGTCGCAAGATGGAGGAGAACGCTCAGCAAGAGCAACTGCTCAATCAGCTTCCACCCATGGCGAGAGATTATGTCAGACGATCCGGAATAAAACTTTCCAAAGAGGATTTCAGGCAAGACACCCCTCACTTCCCAAAAGCCCTTCCCATCATTCTCTACATAATATGCTTAATAATCATAATGATAGGATTCCTGCTCCGATAGTAATTTATAATTCATAATTCATAATGCATAATGATTAGTCGCGAAAATCTTTCATTAGCATATAATTATCTTATAATAGCATGATCAAGAAGATTCTTGGTCATGCTTTGTTTTTGTAAGGGATCTATTGTCAAAATAATTATGCATTATGAATTAAGCATTATGCATTAAACAAAAAAGGAGAGCCGCTAACACAGCGACTCTCCCTCACGATTCCACTATAAACTATATCTAACTAAACTTAAAACCGCATTCTCACTTTCTCACGAAACCGGAATGCTTCGCCATATTGCTTTTTGTATAAGTGTAACGCATTGCCATGCCAAATGGTTGGCTTTGCTGACATTTTTAACATTGTAAACGACTTTTTAACGGAATTGGCGAATCCCCGGCATCCATTCAAAACCTGCTGCTTCCATCTGGGATTTTAGTTTTGTTTCATCTATTCCAAATGAAGTGCAGAAGTCTTCAAGAGTGCGGTATTCATCGCGAAGCTTCATGTTGACAAAACTCATCAACATGACCGGGTCTTTGGGCATCATTTCCATATCTGTAATTTTATTGGATATTTTTTATTATAATTTGGTGCTTTCTGTTTTTTTTATTATCTTCGCACCAATGAAACAACACGTAGGCATATTGATTTGTTTTCTATTAGGATTTTTTCAGAATTCCTATGCATGTACCAGTGCAATTATTGGAGCAGAACTGAGTCCATACGGACGCCCGATGCTTTGGAAGCATCGAGATACTTCCAATATTGACAACAAGGTAGAGTATGTGGCTCCCGGTCCTGAAGGATTTGGATATACCGGACTTTTCAATGCTTCCGACAAGCAACTGAAAGAGTGCTGGACCGGCTTCAACAGCGAAGGGTTCGCAATAATGAACACTGCTTCCTACAATCTTAAGGATGATAAAGTCCCGGAAAAAGATATGGACAAGGAAGGTTTCGTCATGTCTAAAGCATTGCGTTGCTGTGTGACTGTCGATGACTTTGCTCGCCTTCTCGACTCTCTCCCTCGTCCTATGGGTGTGGAAGCAAATTTCGGTGTTATAGATGCTACAGGAGCAGGAGCATATTTTGAGACCAACAATCATTCTTATATCAGAATTGATCTTAAGGATTCTCCTGACCACATGCTCGTGCGCACTAACTATAGCCATTGCGGACGCCCAAATGAGGGTTACGGCTTTGTCAGGGAAGCCAATGCTCTCCATCTTCTTCGCCCGGCTGCTGAAAATAATGACATCACTCCCGAGTTCTTGACTGAGGTCTTGTCGCGTTCGTTCTATCACAGCATGATGGACAAAGACATGGCGGAAGGAATCGAAGATGGATGGATCATCGACCAGGACTTTATACCTCGCTATAAGTCTTGCGCTACAATAGTCATTGAAGGTTGCAGCCCCTCCGATAAGGAAGTCCGGAAACACGCCGGTAAGGATTATGTCATGTGGACAGGTCTTGGATATCCTCCTGTAGCGGATATTTACCCTGTCGTAGAAGGTCCTGACGGTATCAATCCGGATTTAAGGGGAACTCAAGCCAATGGGCATTCAAAGGCTTCTGACTTATCCAAGAAGCGTCGTGATGAGGTGTTTCCCAAGCATTACGGCAATGGCGATAAGTATATAAGGCTTTCTCGTCTTAGAAATCCCGAAGGTACGGGATATCTTCAGACAATACCCCAACAAAACCTATTAATATATCAAAAATTCCGGGCAAATAATCAGTCTAAGTAATGTGGCTGTCGGATAGAATTTTCTATGGATACTCCTCAACCTTTCACGGTCAGTCGAAATACCATTTTTAAAACACTGATTCTGACTCCATCCACTGCTTGGATTCTTTGGCTGGTGGTTGCTGTTGGTTTAGCTTTTGTTGTAGTCGGTTGTATCGCTGACATTAGATGGCTCATTCTTGGGCTGATAGTTGTCTTGACTATGACACCTACAATAGCATTCTTCATTTTTGTCAACTTTATGTTTGCTTCTGAAATGGTTGCAAACTTTCTTCACCATACTATTGAACGTCGTCCCGGCAGCTATCTGCTACATATTTATAGGAAGGCTAATGAAGATGAGTCTATTGAGGCCGGCAAGACTTGGATTGAGTCGGGCAGCCTTACTCTATTTGATTGCAATATCATTAGGCAAAAGACCGAAAGCAAGTATGAAGTGATCTACTTAAAGGATTCTCCTTTAAGCATTCTGTATGTACCAAGATATTAAAAATGAGAATATTAAAGAATACAAACCGTAAATACTGCTTCATCATGGAGATGGAGGTGCGCGACTATGAACTCGACTGTGAGCAGATTGTCAACAACGCCAACTATCTTCATTATATGGAGCATACTCGTCATAAATTCTGCAGCGATGCGGGCCTCTCTTTCGTGGAAATGCACAATCAGGGCATAGATGCCGTAGTGCGTAAAGTTGAGATTGAATACATTTCCTCTTTGCGTGGCAACGAGACTTTCTTATCTTGCCTTAGATTGGAACGCAAAGGTCCGAGATTCATTTTCCATCAGGACATAATGCGTCCCGGTGGAGAATTGGTGTGCCAAGGGCTTGTCAACGTCGTTGTCTTGAAAAATGGCAAGCTTTCGCGTGGCGATGAGTTGGCAAAGATATTCGCTAAATACATCAATTGACGGTGGATAATCATAGATTTCTCGGTATGGCTCTTTCATTCGTGCCCGGCACGGATGCTTCTTTTGTGCGCCAAATGGAGAAATGTGGGGTCACTGTTGAAGAATTTTTCACTGCATCGCAACTGGAACTTTCAGCAAGATTGAATATAAAATTCGCTCCATTCCTTGACAAGATGGTGCGTGATGAAGCTCTTTTCAAAGCTAAAAAAGAGTCGGAGTTTATGCAGCGTCATGGAATAATGTCGTTTTCTCTTACTGATGATGACTATCCCTACCGACTGACCGACATTGACCGTGCTCCTCTGACCCTCTATCGACTTGGAAATGCCAATCTTGATGCTGAGACTATGATGAGCATAGTGGGAACTCGACATTCTACATCATACGGAGTCAGATATGTAGGGTCTCTTGTCGAAGATATGGCGGTTTATTTCCCCGAAATGGTGATTGTAAGTGGTCTTGCGCTTGGCATCGATTCTGCTGCTCATGAAGCTGCTCTAAAGGCTTCATTGCCTACTGTAGCTGTGGTAGCTCATGGACTCAATACAATTTATCCTGCCGCAAACAGGGATCTCGCGCGTCGTATCATCGCGGCGGGCGGTGCAATTATTTCTGAATATCCATCCGGTGTGACTCCCTACAGAAGTCGTTTCCTTGAAAGAAATCGTATAGTAGCTACTATGACCGACGCTGTGATTGTAGCTGAATCAGCCGAAAAAGGTGGAGCTATGTCTACGGCTGCCGTGGCTTCATCATACGGCAGAGAGCTGTTTGCCCTTCCCGGACGCATTGGAGATGAGATGAGTGCCGGCTGCAATCGGCTTATTCGTAGCCAAAAGGCGATGATGGCTGGGTCTGCCGTAGAGATGATGTCGATGCTCGGTTGGCAACCGAGGACCGTCAAGGCCGCTCCCAAGCAGCGAGATCTCTTCCCGGAGCTGAAAGGCAATGAAAAGCTCATTTACGACGCATTGCGATTCATTCAAGAGCCAATGCCTGTCGATGCGCTGCGCGAGCGCACCGGAATCCCCATCCACGACCTTATGGCTTCTCTCGGCGAAATGGAATTCGACGGAATAGTCCAGCGTCTCCCGGGCAGCCGCTTCTCCCTAATCCAATACTGAATATTTCTTATAAATCAAATTAGTCCAATTAGCCTAATCCGGCTAATTGGACTAATACGACTAATTGGACTAATACGACTAATTGGACTAATACGACTAATTAGACTAATAAGACTAAACTGACTAATAAGACTAATCTGACTAATAAGACTAATAAGACTAATTAGACTAATTAGACTAATCATTACTTCTTAAAAGCCTCCCCACTCAAATACACCTTAAAATCTTTTATTCCCCCGGGCACATTGCTTTCCATGCGAGGCAGATACTGTATGCCGGATATCTTCTTGTCTCCTCCAAGGTCTATCACAAGATAATGTGGGAATGCTACCCCCTTCGAAGTGCTCCAATAAGTAGATTCCTGAAGGTCAAAAACTTTGTTGGCCGCGCAGTTCTTACGTTTGGTGTCTTCGCTGTCGGCATAATATACCGTCCATGGCTCACGCGACAAGCGGTTGCCATCCTGATCGAGCACATATAACTCTGCTATTGATGCCACATCCTTTCCATCGATAGAATTGACAGCCTCAAGGCATAGCCAACGTCCTTCCACCGGAGCCTCAAATTTAAATTCTTGCCATCCGTTGCCGGGTTGGAATGTTCCGGTCAATACCGGTTGCTCTCCGCTCAGATCTAAATTTTCTCCTTCAGCGCGATGTGTGGTAGGTTTGTTTACATGAAGATTGTCGAGTTTTGGCTCCTTGAGACCTGCAGATTTCGCTTCTTTTGGTCCAAGAATATCAAACACCATTATCTCATTTTCTCCCTTCTTAAGCCAGCATCCGGGCATATATAGTGTCTGTTGAGGACCTATGTCCCAGATGCGTCCGAGAGGATGACCATTGACATAGACAAGCCCTTTGCCCCAAGTCTCAAAATCAAGGAAGGTGTCAGAGGGTTTGCTGACATTGAATGTCCCTTTGTAGACGCCGCGAGGCAGACGTCCGTCGTCTGACGGAGTAAATGCTCCTATAGGTAGGAATTCCATCGACTCATAGAATTCTTCAGTGTCTTCAAGATTGAATACTGTCCAGTTCTTCAAGTCGCAGGTGAATGAATACCCGTTGCGTTCTTCAGTCACTGTCACATTGTCGGTGATTCCTTTGAAGTCTTTTATGGCGCGTCCGAAATTGATACGCCCCATGGCTTCAACAAGAATATCGAGTTTGGCATTCTTAGGGCAAATCGGCAATTGGATGTTTTTCTCACCCATACGCCTGTCGAGGGTGCCTACATATTTGTCGTCGACAAATACCTGGACATAGTCGTGAGGTTCATTGATCGTCAACACTCCACCATTTTTCAATTCCGGCAGAGTGGTCTGATAGATGATGCTGCCAAATCCTTGGTCAAACTCTTCCATTGTCTTGATATCACGCGTCTTCTTCCCTTCCGGAAGGTTGGTAAAGAGCGGCGCTACACTTTCAAATTGGAATTCCTTTATTTCGATTGGTTTGACGGTAGCCGGTATAGCAGGAAGCTTTTTGCCGTCGTAGTATTTGGCAAGTGTATTGCGCAGGTCCATATACTTAGGCGTGATTTGTCCGCTTTCACTGATTGGAGCGTCATAATCGTAAGAAGTCACGTCAGGATCAAAACCCGGTGAGTTGGCTCCAGCCCAGTGACCCCAGTTTGTGCCTCCGTGTGTCATGTAAAGACTGAATGAAATCCCTTTTGACAGCATTTCGTCGATTCCTGCTATCATGTCGGCAGATGGTCGTGTCTCATGGTTGGCTCCCCATTTGTCAAACCATCCGCTCCAGAATTCAGAACACATCAACGGGCTTTCCGGACGAAGTTCCTTCAATTTCTTGAATTGCTCATCGATGTTGGCTCCGGTCCCGAAGTTCATCGTCCAAATGAGATCATCGAGACCATTGTCTGTGAAGTTTGACGACCAGTCACATTGGAAAAGTGTCACATTATCGCCGAAATTCTTGCGGAGCATATCGCGGATGTTTGCTACGTAGGGCTTGTTTTTGCCATAGCTGCCATATTCATTTTCCACTTGCACCATGATGATTGGGCCGCCGTCGGCTATCGTAAGGTCGCCTACTTGATCGGCAACTGCTTTCTGGAACTTATCTACGCGTTCCAGAAAATATGGGTCATTCTCACGAAGTTTGATATCTTTTTTCTTTAAGAGCCACCAAGGAAGACCACCCATTTCCCATTCTGCACACACGTATGGACCGGGGCGTAAGATGACTTTCATGTCATTCTCTTCGCATAGCTTGATAAACTCCCTGAGGTCATTCTGCCCGGTAAAGTCAAATTGATCTTCCTTCGGCTCATGAGAGTTCCAGAATGTATAGAGGCAGATGGTATTCATCCCAAGAGCCTTGCAAAGTTTGATGCGCTGATCCCAATAAGGCTTTGGAATACGCGGATAATGCAGCTCAGCCGCTTTCACCACGAAGGGTTCTCCATTTAGAAGAAACGTCCCGTTTCCTGCCTCAAATTTTCCGGATTCCTTACCCGGCGTTGTCTTTGCATTCGCTGCTTCGATATCCTGTACCATGAATAGTGTCATCACGGCTCCGAATGTAGCAAGGAGTGCTGTTCTGATGTTAAGTCTCATGATATTGTCAGTTTATGTTATATAAATCTTCTAATTGCTGTAGCTGTATATTTCTTGAGTTCTGACTCAGCGCCTTCAAGATAATTAGCCAATTCGCTTTTGAAAGGAAGATGGCGTAAAAGTCGGAATGCAAGTATATCTGCCTCTTCTCTTGTCAGGATTCCCTCTGCCCATTCCTGAGCTTCTTCTTTTGTCATCGTATCCGGAGGCATAAGATGGCACGCAAGCAGCCGGGCTTCACGACATTCAGTGTCGTTCCATAATAATTTAGCCAAAGCAGCACTGTCATCTTCATTATCCGGACGATATCTGACTGAGATATCCTTTATTTGAGGAAGCTGGAGCCCGAAGATATACTTCTGCTCCAGTCCTCCTTTTCTTAGCGTGTCGGCTATCATTCCATTCCGAAAGGCATAGAATTCCTTGCGTATGGCCGCAGCCTTCTCCTCAATGCTACTTGTATCCATTTTACTTACCTCCCAAGCGCATTATAGTTGCGGCTCAGACGAAGCATCTGCTCCGGATAGCTTTCATTGTAGGTGATCTTCACATCCGTGATGTTGCCATCTTTGTCATACTCAGGCACGTATACCGGATTGACAAATCCGCGGTAAGGGGGTATGTCAAGTGTAGAGTATCTTTGGAGCACTTCCTTATGAAGCTTTGGATCTACCTTCACTGCATATTTCTGGATAAGGTCATTGCCTGCCTTGTAGTCGCCGGTAGACTTGATGCGCTGGATTTCTTTAAGCAATTGGCCGAATAGATTGCGAAGCTCCTTGTAGTCATTGATTTTAAGATATGTCTTGCCCCCTTTCTTGACGAGTTCTACTGCTTTTGACTTCTTTGCATGGTCAAGTGTCCATGCTGCGATCAACTGGCGGTCGCGCATGTGAGCCTCTTCGATGTCATTGCCTGGTTCGATGCGGTTGAGCTGAGTCATCAGTCCATTCATCATCTGCTGATAATATTCTGCTTTATATGCATCCGGATTGTCGAGTATGCCCAGTTCTATTAGTTTTGGATCTGCTAAATAGTAGAGGGCAAAGAGGTCGGCGCGTGCTTCTTCAAGAGTTGATCCGTTTTCCTTAAGTGCGTCAGGGTCAGTGCCGGGGGCAAGCTGGCCTGAGGCGTGTCCGAGACATTCGTGGAGGTCGGTATGAAGCATGTCAGTCTGATAGAGATAGTTGTCCATCAGTTCGCGAGTTGGGGCATCTATTACGAATTCTTCGCGGAATCCATTCCCTTTCCCTGCTTCTGAATATGCCTCTGTGATATTCTCGATTGTCACAGACTTGCTTCCGTGCGCTGCCCTGATCCAGTCAGCATTTGGAAGATTGATGCCGATTGCTGTGGCGGGATAAGCATCGCCGGCAAGCATCACTGCATTGATCGCCTTAGCTGAGATACCCTTTACTTTCGGTTTTCTATACTGTGGGTCGATAGGAGCATTGTCTTCAAACCACTGTGCGTTGTCAGAGATAATCTTTGTGCGTTTGGTGCTCTCGCGGTTGCGGAAGTTGACATAGCTTTCCCAACTTCCTGTCATGCCCAATGGATCATTGTAGCTTTCTATAAAACCATTGACGAAGTCTACGTCTGAGTTTGTATCTTCTGCCCATAGTATGGAGTATTCATCAAAAAGACGCAGGTCGCCGGTAATATAGTAGTCGATCAGTTTTGTGATATATGCTCTCTGCGCATCATTCTCGGCTACACTCTTTGCTTTGTCGAGCCAATAGATAATGTTGCGGATTGCCTCTCCATAGAGTCCGTTGAGGCTGTATGTCTGCTCCACGATGTTGCCATCTTTATCTTTGACTATCTTGGAATTCAGTCCGTAGGAAATAGGAGTGGGATCGTTGGGCTTTTTCTTAGCAGCAAAGTATGCCTCTACCTCCTCTTGTGTGACTCCGTCATACAAATTGACGCTCGAATTGACTATTACGTCACCTGTTGAGTCGAGGCTTACCTTCTTAGGCATGTATGTGGGGTCAAAGATATACTTGGTGATTTCTGCTATGATTTCATCTCTTTCAGCGTCATCGTTTGCTCCTACACAGTGTTTGCAGAGTCCCCCTACGCGCTCCTCAAAGAAGGCTTGTGAGAATTCGGGAATAAACTTGTCGTTGGAGTAGTGGTGGTGAGGTCCATTGCCAAACCATACTTGCTTTATATACTTTTCAAAAGCCTTCCAATCGGCTGAGTTCTTGTCGCCGTCATATTTTTGATAGATTTTCTCAAGGATACGACGGAGCTTTAGATTGTTCTTGCCGTTCTGGTCCCAAATAATGTCGCGGCCCCACTGGGCAGCCTCAGACAGATAGTAGAGCATTTCTTTCTGCTGAAGTGTCAGCTCATTGAAGCCCGGGACTTCATAGCGAAGCACTTCAATATCAGCGAAACGGTCTACCTTATAATCAAAATTTGGATTCTCTTTTGCCATTGTTGTCATCGACCCGAGAAGCAAAGCCCCTCCGGCCATAAAAGTCTTAATATTGTTCATTTTTTTTCGATTATTTATCCTTAATGTCCTTAAAGCCCTTAAGGCCCCTAAGGCCCTTAAAGCCCTTATTCCTTCTATTCCACATATAGCACCAACCCCTTCAGATACTCTCCTTCAGGATGTGAAATGTCGATAGGGTGGTCGGCAGGTTGAGTCAATTGGTGTAAGATCCGCACTTTCCTTCCTGATTTTGCCGCTGCACTGAATACTGCAAGGCGGAATGCCTCTCGAGTCACTACCTGTGAGCAAGAGAATGTGAAAAGCACACCTCCCGACTTTATCTTCTCGAAGGCCTTTGTGTTCAGTTTCCTATAGCCTATCAGACCATTTTTCAGTGCAGAGCGATGCTTTGCAAATGCCGGAGGGTCAAGGATGATCAGGTCGTATTCCTTGTCAGGCATATCGTTCAGATATTTGAAGGCATCCACTGCAAATGTCTTATGGCGATCGTCTCCGGGGAAGTTTAGTTCTATGTTTGCATCTGTCAGGGCTGCAGCTTTTGCCGAAGAGTCTACCGACACTACACTCTTGGCTCCGCCGCGCATGGCATAGACAGAAAAGCCACCGGTGTAGCAGAACATATTTAGCACTTTCCTTCCTTTTGCAAATTTCTCAAGAAGTGCCCGATTCTCTCTCTGGTCTACAAAGAATCCGGTCTTTTGTCCCCTTAGCCAGTCAATATTGAATTGCAATCCATTTTCAAGGGCAATATTCCCTTCATAGCCCCCTACAAGATACTCATTTTCCGGGTCCAAGTTTGCTTTGTAAGGAAGTGTAGTTTCACTCTTGTAATAGACATTGCGGATTCTTGCATCAGGAAGCGCTATAAGCGCCTCTGCTATGCGACGGCGCTCGAAGTGCATACCCGGACTATGAGCTTGGAGCACAGCCGTATCTCCATATATGTCGATGACAAGACCGGGGAGGAAATCCCCTTCGCCATGTACGAGACGGAAACAGTTGTTGTCTTTGCGTATCAGTCCCAATGTCTGGCGAAGTCTGAAGGCTGCTTCCAGTCTCTTATGGAAAAAATCTTCCGGCAAAGTGTCGGTCCCAAATTCAAGTATGCGCACTGCGATTGAGCCTATCTGATAATGCCCAATACCAAGCACTCTGCCGTCTGCCCCCTTCACGACTGTCAGGTCTCCCTCTTCCAATCCGTCAGGAAGTTTGGCTATTGCTCCCGAGAATACCCATGGGTGATGCCGCAGGATACTCTCCTCCTTCCCCCTCTTCAATATTATCTCTTTCATCTATTATTCTCTTAAAAATGCAGTCATCTCTCATAAATCCCCTAAATCCCTTAGCGCCCCTAAGCCCCTAAATCCCTTAGCGCCCTTAAAGCCCCTATCATTCCAAATTCCCTGAACGTAATAAAGCATGCTCCGCATGCGCCCACGCGTGTCAAACACTCCAATCCCTACTTGAAAAAGAATCTCACGATATCCATCCCGTTAGCATAAATGAGCAGCCCTATCAATAAGATCATACCCGTCATTTGTGCATACTCCATAAACTTATCAGAAGGCTTACGTCTGAAAATCACTTCATATAGAAGGAAGAGCACGTGTCCGCCATCCAGTGCCGGAATAGGAAGAATATTCATGAAGGCAAGTGCCACTGAGAGGAATGCCGCTATATTCCAGAATGCAATCCAATCCCAAGACTCGGGAAAGATGCTGCCGATTGCTCCAAAACCGCCTACTGACTTGGCTCCCTCTTTCGTGAACACAAGTTTCATGCTCTTGGCATAGCTCGTCAGTCGGTCTACTCCCATTTCTATACCTCTTGGGATCGAAGTGAAAATATTATATTTCTTTTCCTTCACATCGAAGAAGGCTGATGGGTCAATCTCCAATCCAACTCCCATCTTGGAATTGTCGGAAAGTTTTACGGGAAGGGTCAGGGTATCATTTTTGATCTCACGAGGACGCACTATTGTCAGCTCTACCTCCTCATTGTCATGTCCTGAAAGTGTAGCGAGGAATTCTGTCAGAGATGGGGTTGACTTGCCATTTATTGCTATCACTTCGTCTCCCTCTTTCACTCCGGCTTTGGCTGCTCCTTCGCCGGGCATCACCTGTGTGATGCGTGTCGGGATGCGATAAGTGAAGAAGTTGATTGTAGATGTTTCATCTTTTATCTCCTTGTCGAGATCGAAGATGAAATTTTCAGGTATTGCTATGTTGACTACCTTGCCATCACGAATCACCTTCACTTCCTTAGCTTGCATCATTTTCAGCCTGTCTTCTGAAGGAAGCCTGTCAAGAGCTTCTCCATCTGCTTCTATGGGAATATCTCCATTGCGGAAGCCTACGTTCTGAGCTGCTTGAGAGAATTCAAATCCCATTTTGGCATCAGTGAGAGCTACATATTTTTCTCCGGTAGCATACACTATTCCAGCGTAAATAAGTATGGCAAGAAGGAAATTGAAAAGCACGCCGGCTATCATGACGAGAAGGCGTTGCCAAGCCGGTTTGCTTCGGAATTCGTATGGTTGGGCCGGTTGCTTCATCTGCTCGGTATCCATCGACTCGTCGATCATGCCGGAGATCTTGCAGTAGCCTCCAAGGGGAATCCAGCCGATGCCGTATTCAGTATCACTCCAGAATTTTGATTTTTTTGGCACTGTGTCTTTCCCCTTTTCGCTTTCCACGCACTCAGGCTCTTTGGATATGTCTTTGGTCTTTCCAAAGCCTCCAATGTATTTCCCTGGTTTCCACTTGAAAATTTCTTTCCATGGATCGAAGAAAATATAGAATTTCTCTACTCGTATGCCAAAAATGCGGGCAAAGAGGAAATGCCCGAATTCGTGTATGATAATCAATATGGCGAGCGCAAGCACTAATTGGGCCGCCTTTATCCAAAATGTTTCCAAGTTCTTACAGATTTAGTGATTTAGTATTTGAATTAAATATCCATGATAAATCATTATGCATCATGCCATATCCTGATATATCCTTAATTTTTGTTTTATTATAAGTAGTTTGCAGCGATTTTCCTCGCTTCCTCATTGGTGGCGATGAGGGTGGGTAGGTCGGGCGTTTCGCTCCATGGTGTCGCATCCATAGTCTTTCGCGCAATGACCGGCATATCCGTAAATCTGATCCTCTTTTCAAGAAACGCCTGGACCGTAATTTCATTGGCGGCATTGAGAATGCAAGGCATTGTACCTCCAATCTTTATCGCTTCAAATGCGTATCCTAACAATGGGAATTTCTCCATGTCCGGACGTTCGAAAGTCAAGGTCGCATAGTCTTCCATACGCATCGGTCTGGCTTCTGTGTGAAGTCGGGTTGGATAGGAGAGTGCATAGCGGATTGGGGTGTGCATATCAGGCACTCCAAGCTGAGCCTTGACGCTGCCGTCTCTGTATTCCACCATGGAGTGCACTATTGACTGTGGATGCACTGCAACTTCAATTTTTTCAGGCTGGCAGTCGAATAGCCAGCGTGCTTCGATCATCTCGAATCCCTTGTTCATCATGGATGCAGAGTCTATTGTCACCTTTGCTCCCATATCCCAATTCGGGTGTTTTAGGGCATCTGCAGGCGTCACTTCCGAGAGTGCCTCTTTCGTCAGTGTTCTGAAAGGACCCCCGCTTGCTGTCAGGATTATCTTTCTCATCTCTTTCCTGTTCTCTCCGACGAGACACTGGAAGATGGCAGAATGCTCACTGTCTACCGGCACTATGTCGACTCCATATTCTTTGCAAAGATTTGTGATAAGCTCTCCTGCCACTACGAGGGTCTCCTTGTTGGAAAGTGCTATGGTTTTTCCTGCTTTTATAGCTGATATGGTAGGAAGGAGACCGCTGTAGCCTACCATTGCAGTCACTACAGTGTCGGTCTTCGGGTGTGCGGCAGCCTCTTCAATGGCTTTGGCGCCGGCGCATACTTCAATGCCGCTCCCATTCAAAGCTTCGCAAAGAGGAGCATAATATTCCTCCTCTCCGATCACGACCACGTCAGGCCTATATTTCAATGCCTGATCAGCAAGGAGTCGCCATTGTCGGCGTGCCGTCAATACCGAAGCTCTGAAATGCTCCGGATATTCGGATATTATGTCGAGTGTCTGGGTCCCGATGCTTCCTGTCGACCCCAGGACTCCTATATTTTTAATCTCGCTCATCTATATCTATAAATACTTAATATTCAATTTTTAACAAACTTATTGTTTAATGTTTATTACTTTCAACTTAGATTCCCAATATCTTAGCCGGTTCCACTGCATTGCCGTCATACCACATCTCCATAAAGAAGAATCCCGCACCAATGGCTCCCCCTGTGGCGCCATGCGCTATTACGCTTCCTCCATCTACATGAGCTCCGGGAGCTACCGTGGGAGTGCCAATATGGGAATACCGAGTAGCAAATCCATTGTCATGCTGTAAGATGATGGCATTTCCCCCTTCCGGTGCTGGATTCTGTATCGCCAACACTCTTCCTTCTGCAGCTGCACATATCGGACTCCCTTTGGGTGTGAGAATATGTGGCTTAAGAGGATTTTGGGTTTGTTCAGCTATAGTGGCTCCGTTGGCAACAGGATATATCCTTAACTGATCAGCAGCCAAAGGTGCTAAAATATTGACATTATATTGCTCCCTGTCTTTCATCTGAGTTATAAACTCTATTTCTCTTGGCGAAGAGGGGAGTAGAGAGTCAGGTGGAAGTTCGTTGGGTGTCGTCACATTAAGCAGACTGTCGGTGGGCGTGCGGTCTGTGTCGAGCACAGTGAGTATATTTGTCAGATAAATGCTGTTGATTCTATAAGCATCTCTTATTGAATCTATACGCAAAAGCCCCTCTTTGGCCTCTGTGCGTTCCCCCTTTTTGAGATATCCCGGCATCAGTGTCCGGATAGGGGTTGCCATTATAAGCATTCCTGTGAAAAGAAAGAGTATAAGGATACACCCGATACCTCCAATCCAAAGCAGGGCAGGCGACACGCTGACTGAGGCGACACGCCTTAGTCTTGACTCGTCTTCGATGGCTATCCTATATCTCTTTTTTGATTTCATTTTTTGAAAAAGGCTCTTCAGAGCCCTAATTTATCCTTCGTTTAGGGGCGATACCGCTATGAATACCGATTAAACGCGCAAATATAATCAAAATTCCGCAAATAATCAAATTCAACAGCCTGAATCCCCCTTTTAAACCGATAAACCATCAAAAATACCCCTGTTGTTAAGGTATTAAGTTTGAAGTTCTTCTTTTGGTAGCTGATTTATCAGCTTGCAGAGCGAAAGTCTAAATAATCCACAAGTATTCAGCTCGGAGAGCTGATATTATGAAGAAACCCCAGGCATAGCCTGGGGTAAGTACAAAAGCTTCGTGCAGCCTCGGAGAGGCGCTTTATGGTAGGATATAGCTCGCATAACCTTTTTACTTTGAAAAATATGTTTAAAAGCATATTATGCAGTTTTTGTGGAAAAATTCCAAAAATATTCATTAGATTCTTTGGTAGAATGGTAAAAATGATTTAAATTTGCAATCGAAATCTCTCCAAAGGTCCAAAAGACCTTATTAAGTAGTAAATTTATAATCTTAAAATCAATAACCAGAATGAACATCAATGAAATCATGGCTGGCCTTGAAGCCAAGCACCCTGGTGAGAAGGAATTCCTCCAAGCAGTGAAAGAAGTGCTCCTCTCTGTAGAAGACGTCTACAACCAGCATCCGGAGTATGAAAAGGCTCGCATCATCGAGCGTATGGTTGAGCCCGACCGAATCTTCACTTTCCGCGTGACCTGGGTCGACGACAAGGGTGACGTTCAGAACAACATCGGTTATCGTGTTCAATTCAACAACGCTATCGGCCCTTATAAGGGTGGCATCCGTTTCCATGCAAGTGTAAACCTTTCTATCCTTAAGTTCCTCGGTTTCGAACAGACTTTCAAGAATGCCCTTACCACTCTTCCAATGGGTGGCGCCAAGGGTGGCTCGGATTTCTCACCGCGTGGCAAGAGCGACGCTGAGATAATGCGTTTCTGCCAGGCTTTCGTGCTTGAACTATGGCGTAATCTTGGTCCCGACCGCGATGTCCCGGCAGGCGACATAGGTGTTGGTGGTCGTGAAGTGGGCTATATGTACGGTATGTATAAGAAACTTGCACGTGAGAACACAGGCACATTCACTGGCAAAGGTCTAAGCTTCGGTGGAAGTCGTCTCCGTCCGGAAGCTACCGGTTATGGTGCTATCTACTTCGTTCAGAACGTACTCAAGAAGATTTGGGGCGAAGAACTCGCAGGCAAGACTATCGCTATCTCCGGATTTGGAAATGTTGCCTGGGGCGCTGCTAAGAAAGCTACTGCTCTCGGTGCTAAGGTTGTCACTATTTCCGGTCCTGACGGATATGTTTATGATCCGGAAGGTCTCAACGATGAGAAGATCGAATATATGCTCGAACTTCGTGCTACCGGCAACGACATCGTAGAGCCATACGTGGAAATGTTCCCGGAAGCAAAATTCTACGCAGGCAAGAAGCCTTGGGAGCAGAAGGTAGACATTGCTCTTCCTTGCGCTACTCAGAACGAACTTAACGGCGAAGATGCAAAGCAGCTTATCGCTAATAATGTTCAGCTGTGTGCCGAAGTTTCCAACATGGGATGTACTCCTGAGGCTATCGACGCTTTCATTGCCAACAAGACTGTTTACTGTCCCGGTAAGGCTGTCAATGCTGGCGGTGTAGGTGTTTCCGGTCTGGAAATGAGTCAGGATGCTGAGCACCTCCAGTGGAGTGCGGAAGAAGTCGACCAGCGTCTGCACACTATGATGAGCGACATTCACGCTGCCTGTGTAGAACACGGCACTCAGCCCGACGGATACATCAACTATATGAAGGGTGCCAACATCGCCGGCTTCCTCAAAGTGGCTGACGCCATGATGGCTCAAGGCATCATCTGATAATATAGCAGAATAATCCAATAAACCTTGTAAGGACGCACGGCTCGTGCGTCCTTTTAATCTTTATAAGCCCCTTTTTCCAAAAAAAATTTGCCAAACTAAGAAAAAATTATTAATTTTGCACTCACAATCGCCAGCCACTATAGCTTAGTTGGTAGAGTATCTCATTCGTAACGAGACG
Organism: Muribaculaceae bacterium; assembly: GCA_029060725.1. GTDB lineage: Bacteria > Bacteroidota > Bacteroidia > Bacteroidales > Muribaculaceae > Lepagella. The sequence goes on along the minus strand of JAIDTL010000135.1, from coordinate 9,490 downwards.
GTCGCCGGTTCGAGTCCGGCTAGTGGCTCAAAACAAAAGCCTCGGAATCCCTGATTCCGAGGCCTTTTTAATCAGGTCGGAGACCTGATGATCATGCAAAAACCCCAGACTTCAGTCTGGGGTGTTAATATCAATAGTCCAGTAGCCTCGGAGAGGCGCTTTATGGTATTGTAATTGATCGTTAATCGTTGATCGTTAATCGTTAATCGTTAATAAGGAAGTGCTCTCCCGTCTCCTTCACGATATTCTCATAATACTTCTTATCATACCCCGGCCATTCCGGAGATGCCGGAAGTCCATAGTCATTTCTTTTGAAGCTGCCATCTTCATTCTGCTTCTTGACATTGCCATCAAGGAATTTTACCATCAGGAACTCTGCGAGCTGACGATAGCAATCTGTTGCCTCCTTCGCAATTGAAGCTGCTTCCATATTGACGTAGGTAGTAAGTTGTCCCATCATTCCGGCTTCTGCAAGAGGCAAAAGCTGCTCCTCTGATGCCTTGCGTGAGTCGCGATACTTCTCCTCAAGCCCATTCTGTACCTTCCGGATATCTGGAATCATGAGGTCATATCTGTTGTATGCTTGATTTGCCACCCAATTGTTCATCCAGAAATTTGAATTCATGTTGAACTCGTATAGGTCTCCTACAGTAAATTGCATCGGCACCTCTGTAAGTGAGCAATAAAGAGGCATATACACACATGTATTGGTGTCATCTGTGCCAAACCAGAATATGCCTCCTACAGCATCAGGAAGCCAAGAACGGCTTTGAGAAATAAAGCTCCATCCTGTCTGCTGAGTGGCTGTAGCTCGCTCCATACAATATGTCTTGCCGTCTACTGTATATGACATTGGGCGCCAACGATAGGGGACATGGTTCGGACCCGCACCTACATCCTGAGTCATATCAAGCGGAGTGCCCTCAAAGTGATCACGCATGCACATCTGCATGTCCTCAAGTGTGATTTTTTTGTTTGGCACCACATATAGTGGCATAGGCGTGTTGCTCTCTCCTGATATCCACGAATAATACTTGTCAAGACTTGGGTCAAATTTTCTCATGAATGCCCAAGCGCGTCCATCGCAACTGCGACGGGTGGCTGCGTCATGCTCGCAATAGGCATCAGCAAATGAGAAGTCGCTATCCTTACCGGAGAAATATCCACGTTTGCGCGCAAACTCTATCATATCCTTTGAATAGCGTACATTCTTCTTGTCTTTCAAATCCACTTGACGGATGCGTGGTTCGTTGGCATGGGCACAAATGGCATCATCAGGTATGCGGACTGCAATCCATACTGCTCCCTTTTCTGCTCCCTTGCCAATCATATCCATCACCCATACCTCGTTTTTGTCAGCGATTGTAAATGATTCTCCTTCTGAAGCATATCCATATTCTGCCACAAGACTTGTCATGACGTCTATGGCTTCAGATGCTGATTTCGAACGCTCCAGAGCTATCTGTATCAGCGATCCATAATCGATGATTGCATTTCCGGTGGTGTCCATCAGTTCCTCTCTGCCGCCCCAAGTAGTCTCTCCTATGGCTACTTGATATTGGTTCATATTGCCTACTACATTGTAAGTCTCCTTCGGCTGCGGTATCTCACCAAGAGGTTTGCCCGTATCCCATTCTACTACCTTACGCATAGCTCCATCCTTATGCACTGCAGCAGGAGTGTGGGAAAGATCCCCATAGAGTGTGTGCGAATCTGCTGCGTATGTTATCATCACGCTTCCGTCGGCAGTGGCTTTCTTACCCGCCATAAAGTTAGTGCATGCCAACGCCGAAGCCGCCGATAATGCTATGGCCACAGAGGCCATCGAAGTTCTCTTTATCATTTGAATCAATACTTATTCTAATTTATTTTTTATCCAAGAAATCTATTATGCCCAATCCGCCTTGACTAATTTGACTAATTCGTCCAATTAGACTAATCCGCCCAATTAGCCCTTAATATCAATACGCCTTGACCGAAGTCTTCTTATAAGTATAAGGGAACACTACCGATATTGTCTTCTTGGCGGCATCATAGCTGTATCCATATTGCCTGATAGCCTTTGCCGAAACCATCCGCTCAAGTTTCTGTCCGTCAAGTTCCACTCCCTTAGGATTGGCTACTCCTACGATCTCGAGGGTTATCATCCTGAGTTCCGGCATTCCCTTGTAGCTTCCTTCCGAGTCAATGTTCACATATATCTCATTCCCTTGTTTTGACCCGCTGAATGTAGTCAACTGATATTGTCCATTTTCAAGAGCTGTAGGAGAGAGTCGGTCGTCATCATAAAGTTGATAATTACTCCATTCCTTCCTTGGGAAATATTTGACCGTCAGTAATGTCGGGTTGTATTGGGAGGTGTTTTCTATCTTCTGTGGATACTGTGGTATGAAGCTTCCTGCCCTGACGAAGAGTGGCAGGGTTTGCAATGGAGCAGAGATCACAGCAGTCGTGCCTCCACGGTATTTCTTCGTTGGATTGTTCCAGTCTATCCATTCTCCATCCGGAAACAAAACTTTCCTGCTTGTAGCTCCTTTTTTCATGACGGGAGCTACTAATACACTCTGTCCCCAAAGATATTCATCGCTGATATCAGCATATTTATCCTTGTCTTCATTATCTCCATGGAAGTTGAGGGGCCTCATCAAAGGCAGTCCGTATGCAGAGTTTTCGTATGCAAGAGTATAGTTGTAAGGAAGCCATTCATATCGCATCCTTATGAATTTCTTTATGATATTCTCTTGGTTGGGATAGTGGTAAGGCTCCGGACGATCTTGCGCGTGAGTCCTCAATATTGGTGAGAATGTCCCTGCTTGTATCCAACGCACATAGAGTTCGGGATCGTATGGCTTTGCAGGGTCTACCGCAAAGCCACCCACATCATTGCTCATATATCCAAGTCCTGAAAGTCCTGAACTGAGAAGAAGCTTATTTTGTGCCTGAAGTCCACCCCATGAGCGAGATACGTCTGATGTCCATGGGAATACACTATATCGCTGCAGCCCTGTAGTTCCACCGCGCATCATAAGCATCGGTCTCATTTCGGGGAAGTCCTTGCGGAGGCCGTCATAGATCATCTTGCTCCATTCGTTGCCATATACATTGTGGTATTCTTCTGCGGTCTCCCCATTAGCATGCACTATCTCAAGAGGATGCACCTCCGGCTCTCCAAGATCGCCCCACCATCCGGAAAGACCATCAGCTGTCAGTGGTTTCATCCTGTTCCACATCCATTGGCGTGTTTCTGGATTTGAGATGTCAAACATTCCGGCGTCTCCAACCCATGTAGTGACGTCTTTTGTATTTCCATCAGCATCCTTTGTCAAGAGTCCCTTGCTTTCAAGAAGAGTATAGTTGTCCATCGCCCCTGTCTTGTTGATATAAGGCTGATGGATAGGCACTACGTGTATGCCTTGGGCATTGAGGCTGTCAAGCATCTTCTTATGGTCGGGCCATTGCTTTTTGTCCCATTCAAGGCGTCCCATATCGGTCTCGACTCCATACCAATAGAGGTCAAGTATCATGCCGTCTACTGGATAATCTCTCTGCTTGAGTGAGTCAATGGCTCCTAATGCTTCATTCTGATTATGATATCCATATTTTGAAGTGATGTATCCTAATGTCCAGAAAGGAGGGAGCGGTTGTCTTCCCGTAAGTTCTGAGAAGGAATGTGTCGCTCCTGCAAGAGTCCCGTCGCCATTGATGAAGTAGTAGCTGAGTGGCTTTTTTGATATTGTGCGGTAAGATATGGTGTCTTCTCCAAGTGTGAGCCAAGCCTTGGCATAGTCGTCTATGAGAAGTCCATAGCCATTGTCGCTCACTATATACGGCATATTGATATTGGTCTGAGATATTCTCTCATCCCCATCGGTATATCCGTAGTTGGCACGGTTCCACATCGTCAGGTCGCTCCCATTTAGAGTCAGACTGTGTCCTCTCTCTCCTGCTCCGTAGAAGTTGTCTCCTTCCGGGGTCAGGAATGTCAGCGTCTGTTCTTTTCCATCTTTTTTTACCCCGTTGGCCTCAGACAGGAGTATATTGCCATATTGGTCAAAAAATGTCACTTTCCCCGTCTTCTTGTCTACATTTACGGTCGTGGTAGGCGACTCGATTACAAACCTGTCTGCAGTAGCCCATGTGACTATGTCACTCTTCTTTCCTTTAAAAGATGCAGCCTGTGTCGCAGCCGGAGTAGGATCTGATAGACTTCCAAGTTCACACACTCTGAATATGTCATTGCTCAAAGGAATCACTTCAATCACACCTTTCCCTGTGACTACCCTGTAATTGGCAGTATCCTGACTCGCTGTATGAGCCGAGAAGGCGGCCACAGCACTTGCCGCAGCCGCCATCACTATGCATATAGATGCTTTTTTCATCTATTCAATAAATTGTTTAATAAACTATTAGCAATTAAACCTCCAGATCGCCGTCTACGATCACATGCCAAGGAAGTCCGTTGATGGCGAGTGTCTCCAAGAATGGGTCCGGATCAAATTCTTCTACATTATGCACGCCCGGCATCACCCATTTCCCGGTAAGGAACATCATCGCGCCTACCATTGCCGGAACGCCTGTGGTATAGCTTACAGCCTGAGCACCTGTCTCTTTATAAGCTTCCTCGTGTGAGCAATTGTTGTAGATATAGTAAGTTGATTCCTTACCCTGTTTGTCGATGCCTCGGATGCGACAGCCGATTGAAGTCTCGCCTGTGTAGTTTTCTCCAAGTGAACCCGGATCAGGAAGCACTGCCTTAAGGAATTGGATAGGAATGATTTCCTGACCGTTATACATCACCGGGTCTATTCTTGCCATGCCTATGTCTTGGATCACTCGAAGGTGGGTGAGATATTCCTGTCCGAAGGTCATCCAGAAGCGGGCACGCTTTATGGTCGGGAAGTTTTGAACGAGACTTTCAAGCTCTTCATGGTAAAGAAGGTAGCTTTCACGCTCCCCGATATTCGGATAGGTGAGGGGCTGGTGTATCTCAAGGTTTTCTGTTTCAACCCATTTCCCATCTTCCCAGTATTTCCCTTTCTGAGTGATTTCGCGGATATTGATTTCCGGATTGAAGTTAGTGGCAAAAGCTTTCCCGTGATTACCGGCGTTGCAGTCTACTATGTCGAGATAGTGCATCTCCTTAAAGTGATGCTTGGCTGCGTATGCTGTGAAGACGGCGCTCACTCCCGGATCGAAACCGCATCCGAGGATTGCAGTCAGCCCAGCCTCTTCAAATCTCTTGCGGTATGCCCACTGCCAGCTATATTCGAAATGAGCTTCATCCTTTGGCTCATAGTTGGCTGTGTCAAGATAGTTGACACCACACTTCAGACATGCCTCCATGATAGTGAGATCCTGGTAGGGGAGTGCCACGTTGATGCAGATGTCGGGCTTATGACGATTGAAGAGTTCTACGATCTGGTCCACTTCATCAGCATCGACACTGTCTGTTGTGATGTTTGGGGCTCCGATCTTGGCGGCAAGAGCGTCGCATTTTGATTTAGTACGGGAGGCAATGACAATTTCATTGAAGACCTCCGGATGCTGAGCGCACTTATGCGCCACTACTGTGCCGACGCCCCCGGCGCCGATAATAAGGACTTTTCCCATTCTTTTATATATTCTTATGTTTTTTATTTCTCAATAACTAAGTAGGTAAAAATAAATGTATAATATCATAAATGTTGTATCCTCTGAATCTCAGATGACTGGCAATTATGCATTATGCATTATGAATTATGCATTCCTGCTTAATTAATTTGCAAAGATAATAAAAAATGAGCGGAAAAATGATATTTCCGCTCATTTTTTTTCAAATCCACTTATAGTTTATAATTAATAATTAATAATTCATAATTAATAGTTACCTTCCCACAATAATCAAAGGCTTCTCTTTCTCCATCCCGATATACTGAAACTTAGGATTATCCTTCTTGAATGTAGCAAGCACATTCCCCAGCGAGTCCGCATACGTTGCGCTTCCTGCAATGATGTAGTAGGTGTCTTTCCCATCAGTGGCTATTACGGGATTCAGCTTCCCTTTCTTTTGCAGATCTGAAAGCATTGACTTGGCATTGGTGGTCATCTTCAGCTTTGCTACGGCAAGTCGATAAGGTCCTGCCTGTGGCCACTTTGCATCCTCGATAGGCTTTATAAATTTATGCTGCACCTGTACGGAATCCCCGGCTATGATTTTCCAATTAGTCGATTCCTGGTTGAGGAGTTTATGTCCTCCGGTCATTAATTCTTCATCGGGATCCACTTGCTCTCGCTTGCTTTTGGCTGCCTCGTATGCTTGCCTATACCCTTTTTCAGTAGGCTTGCAAGCATACACCAACCCCAAAAGCACCGTCATAATCAATATAAAATTAATCTTCTTCATGACATTCTTATGGTGATCTGTTTTATGTTTTGATTTCAGTAGGTGACTTTTCAGCTCGGAGAGCTGTTATTATGCTAAAACCCCGGACTTCAGTCCGGGGCATTCTCAGACAAAAGCTCAGTAGCCTCGGAGAGGCGCTTTATGATATTGTCTTGATTTTGGCGCATAGAGTAGCCCCCTTAGTTATTCCCCTTTAGGGGATAGGGGCTTCCTAATTCTTACTTAATATCCAAGTAGCTCGTCCCGGAAGCTTCAAAGTCTTATCCCCATCTCGCAATATCATAATTTCTCCCGTAAGGATATCACTATACTTATCTCCTTCCTTTATAATCTCTGCATATCTGCTCATATCAAGGTCGAGATCCTCATCCTTTCCATTAAGTATTACGATTACTTCTTCCGGTCCATACTTCCTTCGATACAAATATACTCCATTTGTAGGCATGAAATGCTTCATGTCTCCCTTTCCGATAGCCTCCGAAGTCTTTCTCCATTTGTTGATGGCAGAGATGAAGTCGTAAGCCTCATTCTGAATCTTGCTCCTTCCTTTTGCGTCAAACTGATTCTCCTTGTCGCCTTTGAATCCTCCGGGCACATCGTGTCTTACAAATCCGTCTGAACCTTCTTTGCTTCCATTCATAAGAAGTTCTGTGCCATAATAAAGCTGAGGAATTCCGGGTGCTGTCAGCAGCATGGCGATAGCCTGCTTCCACGCGTCAAGATTCTCCGGCATATCAAGGATAAATCGGTCAGTGTCATGATTGTCAAGAAATCTCAAGACATTCATCGGATTGGCATAGACATAGTCGAGGGCAAAGTGATCATACACTTCATTGATTCCGTTCCAAGCCTGAGAGTCGATCTTAAATGGCTTCAGATCTGCACAAAGTATGCTCAAAGGAAAGTCCATCACTACCGGAAGCCGAGTGTCTATTCCCATTGAAGCGGCAATCGCTGAGCCTGTCTGCCAGAATTGTTCTCCTGCCGGACTTCCATACCAACATTCGCCTACGATATTGAACGCCGGATACTCAGCCATGACGGCATCTATCCATTCCCCCATCTTCTCGCGGTCAGCGTAAGGGTAAGTATCCATGCGTATCCCGTCGATCTGTGCATCCTCTATCCAGAATATTGAGTTCTGAATCAAATATTTCATCAGATGAGGATTCTTTTGGTTGAGGTCGGGCATAGACTCTACAAACCATCCATTGACAGTCAAATCCTTATCATACTCAGATGCGTATGGGTCTGTGATAGTCGATAGTCGATAGTTGGTCTGCTGATAATCTCCTTGGTGGTTAAACCAGTCACTCGCCGGCGGATCCAAAGCCCATGGATGATGGCTTCCGGAATGATTGAATATCATGTCCATTACCATCTTGATTCCCTTGTCATGGAGCGTTTCAGTGAGTGCTGCATACTCCCCATTGGTGCCGAATCTTGGGTCTACACGGTAGTAATCCGTTGTGGCATATCCATGATAACTTCCACCTGGCATGTCATTTTCAAGCACAGGATTTAGCCATACGGCTGTCACTCCAAGAGAGTCTATGTAGTCGATATGATCTTCGATTCCCTTGAGGTCGCCTCCATGGCGCGCATTAGGGTTTTCTCTGTTGATTGCCACTTGATTTTTCAGACTCTTTTCTTCAGGATGATTCTCTCCTCCGGATGCAAAACGGTCGGGCATGATCATATAAAGCACATCCGCTGCTGAAAATCCTTGCGCACCTTTCATCTCTTTGCGTGCTTTAAGTTCAAAGTCGCGTGTGATGGTTTTCTTCCCTGATTTCCATTTCAGCTTCATTACTCCTGGTTGGGCCTCTGGAGTAATGTTAAGGTATATATATTGCCAATTAGGACTCCCGTCAAGCCGCGCTACGGAATCTATTTTGACTCCGTTATATTCAGTGCTGAACTCTGCGTCCCTTATGTCGGTCCCATGTATCTGCAATTGAAGTGTGGTGTCATGCATCCCTACCCACCAATAAGGTGGGTCCACCTTATCTACAGAAATGGCTGCCACAGCCTGTCCGGCCATGGCAGCACATAATAATAAAGCCTTATGTCTTTTCATAAATATATTAAGTCTTTTTCGCAAAACGTCTAACGCAAAACGTCCAACGCAAAATGTCAGTCAATCTGAATGATGACAAACGGAGATCTCTCCCAGAATGCCTTGGAGTTCAGAATCTTTACGCTTTGAGTGCCATTGGCGTTGTCGAGGATCTCATAGCTGTCCTTAGGCACATTGCCCCAGATCTTCACCTTCTTGCCGCCGGTATTGATGACGCTTAGTGTGCGCTTGTCGCCGGCTGTGAAGTAATTCTCATTGAAGTCGCCCTGAAGCACCTTTGTGGCGCCGAGGAATTTCTTGTCAAGCAGTCCATTCTGCTTCAATTCTTTATTGGTGCCTATAGCATAGTATACACGGTTTGCAAGATTCTCTGCAGCAGTTGCTTCTGCCTGAGCTTTTTCGCGTGCCTCAGTTTCATCGCGGAGGTCAGCTTGACCTTTGATCACCTGTTCGTTCAATTGTAGTATCTCTGCATTTGCAGCTTCAAGCTTGATGTTGAGGTCTGCAATTTTTTCCTCTTGTTTGTCTATTCTTGCCTGAAGGTCAGCGATTGTCTTTTTGAGTACAGAATTCTCACCTGTGCTCTTGTCAAGCTTAGCCTGCATCTGAGCCAATAGATCACGGTTTTTCTGAAGACGTTCCTTGATGCTTTCGAGGTTCTGGCGCACTTCAGCCCTGCGGTCAAACTTCTCGCCTCCCTTTTCCATGCTGAAGAGAAGACCCTCCTGAGTATTGATGGAGTCAAGTCCGTCGTAGATATCGCCCATGAGAAGAAGTAGCGAATCATTAAATGATGAGGCCTGCTCATACTGCACCGTTACGATCTCAAGTGAATCAGAAGCGCTCTTGCCCTTCTCTCCGCTACAAGCAGACATCAACACTGCTCCAATAGCACATAGTGGAATTAATTTCTTCATAATATCTTAATTTTAAAGTTTTCTTTTTTTTTAATTAATTTAAGTTTCGCAAGTATTTATTTTCAGAGATAATGGCATAAAAAAACGACATGGTTTCTTGCATAAGTGCAA
>JAIDTL010000134.1 GCA_029060725.1 Muribaculaceae bacterium | reverse complement strand
AACATCGCCTCCCGCCTCATCCTATACACCGACTCCGCCAAAGTAGCCACCGCCCTTAAATACTACGGCTACGAACTACAGCCAACCGACACTCCCCCTTCAGGGGGCTGGGGGGCCAACACCATCTACCGCCACCCCGACGGCACAATAATCAGCTTCTCCTTCCCAAAAACCGACTCCAAACAAACCTTCCCAACAATACAGGTGAAATCAAAAGTCTCCAAAATCGAAGCCGAAAAAATCCTGAAAGACTTAGACTACAAAAAGACATCCACCGGCTACGAAACCACAACCTCCAAATACAGCACCCACATCACCAGCTGCACCTTCGACCCCGGCAATACCATCACCTTCCAGCGGCTACCAAAATAAGAAGCCGGTTTATCCGTAATGCTGTTACGCAACAAAGTCAGTGTTTTAGGTTAGGTGGCAAGACCGAGGGTCTTGCAAATATAAAAAATTTTTCTTACCTTTGCAGAAAAAGCTGCAATATGGACAAGAGCAACGAATACATCCGCTTCAAGACCGGCATGGTGAAAGACGACACCACAGCCCCCGGCTTGCAGCGAGTCAAAGAAAAGCTCAAGGTGCTATCCATGAGCAAGGAAGAGCGCCAGGCTTACGACCGCCATATCGACAACATAATGGTCCAAAACGATGTCCTCGACACCGCCCGCGAAGAAGGGCGTGACGAAGGTTTTGCAGAAGGACGTACAGAAGGACTTGCAGAAGGAAGAGTGGAAGGAAGAGTGGAAGGCAGAGCGGAAGGAAGGGCGGAAGCCATAGCTGAAAAAACTAAGTTAGCAAAGGAAATGGGCTTATCCGACGAAGTAATATCCAAACTATTCGGTAACAATTAACCCCCCATTACCCCTCTTTGCCATCCTTTTCCAACCGTTATCTCTCCAAGGCATAAGATTGTTGTGCGAACGCAGTGAGTACCCGTATGTCTCTGTTTGTTTCGGTGTCCGAACCTCATGTTCGACATTTACCCATCCACCCAAACATTCCGGTAAGCGTCCAAAAATGACGTGTCCGAGTGAAAAGATATTTTGACTAACTTCGCGGTGAAACTCCTGTCTGGCCAAGGAACGCCAATGGAACAAGGAGCGCGAAGGCTTCCTGAAGACGATCAAGGACCTCAACGACATCGTCAAGATCTTGAAGAAGAATACATTTCATCGTTGATCTCTCATAGTTAATAGTTAGATTAAGTCTAGACGGTATAGTTAAAACTTCCTCGGAGAGGAAATCCATTAATTGGGTAACCCCAGGTTTCAACCTGCGGGATTTGAGAAGCAGCCTGTTAGGTGGCTTCCCCTGACTCACACGTCATTTTGGGACGCTTACAGTTGAGTTAAACAATAATAAAAAACTATCAATAATTCTTCTGATATGAAATCCTCTCCAAAAATGGACATAAGTTTTATAGTAAAGAATGCACAAGAAGGGAAAGATCCGATTCATCCGTATGATAAAGATATTCCTATTGCAGCATTTAGGACAACCTCTATATTTCATTACACGAAAGAGCTAACAAATTTAAAGAGGATACTGGAAGATGGTATAATTCCAAATTTTTGTTCAGAAGATTTAGCCTCGGATGTGACCATAGGCATTCCTATGGTCTCATTTTGTGACATTCCATTAGGCCGTACTTATGAGCATGCCAGTAAATATGGTTATTTTGCAATAGGATTGGCCACTGAATATGGAGAAAAGAATAATATCAATCCTGTGTTTTATGTAAGTAACAGTGATATAATGGATATGATATTAAGGAGAACCAGGAATGGATATGTAGATATAAAGCGATTCCTGTCATCTCCCATAAGCGGATTATACAAAAAATGTTACGGCCAATATAATAATAAAGAGATCTCTAACTACGCAGAAAATGAATGGAGATATGTGGTGCCACAGACGCGTCAGTTCAGATGGTATAAATCTGAGTCAGAATACAAAGAATGGCGACAAGGAGGAATTGGTAATAAAAAGCCTAATCCAATAAATAATCCGGATCTTTATAACAATAGATTGCGGTTTAAAGTATTTGATATTAATTATCTTATAGTTGAGAAAGAAGAATTGGTTCCACAATTAGTATCTTACATTTGCAATCTAAAAACCATAGGCGGAACTACCGGCACACTCTCAATAACAGATAAGTTATATCTTATTTCACGTATCCGATCAATAGAAAGTATTAGAAGAGATTACTGAGCTTCCATTATTAAATTCCGATTACAAACAATTTTGGTATATTATACAAATTAAAAATAAAAAAATCCTGCCAGTTATGAATATATCTACTATAGTGACCTATACTATTAGAAATGATGAGTCAAGAAACGCATTGGTTGAAATTCTGGAAAATTTGGGTTATTCGGAAGCAAATGATCAGTCTACCATGATTAGCAGTCGAAAAATCCCCAAGACCACTATCGATACAGTGAATAAATTTTGTCATGATAATATCCACGACTTTGAAGATGGTGATATTATTACAACATTTGCGTCATACATCAAAGAGGGTAAAAGTATTATAAAGATGCTTGATTATTATTATGAAAGTAAGAAAGATGAGTTTATCTGAATTGGGTAAATAATAGCATATATGGATTGACAATCTTGAAGACTTTCTGAATATAATAATTAATATGATAGAACCTGTAGTTACAGCCCAAGTCGTTAAGTCCTTGATGGATTATGTAGTGATTCCTAAGATTTCAGATTTTACATCCGAAATTAAAAAACAATGGAATCTCAAGGTTGTCACTGTAAATAATCATTTTTATGACTACTTCATAAGAACATACGACCAACTTAGTATTATGAATACGTTGGCTCTTAAAAATCAGCAGCTATCATTATTGAGTATTTACCAACCACTGACAATTTCAATTGACTTCTCAAAAAGAGAAAGTACAAAGATTGAAAAAATTCCATATGAACTGATAGATAAATACCAGAGGATTCTTATTACCGATACCGCGGGAATGGGAAAATCAACCATATCAAAATACATATTTCTCAAAATGGTTGAAGATAAATGTGCCATACCTATATTTATTGAATTAAGAAAGCTATCAAAAAAGAATACACTTATCGATGAGATCATCTCAATGTTAAATGGTATAGAAGAAAAGATGGACAAGGAGTTGTTGATATGCTTATTGAAAAAAGGCGGTTTCTATTTTATACTAGATGGTTTTGATGAGATAGCTCTTGCAAATAGGGATGAAGTAGTTGAGGATTTAAAAATTTTTATTAAGGATCTTTCTGAAAAAAATTGCTTCATATTAACTTCTCGCCCGGAATCAATGCTCTCCGCTTTTGGAGATTTCAAATCTTTCCAAATTTTACCATTGAAGGAAAATGAAGCATATTCATTGTTATCAAAGTATGATGGAAATGGAGAAACTTCTTCAAAATTGATAGCAGAACTTAAAACAGAGAGAAATAAAACTGTTCGTGAATTCCTTAAAAACCCGCTGTTGGTATCTCTATTATTTATAGTATATGATCACAAAGCCACAATACCACTGAAAAAACACCTGTTTTATTCTCAGATATATGATGCACTTTTTGAGGACCATGATTTGTCGAAAGGAGCACAAAATATACACATAAAGCGTTCGGGTTTAGATAGGGATGATTTTGAAAAAATACTTAGATATTTAGGATTCCAGTCATTTCAATCAAATTCAATTCAATATTCGAAAGATCAGATGCTTGCTTTGATTGATAAGGCAAGTGGATTTTGGACATCCCTTAAGGTTCAACCCTCAGATGTGTTAAAAGATCTTGTGACAGCAGTACCTTTATTTGTAAAAGATGGTCTTGAATATAAATGGGCACACAAATCGCTTAGTGAATATTTCGCTGCAAAGTTCATTTTCCTTGATACTAAAGAAAAACAAGTAAATTTATTGTCTCAATTGTATAAGAGTGATAATTTACCAAGGTATATAAATTTACTTGATCTGTATTACGATCTTGATATTATAGGATTTAAAAAATGTATTCTTCTGCCCTTATTGGAGTCATATTTATCCTATCTTTCTTGTTTTGATGAAGCTTCCATGAGTTATTTCCTCAGAAATCTTTATTTCCTTAGAAATATTAAATTTAAATTTAGCTCAGTTCAAACAGATCAACAAGAAGAATCTAAAAGTTTTGAAAAGGCACAAAGAAGAATGAAAATTTATGCACCTTCTGACTTATGTATATCTGTTGTAGATAATACTAAAAGAAATGCGACCGGTAGAAGAATGCTATTGTTGAAATTGTATGAAAAAGGAGTTCACAGTGTAAAGAGTTTTCATCAGACGCATCTAAAATTTGATTGGATTGAGTCATTGGAAAAAGACAAATGGTATGAATTTGAACAAATTATTAAGATTGCCGAAGAAAAGTCTGACAAGTTAGGAGAGATTTGTGAATTAATAGCACATTTTGATAGATCGGATACCATATATATGGAAAAAGAAGATATAAAAAAGGAAATCAACTTGATACAATCTGAGTTAGATGCTCAGTCTTGCGATTTCCATCTTTAAAAATATCATTACCTTAAAAAGTCATTCCTATTATACATAATTTATCACAGCGCATGGCAAGCCAGGAGGACCTTCATATCCACACATCCACACATATTCATCTCCGGCTCTGCCATCGCTCTTCAACTAATTTAATCATCTTTATTATCGTTCATCGTTTATAGTTAATTATTAACTTAGATGGCAACAAAATTTACAATAAGTCAAGAACAAGGAGTTTATCTTGACTGTGACAAGGCATATCTACCTCATATCCCCGGAATATACGTAGTATATAGTTGCGACTACGATTCCTCCAGTGGAATAGCTGAGATTAAAGACGTACTATACATTGGTGAGACCCAAAATGTAAATGAGCGCCACAACGGCACTCCAGACCATCCGAAACAACACGAACACTATGAAGATTTCGTAAGAAAAGCAGGGGGCGTAGAGCATGTATGCTATGGTATAGTCCCAATGGAAGATTATTCTGACGATACTCGTGTATGGATACAAGATGCCATGATATTCCGTCAAAAGCCCCAGATTAACTCCGGTCCGGAAAAATACCATTATAATCATCCTGCAATAGACCTAACTCTACAAAATTTCCCCAACTGCTGGAAAACCTTCCACATCTTCATGCCATACGACTATGGTGATGAAGTTGGACTGTAAATTTACCTTGTAGGGACACACGGCTCGTGTGTCCTAAATCGTTCATCATTATCGTTGATAAGTTATCGTTCATCGTTAATCGTTCACATACCGCGCATGGCAAGCCAGGAGGGCTTCATATCCACACATTCATATATATTCACCTCCGGCTTTGCCATCGCTCTTTTTACATACACCCTCAACTAAGAAATATTTTTCATGCAAGCCATAATATTAGCAGCCGGCATGGGTCGACGATTGGGTGAGTTTACCGCAGACAACACCAAGTGTATGCTTGAGGTAAACGGAGTCCGTCTCATAGATCGAATGCTCGGCCAACTTGAGACTTTGAATCTTGACAGAATAGTTATTGTCACAGGTTATGAGGGAGAAAAACTCCGTAACTACCTGAATAAAAAATATCCAGACAGACCTATAGTTTTTGTTGACAATCCGATTTATGACAAGACCAACAATATCTACTCGCTTTGGCTGGCCCGAGGCTATATGGCCGAAGAGGATACCCTTCTTCTTGAAAGTGACCTCATCTTCGATGACAGCATTCTGTCTGCTGCAGTGAATGCAGAATATCCAAATGTGGCTCTGGTTGCCAAATACCAGACATGGATGGATGGAACAATGGTGAGGATAGACGATGAGAACAACATAGTCAACTTCATTCCCAAGAAGGCTTTCAAATACGAAGATGTGCCTTTCTACTACAAGACTGTCAACGTTTACAAGTTCACCAAGGAATTCTGCAAGAACCATTACCTTCCGTTCCTCGAGGCCTATATCAAGGTACTCGGAGAAAACGAGTATTACGAACAGGTGCTTCGCGTTATAACACTCATCGATACAGCCAACATAAAGGCCCTTCCAATCGGGAATGCACCGTGGTATGAGATTGACGACGTACAGGATCTCCGTATTGCGGAGACCATCTTCGCCACTCCGGAAGAAAAGCTGAAAAAACTGCAGCACAGTTTCGGTGGCTACTGGCGCTATCCCGGTCTTCTTGACTTCTGCTATCTCGTCAATCCCTATTTCCCGAGAAAGAGAATGATTGAAGAGATGAAGGCGAATTTCGAACCTCTGCTTCGTGACTACCCCTCCGGAATGGGAGTGAACTCACTGCTTGCGGGAAAGTATTTCGGCATCAAGCAGAAATATACAGTCGTCGGGAACGGAGCTGCTGAGCTTATAAAGAGCCTGATGGAGGGTCATGAAGGAAAACTCGGAGTGATATATCCGACTTTTGAGGAATATCCTAATCGTCACAATCCGGAATCCCTGGTGATATATCATCCAAGCAATGAAGACTTTTTATATACAGCTGATGATTTGATGGAGTTCTTCAGCGCCAAAGACATCAAGTCCCTTTTGGTGGTGAATCCCGACAATCCTTCAGGAAACTTCATTCCTCTTTCGGATGTACTGAGACTTTCAGAATGGACGAAGAAGAAGGGTATACGCCTTATTATCGACGAATCCTTCGTCGATTTCTCTGATGGAGGATTTGATAACACCCTGTTGAGAAACGAGATTCTGGAGGCTTATCCGACCCTGTGCGTGATGAAGAGCATATCGAAATCATACGGAGTTCCGGGTCTTCGCTTGGGTGTACTTGCATCATCCGATGAAGATTTGATCTCCCGCATGAAGAAGGATGTGGCGATTTGGAACATCAACTCTTTCGCTGAGTTCTACATGCAGATTTACGGCAAATATGAGAAGGACTATGCCCACGCATGTGAAAAATTCAGGCACGAAAGGGACATCTTCCTAAAGGAACTGCAGGGAATACCCTTCCTGAGAGTCATTCCATCGCAGGCCAACTATTTTTTATGTGAACTAACAGGAAATATGACGGCTCATGAACTCGCACTGAAACTTATAACTGAATACAACATCCTCATAAAAGACTGCAGTTCGAAGAAAGGATTTCCCGAAGGAAAGCAATATATTCGTATAGCTATAAGAAATCGAGAGGACAATAGAAAATTAATCCAAGCACTAAGAAAACTATAGAACAATGAAGATAATAGATTTCGATACAATCAAGAATCTAAATATTCCTTTGGCAGAGATGTATGACTGGACTGCTAAGGTTTGGGAAGAGCAGGATGAATTCCTTTTGGCAGCAAAAATCAGCATATGGCAAGGAGAAACCGGACGTTATATGACTATGCCGTGTGTATTGCCAAAGTATAACATAGCAGGAGTAAAATTTATAACAAGAAATGTCGATGATGCAGAAGGGATACCGGCACGCAATTCTAACATTATGTTGCAAAGTCTAACTGATCATGGACTCTTGGCCGTAATGGATGGAACCTACATTACCACCATGCGAACAGGTGCGTGCGCTGCATACAATGCGATCAACTTCGCAAAAAAAAATGCAAAGACATTGGCTTTATATGGTTTGGGGCTTACAGCCAGAACATTCATGCTTTTTTACTCGAATAAGCTTGAACGTCCCATGACGATAAAGGTAATGCGTTACAAGAACCAAGCAGAACTCTTCATTGAGGAATTCAAAGACCATAAATTTTTAAATTTTGAGATTTGTGAAAATCTCGAAGATATGTTCCATTCAGACATAATAGTATCTTGCGTGAGTTTTGCACACAAAGAACTTGCTCCAGTCGAAACTTATCCAAATGGTTGTACAATCATCCCGGTACATACATCTGGCTTCCAGAACTGTGATCTTGTCTTCGACAAAATATTTGTAGATGATATCGAACACGTAAAGAAATATAGATATTTCGAGCAATTTAAACCGCGTATGTACAGAATCACGGATGTTGCCAACAACAAAATTACTGGTAGAGAAAACGATGAAGAGCGTATACTTGTATATAATGGAGGAATAGCATTGACGGATCTATATTGGGCAATGAAAATCATGGAAAGTGTTGGTGATAATTGTCCACAGATTCCCATGTCTTATCCTAAAGAGCGTTTTTGGATATAAGAAATCAATATTTATCATAGAGCCAAGCGTTAGAACAAACAACGTCCTTTAGATATATCGCATGGAAGATATATACTAATCAGTCTCATTCATATGCCGGAACAGCATAAAAATTTCAAGAGAAAAGCCCTATCCGCTATTATATGGAATGCAATACAAAAGTACGGTTCACTTATAATTTCTTTTGGATCTAATATTATACTTGCAAGGTTATTGACCCCAAATGATTTCGGAATAATCGGACTTCTTAGCGTATTCATATCTGTAGCGAACGTAATTACGGAAAGTGGTTTCAATTCAGCATTGATACAAAGAAAGAATGTAACAGAGGTAGACTACAACACTGTATTCTATTGGAATCTTATCGTATCCATATTTTTGGTTGTTTTCCTGTATGTCTTAGCACCTGCTATTGCTAAGTATTTTGATCGCCCTGCTCTTACAGATCTTTTACGAGTAGAAAGCATTATACTGATAGTAAACTCTTTTTGTATAGTGCAAACATCTCGATTAATGAAATTTCTACAATTTAATATCTTAGCTATAAGAACAATATCTGCAACACTTATAGCAGCTATGGTAGGAATTTTATTGGCTTTAAATGGTTTTGGTGTATGGTCATTAGTATGGCAAGCGATTACATCTTCAATAGTAGGGGCAATCTTATTATGGAGCGTTACTGATTGGAAACCTAAATTCCAATATAGTTGGGAATCATTCAGAAATATGTTTAAGTTTGGAGCCTATATATCTATATCCTCCGTATGTAATACATTATATTTGAATCTTCAGTCTTTTTTAATTGGAAAATCGTTCTCAATTTCAGACTTAGGTTATTATTCACAAGCAAAAAAATTAGAAGCGGTTCCCGTTGAAGGCACAGCTTCAGTTCTTAATGCTGTTTTATTCCCTATATATTCAACCATTGTTGATGACCGAGAGAGACACATAAGATTAGTACGCAAGAATATCCAGATTATAACATTTCTTACATTTCCTTTAATGCTACTATTAATCTTAGTAGCGCCATATATATTTCCAATTCTTTTTACGAATAAATGGAATGAATCAATTCCGATGTTCCAAATTTTATGTGTGGCTGGTATGTTTTCTCCTCTAAATATGGCTAATGTTGAAATATTTCGATCTATTGGCGAAGGGAAAATATACCTGATACTACAGACGATTAAAAGACTCATAGGAGTAGCGATGATATTGTTTTTCGTTAAGTTTGGTCTCTTTGTCTTATTATGGTCAATAGCTGCTTTTGGAATGGTATCATACATTCTAAATATGATATTCACTCATCGTATTTTCGGATATAAATATCATCAACAATTCTCTGATATATTTCCAAACCTTATTTTATCGTTAGGGGTGTATATACTATCAGAAATGTTTATGCGGTTTATCCATCCAGAGAACATATGGTTAGGTTTATTAAGTGGCTTTATGATTTATATTTTATTGTATATATTGGGCACATTAATATTCAATAAATCTTTATATAAATTAATACTAGAACTTTTCAAAAGAAACTAAGTATAATGTATTAATAAAATCAAAAAATAAGAGATAATTCTTTATTTCTGTATTATTAAACATCAGTATCTATGTTAGTACAAAACAAAAAAAAACGAAGCATAAAACTCATAGAATTTATTCAAAGGGCAAAATTCAATATCTTAATACGACCATATAACTTGTTTAGTTTTCTTTTCTTAGGGAAAAACTACTGTAACGGGAGATCATATTATCCCGAAAAGGGAAAGAAAAAGAAAGTAAAGATATGGATTGAACAACTTATTCAAACTATTAAATATGGTTATCCAAATGAATATTATTTTTCTTATGGATTAGATGTAAAGGATAAGAACGAGAGGAGTACTTATCTTCATTACGCGACATTTGCAAGAATCCGGGATAGCCTCAACATGAATATTCCATCGGAAGTAATCATTTTGAAGGATAAGTTTTTATTTGGAATGTTTACGCAGTATATGGGTGTTACGACTCCAGAAAATATTGGAATCAGTGAAAACACTGGAATCTATGATACAAGATCTAAAGAAACAATTCCAACAAAGATTTTTTTAAGAAATTTGCACAATGATGATCTTTTCATAAAACCATTCGATGGCCAATGTGGAGCTGGAATATCACATTTAATAGTATCATCCGATAAATTTATTATAAATGGAGAGTCTACCTCGATTGAAGAAGTAATCAGAATATTAGAGTCAGACCGTTACATATTACAACGAACAGTTAAACAACATGAAGCAATTGCAAATCTTCATCCATCATCATTAAACACCTTACGTTTAGTGACAATTAGACATCAACGAACAGGCAAGATTGATGTTTTCCCCTCAATTATACGAATAGGAACAGGAAAATCATTTGTTGATAATACTTCTAAAGGTGGAATAGCAGTCGGAATTAATTTGTCTAACGGTAATTTAAACAGACATGGTTTCTATAAACCGGAATATGGCACAAAAGTAGATCGTCATCCTGACAGTCTTATTCTTTTCAAAGATATTACCATTCCGTATTTTGACAAGTGTAAAGAGCAAGCCGTAAGATTGCACAGTGTGCTTCCTCAAATACAGTCAATTGGTTGGGATATAGCGATAGGTCCAGATGGACCAATATTTGTTGAAGGGAACGACCGATGGGAAATAACGGGCCCACAAAACTGCAACGGAGGATTAAAGAATTTATTTATGGAATATCTACAAAAATAAATTGTTGTTAATACCCTTTTATTTATGATCGATGCAAAACTTCAAGCTAGCTTAAGAGCGAGGTTCAATCCAGATGGGTCCGATTTAAGAAGGATCCAACTAAGGATGTTAGATATGCTTAAATACATAGATAAAATCTGTCAGGAAAATGGAATAAAATATTGGTTATCATCAGGGTCTTGTTTAGGTGCTGTAAGACATAGGGGCTTTATACCGTGGGATGATGATGTGGACATTGAATTACAAAGACAGGACTATCGAAAACTTATCAATGTTCTTTCCAAGGAGAATCATCCGCAATTTATTTTACAGACTGATAAGAATGATCCGAACTATTTACATCCATATGCAAAATTAAGAGATTTACATTCTATTGTCAAAGAAAACAACAACAATGATATAAATAATAAATATAATGGATGTTTTATTGACATTTTTTGTATTGAACCATCTTATTCTAAGAAATTATGGAAAATATGCGGAGGGTTCTGGAATAAACTAATACTACCTCAGGCATTAATTAAAAATCCATTAATTCGAAGATTCTTAATAGGGATCTTACGTTTCTCTTTTCTTAATATTATATTCCCGATAATAAGAACTGGGAATCTGTTTTATAAAACAAAAAAATTAAGGCATTGTCTTGGATGTGGATTCATAAAGGAGCGATATAAAGATGATATTAAGGAAGTTCAGTATGTATTATTTGAAGAATATACCTTGCCAGTACCCCAAAATTACGATCATTATCTAAGATGTCTATATGGTATTGATTATAATAATCTTCCAGATTTAGATAATATTACAAATCATATAGTTAAATGTTATTTTATAGATAATTAAAAGCTCTATTTTTTATTATGAACAATATTACTGACAAAAGGCATATTCCATTGCTAACAATCATATTGCCTTGTTATAATGTTAGCAGGTACATAGAACGTTGTTTGATGTCAATTGTTAATCAAAAAGTAGACTATGCAATAGAAATAATAGCAGTCAATGATGCTTCAACAGATGAAACAGGCAAAATTTTAAATAATCTTAAAAAGAGATATAATAATTTGACCATCATAGAACATGAAGAAAATCAAAAATTAACAGGTGCGAGATCAAGTGGAATGCGCAATGCAACTGGAGTTTATATAATGCATGTAGATCCCGATGATTATTTACTACCAGATTCATTAAATAACTTATTTACCGATAATTTAGACTGGGATATTCTAATTACTAATATTCAAATCAACTATCCAAATCATAAAGAGAGACGATATAACCTTAATGAGAGAATTTATAATTTAGTTAATGAGGATGATAGAAATCTAATTTTAAGAGAAGTTATTTCTGGATCTTGTTTCGGTAAAGTTATTAAAAGAGATTTAGTTGAAGATCTTATCTATCAAAAGTATCATTATAATTTAGGAGAGGATAGGGCTTTTAATCTTGAAGTTTTTTTAAGAGCCAAAAACATATTATATAAAAACGTATTATTATATAATTATTGTTATAATTATGACTCTCTCGATAGAAGTAAAACAATTTCTAAGACTTTATTAAACTGGGATAATTCGTGGATAAAAAATGTATTAGATATTGATAATAAAATGATCATATCTAAAGATATTAAAAACATTATTAGGAAAGAGATAGAACGCTATACAATTGGACTACTTCTGAGAATCAGCAGGTCAAAAGATAAAAGAGATTTGTTTAACCAATGGAGAATCTTTTTTTACAAACAGTTATCACTATATGGGATTAAGAAAAAAATATATAAGTTACTTTTAGCGATACAGTCATTCGATATTGCATATCCACTCTATCTTATAGCATTTATGAATATTGATGCTTATTTCTCAAGAATAAGTAATATCTTAAAAGCAAAAAGCATATAAAGATGGCAATATACCTTACAACTTTCATTATAAGTTGTATATTATTATTTCAATCTCAGCATTCGAAAAAGAAATGGAATATTTGGGCAATCTTAGGCATTCTAATTCCTTGCTTCATTGCCTCATTTCGGAGTACTCATGTTGGTACAGACACTGGAATGTATAAGTATATATACGATAATTGTAAGGATCTTTCTATTAAAGTTTTTTTTTCTCAAAATGTTCTAAATGTTGAGTCATTCTATTATTTTTCGAGCATAATAGGCAAAAATATAACAGGTTTTTCTTCTCTATTATTTATATATGAGTTTCTAAATGTTTATTTTTTGTATGATGTTACATATAAATTAAGAAATCATATAAGTATTTGGTTAGTCTTCTTTCTTTTTTATATGATGTTATTCAGTTACTCATTAAATATAATGAGACAAATAACATCAGTAATGTATGTTTTGTGGTTAAGCGGATTTTTAATATCAAAACATAATCTTAAATATATATTTGGTTGTCTGATAGGGATCTCTTTTCATTCAACAATTATTTTAGGAGGATTATTGATCTGGTTAGTATATAAGGTTTATGTTTCTGAGGGGAAAAAACAAAAAATATACATGATATCTTCTATAGTTGGATGTATCTTTTTTTATTTTACATTGAATCAAATTGGTAATATACTGAGTCTATTCAATGGAAGTGAAGTTGCTAAATACAGTGGTTATCTTGATGATAATACATCATATATAGGGAAAACAGATCTTTGTGTGAGATTGATATTTTTATTGACAGTAATCATATCATTTACGAATAAAATTATTAATAAGAGCCTTTTCAAAGCGTTATTTGTATTGCTTTTTTTTGAATTATGTCTAATTTTATGTGGTGTAACTAGTACCGTTATTTTCCGCCTGGCTTTATATGTTACAGCCTTCGATATAGTTGTTATTCCATATATTTTACATTCTAAACGTTTTAAAAAAAGTACAAGTGTATTATTGAATATTGTTCTAATTTGTTTTAGCTTGACATATTGGTTATATACGGTTTACCTTAATGGAACAAATGAAATATTCCCTTATACGATCCAATAGATTGAAGTCTGATAAATCTAAGAAAATTATATTTGTATATAAACTAACCAGAACTATACAATTACCTTAGAAGTCCCTGTCAAATGGTGTTGTATGGAATGATGCAAAAATTAATAGCCACTTATATTAGTTATAAATAAGACTCTTATTAAATAAATGAATAAGAACATTGATATTCTAAAATTTATAATGGCCATAATGATTGTGATGATTCATAGTCATGTGATGTTTAATTTCCCTCTGCTGAGATGTGCTGTACCTATATTTTTTACAATATCATCGTATTTATTCTTTAAAAAAATTAAAAATGTCTCTAATCAAACTGCACATGAAATATATATGAAGTTCTTGAAAAGAGCTCTCAAACTATATTTATTCTGGTTTATTATTCTTATTCCCTATATGATAATCACTAAATTAATGATTGGAAACCTTACAAAATTTATAGAATTATTACCGATAAATGTTTTTCTCAGAAGTACATTCCCTGCTTCCTGGTATATCTCTGCTTACATTATTGGAATAAGTATAATGTACAAATTTAGGCATAATAATTTAAGTTTGCTGATCATTAGCATAATATTCTATATTATATGTTGTGGAGTGTCCAATTACGGAAAATTAGTTTTTAATATACCTGTTGTCGAGCATTTCTTTAGTTACGAGAATACAACTCTTTTATCATATATAAAAAATATATATTTGAGTTTTCCTGTAGGTCTTATATTTATCTGGTTTGGTAAATTTTTAGTTTATAGACATATCGATAGTAAAAAATATAAGTATATTGGTTACATTGGAGCAATAATAGGATTAATACTTCTATTTATCGAAAATAATCTTATTATATCTAAAGGTTGGCGAATAGTGAATGATTGTTACATAAGTATGGTATTGCTGGCTCCAAGCATATTTTTGACTGTATTGACTTTTCCAAAAACAGTGATGTGGGATAGCATAATTTTAAGAAAAATGAGTACTATATATTATTGTTCTCATATTCCATTGATAACATTACAATTATATATTTATAAAATTCTGCATATCAATATTTCAACACTACTATTATGTATTTGTACATTGATACTGTGTACAATAGTGGCATTATTGTTTATTAGTCTTGCAAAAAAATCAATCTTTAGAGCTTTAAGATTTTCATATTAAACTTATAAAAATCTATCTGTCAATTTGCGTAGCTTGGTCGACTAAATAAATAAGCATTAACTTTGCGGTCGTTAACCAAGACACCGAAAGTTATGATTTCAAGAAAATCGCATTAAGTGAGAGCAGAGTTCAACTCGCTGGAACGATACCAAACGTGTAGTGATACCTGAAAGGAAACAGCTTGAAGCGTTCTATGAGCACTACCAACGGGGGTTTTATGCTTCGCTTAAAGTGTTGAGGGTTGAAGAGTCAAGTTGAATTGAGGAAAACGATGACTATAGAAAACAGTGACAGCTCAAAATCATCCGAAGAGTACATCATCAGGCTGCTATAGACCATAGTGGCGCTATACTCAATGGTTCGTTCCCTGTGCGACGAGACATCCTTCCTTCGAGAGAAACTTATGTGTCTGCGGGAAAAGGACGCGGAGCACGGCGTCGAGCGCAGGTGCCTGATGGCGATGATTGAAGTCAAGGATATCAGCTGCCTCACGCAGCTGATGGCGCAGCTTCTTAGCAAGGTAGAAACGCTGAGGAAAGCACTTGAAGACAATTCGTGTAAGCTATCTGACCGCAATAGCAATGAAAACCTCGCCTAAAACAACGCGGAGAGTTGATGATTATGAATACCCCCAAGTTTTATACTGGGGAGATTAAGTTAAAAATAGTAAGGAAGCTCAAATTAGTTGTTTCCACTAATTTACGTTCCACGGCATTATGCCAATGGACAGAAGCAATAGGATTGTCTGAGACCTGAATCTCACCCAAATGTGTATCTCCATATTTATATTACCGTCATGAACATTATGCATATTATTGATACTGACGTTTTAAGTAACGGTATTGTTACAGTTGTTAGAGAATTGTCAATTGCTCAAAGAAATATTGGGCATCATACAATTTCGATAAATGTTAGAAAGAATTCAATATATATTCAAGATTTTGAACAGATTAGAACGAAGAAATTATTTCGACATAAATTAAAAGAATATAATCCTGATATTGTAGTATTTCATGGTCTCTTATATACTAAAATATTAAGCCTTAGTAGTATTGTATTTGAAAATAAAATACCATATCTTTTAATGCCTCATGGAGCTTACTCTGAAATGAACTATGAAAAAAATAAAATTAAAAAATATCTATTCAAACATATCTTTTTGAGTTCGCCTATTAAACATTCTCAAGGATGGATCTTTTTAAATGAGGCAGAAAAGAATAATTTCACATTGCCAAATAAGAGTAAAAGTATTATAATTCCAAATGGATGCTATCCTCAAGAAAATTTTACTCCTAATAATGAGATTATTAAAATACTATTTATAGGTAGATTTGATATTTTTCATAAAGGACTTGATTTACTTATTGATGGGATAAATGCATTTTTAATGCAAAACGATAATAATTTAGTAGAATTTGATTTTTATGGTGAGGGAACAAGTCACGACCTATCTTTTTTAAGAAAAAAGATAGCCAATATTCCTAAAATAAAGATACACAATCCAGTATTTGGTCAAGAAAAGACCAAAGTTTTTATAGAAACAGATATAATCATCTTAACGTCAAGGCTTGAAGGTTTTCCAATGTCCATTCTTGAAGGTTGGTCATACGGAATTCCTTCCATAGTTTCCGAGGGAACTAACATTTCGGATATAGTCGTAAATAATAATTGTGGATGGGTCATAGAAAAAAATGAGAATAATTCTATCGCTAATACAATTGCGACTGCTGTTAATCAATATAAAGAAAATAAATATAATATTAGAAGCAACGCCTTTACTACTGCATTGAAATTTCAATGGAATAACATAGCAAAAATTTCGATAGAAAATTATAATTCCATTATCCAGAACTATCAGAATAGATAACTATTAAAGACTGTATAGTTGATACTGTACCAATGTTATAAAGAAAAAATCAATGAAGTTTTCTGTTTTAATGTCACTCTATGCCAAGGAGCGGCCTGAATATTTGCGTCAAAGCCTTGATAGTGTATTCCATCAAACACTGCAGCCTGATGAGGTTGTGATGGTACTGGATGGTCCTATTTCAGAAGATTTACATTCTATAATAAAGGAATTTGATTCAAATCATTCTAATTTCAAATTGATTACGCTTCCTATGAACGTTGGATTAGGAAAAGCTCTTAACGAAGGATTGAAACATTGCTCTTACGATTTGATTGCACGAATGGATACTGATGATATTGCTAAACCTATAAGATTTGAGAAGCAGATGTCAATCATTGAAAATAATGCTGAAATACAAGTAGTCAGTTGCTGGATTGATGAATTCATCGAAACAACAGATCATGTTGTATCAGTAAGAAAGATTCCAGAATTTCCGTATGAAATTTATAAATTTGGGAAGAAAAGGTGTCCTGTGAATCATCCATCTGTTATGTTTAGAAAAAAAGCTGTGGAATTAGCAGGGGGATATCGACATTTCCCACTGATGGAAGATTATTATCTATGGATAAGATTACTCTTGAACGGTGAAAAATTCTACAATATTCAAGAAAGTCTTCTTTTTTTTCGAACCTCTGAAGATACTTATAAACGAAGAGGTGGGCTAAAACATGGAATAGATGAAATAAAATTTCAATATCATATATTTAAATTAGGATATATTTCATTCGGAAGATTCATAAATAATATCATAATTCGATTCTTTACCAGAGTTGTTCCAAATTCAGTTAGAGAATTCATTTATAATCGTTTTCTACGGTAAGGTGATTTGATCGAATCCTACAATTTTGTCATTAAATAAAATTTACTTATTGATATTAAGAATCCAAAGTCAATTGTATAAACAACGTTACCAATTATCTCTACATCTATTTTAATTCTATCAAATGACAATAAAAAAAATAGTATCTAATAGAAATTTTGAAAAAAGGAGTTGGTGGGATATAGTATATAAATGGGAAGATATAATTTCCAAGGAACTCTCCTTGCCAATAAAACCTCTAAATATTATTCAGTTTGGTTTTCAAATCTTTCAAAATTTTTTTAATAAAGCACTCCCCTTAAATATTCAACCAAATAATTTGCGATTCGTCATGACTGCTCGTCCAAAGTTTTATGGTGAGTTCGGTCGTCAAGACATTCCTATTATAATTGATTTCTTCTTAAGCGATAATAAAGCAATAGATTTTTTAAATACTGTTAAGAAACAAAAAATTGTTCTAATAAGCAGTAAGGAAGTATATGATTACTTGATTAATATTGGTGGAAATTCACATCAGATAAAACATTGGGCACTCTCTTTACCAGATGAATTAGCCATAACACCTCAAACAAAATTTGAAAAAAAATATGATTTAGTATTAATTGGAAGACTTCCTAAAACTTTTCAGAATTATGTCGATAAGTATCGTGAACGTCATCCAAGCTTCTCGATTGTAACTAAGCGCGTGGAAGACGGTGCGTTTAATTATTACGACTCATCAGGGAATTATGTAGGTAATGCTAATGACTATCAAGGATATATCGACATATTACGAAAAAGTAGAATATATTTATATACAACACCTGGGTTAGATAGTGATAAAAAAACAAATGGCTTTAGTCAAGTAACACCAAGATTTCTTGAAGTTGTATCAGCAGGATGTAATATTATAATGCATTATCCAAAGAATTCAGACACCGATTATTTTGAATTGCCAAAATTCGGAAGGAGTATACAAACGTATGAAGAATTTGAGGAGTCAGTTGAAGAAGCCTTAAAATGTGAGCCAGATATGAAATTTCGTAGCGAATACCTACAAAAACATTATACATCAGTAAGAAGCCAAGAATTAAAAAATATTTTAAATTATGATCTTAAATAAAAAGAATATAGCTATAATTGGTGCGGGTATAAGTGGTTTAACAGTAGCTAATTTATTGAGAAATAAATTTGATATTACTATTTTTGAGAGGGAAGATCGTCCTGGTGGTCTTATAAAGTGTGACATGATTGAAGGTTCTCTTTTCCATACTTGTGGTGGACACGTATTCAACACAAAAAGGAATGATGTGTTTGATTTGTTCTGGGGTTTTTTCAATAAGACAAAAGAGTTTTCAAAAGCAACCCGTAACTCAGTTGTCTTTATGCCCAATGGACTAAGAATTCCTTACCCAATAGAAAATCATGCATATCTGTTTGACGACGAATTGTTTATTCCATTTTTAAAAGATATGACCAATGGCAAAGATGAAAATAAAGAAATAGAGAATTTTCAAGAGTTTCTAAAGGATAGATTTGGTAACACTCTGTATGAATTGTATTTTAAGCCTTACAATGAAAAAGTATGGAGACGAGATTTGTCACAAGTTCCTTTAACATGGCTTCAAGGAAAACTTCCGATGCCTACACGAGACGAAATAATATACAATAATGTCAGAAGAGTCGAAGAAAAGGAATTTGTCCATAGTACTTTCTGGTACGAAAGAGAAGGTGGGTCTCAGATGATTGCGAACAGAATGGCAGAAAATCTTAAAATCCGATATAATTCTTCAATAGAATCAATTAAGAGAGTCCAAGATAAATGGATTATCAATTTAGAAGAATTTGATATTGTAATTTTCTGTGGTAACATTAAACAACTACCTCGATTACTCGGTAATTATATTGTTAATAATATTGATTGGATAGAACAATTGGATTTTCATGGAACAACCTCAGTGTTCTGTGAAATCGAAAATAATCCATATAGCTGGATTTATCTTCCAGACCATTCTATTGAACCGCATCGAATTATATGTACAGGAAATTTCTCTACGACAAATAATGCTCCTGGAAAAATGACAGGAAGTATTGAATTCACCGATTACATTTCTAAGGATGAGATTTTGGATCAGCTAAGCAGAACTCCCCTTGTAAAAAGATATATTACTCACAAATATAATAAGTATACATATCCAATTCAAGGGCACGCAACAAAAGAACAGATATCTTCTTTGAAAGATGAATTGGCAAAGGTCAATTTCTATATGACAGGTAGATTTGCGGATTGGGAATATTATAACATGGATACAGCAATGGGCGCTGCCATGGATATGGTAAAAAATTATAATCTTATCTAATTTATTTATTGGCAATAGTCTATATAAACCAATTTGTGAGAGAGTAAAGTAAAAGCCATGCCACATTTCCTATCATTATTCTTAATATTCATACTCACGTTTTCCTTTATAATCATAGTGATAGGAGTATTTACTTTTTATGGAAAAGATGTGGACATGGATTCTCAATATTATAATGCAGAAGGCGATCACATATATTATGATCGCAGTCTGATTGAGAAGAAGAAATTTAGACGACGATTTCCAAAGAATAGTCTCCGGAAATTTTCAAGTCTATTTAAGTGGAAATGTTAGAGAGATTGGAAAGTCTTGAACTCCACTAAAGACTGAAGAATCCCAGAGTAAGACAAGCATAAATATGTTTTCAATCTATAAACCACTGTTTTAACCCAATTGTACAGTTACTAATAGCAATCACTCAGGTAAGATATTTGATGTTATGATTAAACATCGGTTGACCCATATTCGTTTTGTGCAGAAATCAAATATGCGCAAAATTCGCCGTCGGAAAAGAGTCAAAATAAGACTCAATAAAAGACGGAGAAGAAAATCGATGACCAAGCGAAAAAAGGGACTAAACACTTCTTACATTCAACCTTACGAAGCTATTGCGCCTCGCGTTTTCAGTATTAAAAATATCGATGGACTGGTCAAATTTGTTCAAGACACCGAACGGTATTGCAGAATAAACAGGATCAGGATTCTAAAAGTCAATCTTGAAAATGTAGTTAAGATTGATATGTATGCCATTTCCCTGCTTCTGTCGATGCTTAATAAACTATCATCAAGAAATATAAATTACTGGGGAACATATCCCAATGATCGAGAATGTAAGCAGTATATCATGAATTCGGGATTCTTGAATATAGTACAGACAAATGTTAAGAAACCCGCAGTCAAAAAGACGAAAAATCAAATTTTTATGATCGGCAAAGACCGTGTTGATACTGACAAAATAGGGAGATCAGTTCGAGAGTCGATGCAACATATATTGGGTCGCGAAGCCATATATTCTCCTGTATATGACAATATGTGTGAGATAAGCGTGAATTCCGTAGAATATGCAAATGAGTACGATAAGGAGAAAAACTGGCTGGTTTCTATTTCCGTTGAGGAAGATTGCCTTCACTTCATTCTTTCCGATACAGGACAAGGAATTCTACGTACATTACGAAAGAAAAAGATAGAGAAACTCGGAGATGTGCTTCTAAAGGCAGATGCTGATATAATAAAAGACGTTTTTCTCGGGAAATATCAGTCTGCTACAGGCGAAATAAACCGCCATAAAGGTCTTCCAATGGTCTATGAATCTTTTACGGATGGTTATGTTTCAAATTTCCAGATTCTGACTAACAAGGTAATGATTGATTTTGAGAAAAATTTTGCTATTCCTTTGAAAAAAGAGTTTAATGGTGTGTTATATTCATGGACAGTGTCTCTTGATAATTATAACAAATGGAGAAATTTATTAGATGGATAATATAAGAATCAATATTTCAGAATTTACGGAGAATCCCGGACCTCGTTATATCAAACAAGATCAGGAGGGTCATAGATCTTCCGGTGAGGCTTTCTATATATATAAGCTAAATAACGCTTTTTCTCAGGCTTTAAGAGAAGACAAGAGATTGGTGTTATATTTAGATGGAGTCTCGGGCTATCCTTCATCTTTCCTTGATGAAGCTATCGGTGAACTTGTATACGATTTTACTGCTAAAGAGGTTAAGGATCGTCTTCTATTCGAAACTTCTATGTATAAAAGAAGAGTGAGTCAAGTAATGGAACAGACTTTACCTCAATGGGAAGTGCGGAGAATGAATAATGACCATGTGGTTCATTCTCAGAATTTGAATGTGGATATTAATTATCTTGGTCCAAGCGGAGAATTAAAGTCAAG
This sequence comes from Muribaculaceae bacterium, assembly GCA_029060725.1. Classification (GTDB taxonomy): domain Bacteria; phylum Bacteroidota; class Bacteroidia; order Bacteroidales; family Muribaculaceae; genus Lepagella. The sequence continues at coordinate 60,387 of JAIDTL010000134.1, read as the reverse complement.
ACGTCTCTAATGAATCTTTCCGATGCCTTAACATTTGCTGGTATTATAGTATCTATAATATTCGGATTTTTTGTAACCCACTATTATTCTGTACGTGATAGCCGCACAAGGGTGCTTAAAGACTATTATATCGAGCAGATAAAAGTCATCAAACGAAGCACAGATGGATTCTTCCACAAGGTCACTTTTGGACGGAGTTCATTCAAGAATGTAGTCAGTTGGTATGAGCATATAAGAATGGATATAGATGGACTTGACCATAGCTTAAGAGAGCATTTAGACTTACAAATCGAGGAAATCAGTGAAAGGATTCAGAGATATTATGACGAAATCACTTCCTGGGAGGACTTCAACAATCAATTTACATGCCGTAACTACTTGCCTTCTATAGATCACAAGCAAAGGCTATCCCAGATAAAACAAGAATCAGACGAATTTATTAATAATTTTATAAACCATGTAAATCAGGCGTATCCATATCCAGTATGGATAGCTCAAAAGAGAAGAATAATAAATAGCTACCGTTTTTATAAGGAAAAAGGTAGAATCTTTCCGATGTTTTTGTCAGTATGGGAACGATTTGAGAAGCATTTATTTGAAATCCTATTCTTTACAGCAATAATACTAATTTCAATTTTCTTGGTGAAGAATATAAGAGATGAAGATAAAGCTGATTTAGTTACCCCTTTGCAAAATATTTCCAACAGGCAGGATTCCATACATAAGGAGATGCAATTGCTACGCGAGAAATACAAACCTGTGGAGATTCAATCCAAAACCTTTAAGAATTCTTCTTTCTTCAATGCAGAGAAAGTAGATTCAGTGCATATCAAACTTTACCAAGGAATCCCACAAGAGTGAAAAATTGGGTAAATGACTCAAAGTGACGAATCCGAAATGATATATATAGTCTCCAATTGGGCTAAATAACGATGAGTAAAATAGTTGCAATTATCACGTTTTTCGGTATTGCCATTCTTATGATTGGGATATTCTGGTACGGAAGAAATCAAAATCCCCCAATAGATGACATTGACAAATATATTGGATTGGCAGGCTCATTACTCTCGCTTGGAGGAGTGCTGATGGCTTTAGTACAGATCAAACAGGCAGATGAACAGATAAAATTGTCGGCAACTCAAATCCAGACAGTGGCTCAAACCACTGAAAAGATTAAGGAGGCCGTAGCGGAAAATAAGCAGGAGATAAGGGATTTCTTGTCTATGTCTGAGGTAGCTCATTTAGTTGAATCAATACGTTATGCTCAGCTTCATGTCAGACAAAAAGCGTATTCAAACGCTGCGCTTCTGCTTCAGATGATCAAAGATGATATGATAAGAGCTAATCATCAGTATAGTGATGTGATAGCTTCTCTTAAGTTAGACGTACCTGATACCATAACAAAATTGAACCTTGATATTGAGACATTAACGATGAACGGCTTGTATAAAGCCAAAGATATAGGATCCAAGCACACGCTGAAACCGGAAATAATCCATCAGAATTTGGAAGCTGCGCGTGAGATCTTCATTGAAATAGAGACATCCCTAAAACAAAAAAAGATATGATTCCTGAAGAATATAAACCGTTGATTGATAAAATCTCATCAGTAACAGACCAGAAAAAATTTCGTTGGGAGAAAACAAGTGATGAAGAAAAGTTCCTTTTAAATTTAGGCCTCAATTCAGTAACTATTCACTACTTTGAAGCCTATCCAGATGATAGTCCAACCGTTGGTTTTGAGATTCGGGATAGGTTAGGGGATAGAATTGACGGTATTTACATCTCCCAAGACGAAAGAGACTACGATACAATGTGGGAGCTATACCGCAGTGCCAGAAGAAATGCTCTAAAGATTGGAGATACAATCTCCAACATGATGAAATTTCTTGAAGATTAACTGTACTGAACGTACATGTCCAATGACATAGTTTGGAAGGCTTGAACGTAACTAAACAGAGCCGTGCAGAAAATAAATAGTTTAATTACCTATAAATGTGAGATATGAATATATTTGCCAGAATTCGATTGGGTTTATTCGGGAAAAATAATCCATCAAATTTTCAACAGATGTTTAAAAAACACCTCTATGACTCTTCAGTCTTTAGCTATGCAGAAGATACAGAAGAGTTATGTAAGAAATATGGTTGCAATTATAAAAAATTTGCGAAATGGGCTCAATATGAATCAGGGAGACGTGAGAACCATTTCGAAAAGAACATGCTGAATCATATCTATGAGATGTTCAACCTCAGCTTATCCCTAAAAGGAATAGATGCCATTAATTCAAAACTTGCCGAATCCAATGCTAAATTGCAGAAGGAGATTGAAGATATGCAATCAAAATAATTTAATTGTTAGTAACTGTCCAATTAGATCATTTGCGTGATGTCCTATATCCGAATCTAAACGTAGATTTGTATCTGTCCATTGGCTTTCTATAATTCCTTGCAAGTGTTTTAACATCTTTTGGACGCTTACAGTAGACAAACGGTAATGATAGAAGGTCCAATTGGTAAAACTTTTATATGTTTTTTAACATAAATTCTTGCAAAAATTAACGATTTAATGTATTTTTGTAGTTGATATTGACTCTTCTCAAAAACAAATTTGATTAATTGCAGTTAACTACCTTATGTTATGACACTTACGGTCGACTCGACAGATAACCTTGAAAAGGTGATAGCCGATGGAATGCATACGCTCCTTGACGAAGTAGAAGCCATACGTAACCGAAACAATTATCCTCTGTTATTGGCTGTGTCTCGTCGTGTTCCGCATGTCATTTTTTGGTATAAGTACACTCAAGCCTCTGAAAAGGAACGAGAGGCACTTGATAAATTGGAAATTATCACAGAAATAGCTCTTCCTTTCCTTCAATATCATGATCAGAAGGAGAATTTGGAGATACTGATAATCGATGATATTGTTTTTTCCGGAAAGACACTTAATTACATAATTGATTTGACTCGCGACATTACAGGAATTCAATGCCCTAAAGCATTTGTTTTTTTCTATTATGACGATTTCGAAAACATCTTAGAGTGGGCTGAGGAGAATAAAGTCACTGCTACATATAAATATTCCGACACTGAACATAAAGCAATTCGTGAATTCATCAGCACCATAATTGCAGTGACCCTTCCCATTGACGTTTCCTATCCACTTTTTTATATGGAAGGTAAAGAAGCTCCTATTGATTTCAAAGCGTACGGAACGTCCGCTTTCAAGGATGAGAAAGCCATTGAAATTGACAATTATCAGTTGAAAATCACATATAAGACTGATTTATCCACTGGACCAGTCCAGAAAGTAAAAAAAGGTGATTCACAAGTCTCATATACCTCTTTGCTTCCTTCTGAATTATCAAATTCCTTGAACAATGACTTTGCAAAAATCAGAGTATATGATAGATTGGGTGAAACAGTAATAATGTCTTATGCTCCAAATATTCTGGCAGACTCTGTACTCCGAGATGTCAATTTATTTGAATGTAAGGAGTACCGGGAGATTTGGAATATAGTCCTTGCGTCAGTATCAGAAAATCTATTTGAGAGTGTTTCACCATTTGACAATAACGCAATCGTCAAGGAGCGTCGATCAAACCGAACATCCCGAAGTCTTGTCTCTGTAGCAAATTACCTGTATTCAATCTCATCTTTCAATCGGGTATTAAGAGAAGAGACTTCACCTAAAACATACAATTATGTGATAAAGGAAAAGGATTTAACCCTAATCATAGGAAAAGAACTTGCAGAAAAAATAATTCCCTTATTACAAAATATAATCACCAACAGGCTCGTCAGTCCGAAGACTCATAAAAAAGTCACAGTGGAGTCTGTATTCATTCCGGAAGATTATTACACGGAATATACCGTTTCCAAATACACAATTATTGATGACGAAATCGATACTGACGACGAAATAGATCAACTTGACTCTAATCTTAAAGCCATTTTCAATAATGCCAGACAGAAAAGCACAGAACTGCCGGCATTGACTATCGAGGAGATGGAGTATGAAGTAGAAGGAATAATGGAATCGTTTGAATCCATAGAGAAGGCATTGATGGTCAAAGATTATGAAAGAAAGGTTGAGATCAATAAATGGGTAGACAGAAAGATCGACGAAGGTGAGCTTGTTTCGCGGTATGCATATACTTACGATTTCTCAGGTAATAAATATTGGCGTCGTTTTTTCCGTAAGACATCGTTGGAGCAATCCAATCATCCTCTTCCATAAATTAGTAATACTTTCCTACCAGATCAGTGATTTCCGCTCTGATAAATTTTCTTTATAAGGGAGTTTTCGACGGCTCGCTTCCGCCTCTTGCTTCAAATCAATTTGCAAGACGCTTGTTGCAGTTTGTGCTGAAGCATAAGGAAATACCTGATTTCTTGCGATTGATCTCTCAATTCATCAAATCAGACAATCCAAAGACATTTAAATCCTGGGAAGTAAATCAGCCATACACTGATCTGAGAATCAAACAGATGGTGCTGAAGGATGTAAGGCAGTATTGTCTATATTCAGATATAGCTGAAGGATATTGTCTTGACCTTTCATTATCCGGTAAGCCAATATCTTCGGTATTTCTGGGAGGGAATGGTACGGGCAAAAGCACACTATTCGCATCATTAGAATACATGTATCTGGGATATAGTGAAATCGCTTTGGCCCACAGTCCTGACAAAGATATAGAAGATTACTTTCGAGGGATCAATAAGGAGGCAAAGGATATTAAGTTGGAATGCGATCTTATGGATAATATCTCTTGTGAAGGCAACACCATAACCGACTATGGCATTCCGTCTTCATTCTGTTCAGAATGCGATTACTTTCAGATATCACGCGAATGGTCGAATATTACAGGATATATAGCTAAACAGATAGGATTTCAAGAGGTATGGACTCAACTTGAGGATTTGAGAAAACTATCCCGATTTTTAAATTTCGCTTCTAAATATAAAGAGAAAGAGCAACAGATAGCGGTTGCAAAAATAAAATTGAAGAAATTTGAAAAAGGATCTAAAGAATATAAGGCTATTACATCAAGGAAAAAAACAGCTGAAAAAGATCGAAGGGTCATAAATGACCGATTTCTCATAAGTGGCGGTCAAGTCTATTATAAACGAATCACTCAATTCATCAAGGAGATTGAAAAGTGTGAGGACCTTGAACAGAACACGGATGAATTGACCAACCTTCTTGATTATATTGAAAAACAATGGCAGATAATAATAGACTTACTTGTTAGAATATTGAATTCTGTCATGCCAGCCGTATTAGGTGCGAGTCTTTTCGAAGGCAAGGAATCAATCGAGATAAAAGGAAACAAAGGAATTGTATCCATTGAGCTTAAAGTCAAACCACGAAACTTCGATGTAGTTGAGGACTATGACGAAAGGAGTCCTATACAATACCTTAATACTTTTAGATTGAAGTTATTCTGTATTTCTCTGAAATTGTCTCTTTTGATCTGCTCCAAAATCTTGCATCACACAGTAATCCCATTTTTTATTGATGACATTTTCGACTCAAGCGATTTCAATCATAGGTCTTCAATAGGACGATTCATAGTAAGGCTGCTCAAAGCCCATGATTCCGTAATCGCTTCTTATCCGGAAGTAAGCAAGGAGGACCTTCCTTTGCAACTGGTTTTCTTTACCCAAGATAACATCATTGCTGAAAATGTATATAATGGAATTCGATATTGGAGTGATGAGAACCAAATCAAAAATGAGTTCGGTGTAAAGTTTCGTCGTCTTTTCACCCCGGCAGACGTCATAACAGACATGGACAAAGATGATAATCATCATTCGGATTTGAAGAGCATTACCATCAGAGGTATAAATAAAATGGTAATTGATATCTCAGATCCCATATAATCCACATTTATGGCAAAATCAGAAAGCTTTAGTCTAATGAAGAATGCAGGACTGCTTGTCTATGGATTGATAATATGCGCTGCAATAGTTTTCGGATTCCAATCCTGCGACTTACTGCACAAATATTATTCCGAAAAAGCGCCGATACGTACATACCCGGATTTCGAGGATGTAGATGAGCTACGGAAGCATAAATGGTATAAAGAAAATGAGTTGTTGGAAGTTATCTGGAAAAACCAGAAAACACTCAATTCCAGATATGACAATATGCTGGCTGATATCAGACAGGAATCAAACAACACGATTGAAAAAATATCTGCGGAACTGAATTTCTGGGTAGCAATCCTTGCCTTTCTTGGAGTCTTGGTTCCTATAGCCATCACATACAAAGGAGACAGGGACCTCAAGGATATGTTTGAAGCAAAGGCAAAAGATCAAGATTTACGATTAAGGCTTTTCTTAGATAGTGCTGGAAACAGAGTTTCTTCATGGCAAGAAAAATTTCAAGAAATATTAAGCAATGGTAAGAAGATCGATAAGATGAAGGAGGAACTGAATTTAGAGATGAATTCCACCTGTCTTACGTCTATAAGAAACAACCGACTTCTCGAATCGCAGACCGACCTGCAGATTGCGCATCGTTATCTTGTATATGAGACCATAAAAAGATTTTTGAGATTTTTTGAAGAAGCAATTAATGACAGCAAGAATTACTCTTCCGCTGATTCTAAATGGAATCTTGTGAAGTATTCCATGCAGTATTATGATATGCTTCGTACATTGTCAATAGATGACCCTAAATCAAAGCGAACTCGACATTTCTCTAATGGGGAAGATGCTGCAAAAGAGATGATTCTCATACTTATGTCAGATTTCCCAGATGAAAACAAAATAAAAGAACAATTTAATAAAGTTAAGGATACTACCAAATTGATTCTAAAAAGAATAATAAGCCCTGAGGAATTTTGAATATGACGAAAGAGTCCAAAAATGACATGTACGTAAGTTTTGATATTTTGGGGTCGGTTTCGTTGCTGCAAGTTAAACCTTTTGTTCCTGTCCAAAGGCGTAATTTGGTTGGCTCAAAAAAATAGATGTGACTTTACGGTCGTAAGCATCCAACTACAGATTACCTTTTTGTAACTTTTTTCGCGCGATAAGGGGCGTCTCCTCAAAACACACCCTAACTTTGCACTCGGAAACGAAACCCAGCCGGTTGCCGAAGCTCGCGGCAATCATGTCTATGGCAAGCAAGTATACGCGATTCCAGGCGAATAAGAGCCCTTATTCTTTGGTTAATGGCTATTAATTGATAGTTTATCGTTAATCGTTAATCGTTGGAACGGTGTATCGACCCTGACAGCCGCGGCATGACCGTATCCGTGGCTCTATACACCCCCGGATCTCTCCGGGACTCCCCTCGAAAGCGGAATACGCCTACGCATTACGCACCCACGCGTCACGCACAACGCATATCCCTTTCACGCACTCAGACCGGCAAAGTGGTGACACGCCTGAGTGCTTTTTTCTATATATATGTTTGTGGGCTTTAATTCATTTACATTTGCTTTGATGAGACCAATGGCTTATACGCAAGACCTTCGGTCTTACCACCAAACCGAAAACACCGACTTGGGAAAACTCACATGGGTCCTGAAAAGGGAGGTTTATGAAGGTATTTTAGCTTTAGAGTAAACTAACTTGCGGGAGATGCCGTTTTAAGGCGCTGCAAGGGGCGTGGCGGGGAATTAACCTTAGCATAAGCAATATTTCTTTCAAAACTATAATGACAATGGCGATGAGAAAATCCTGTAAGGTGTTTGCTACGGGGTTCTTTGACCTGCTTAATTCCGGGCATGTGGCTTTCTTGAAGGAGGCTGCTAAGTATGGGGAGCTGTATGTGGGGATTGGGTCGGATGTGAATTTCGAGAGGCTTAAAGGTCGCAAGCCGGTCGCTTCCGAGCAGGAACGGCTTTATATGGTGAAGGCTTTGAGGTATGTGAAAGACGCCTTTGTCAATTCCGGATGTGGGATATTGGATTTTCTCTCGGAGCTTGACCGGATCAAGCCCGATGTATTCGTGGTCAACTCGAATGGTGGAAACGAGCTTAAGAAGCAGGCGTGTGAATCACGGGGGATAGAATATGTAAGTATTAGTGCTTCGCACAGTATTAGCGGTGAGACTGCAGTATTAGCGTCAGAGACGCAGTATAATTCACACTGCGAAGCAAATACTGAGCCAACGGCTCAAATACTGCGCACAGAGTGCGCTAATACTGCGAAGCAAGACTTCGCTAATACATCTCGCTTGCCCTATCGGGTGGATATAGCCGGAACTTGGATCGACCAGCCGTATGTGTCGAAGCATGGCGCAGGGTGGGCGATAACCGCGTCTATAGAGCCGACTCACGAGTTTATGGAGCGCGGTGGCATGTCGACATCTACACGAAATGCTGCTAAGAAGATATGGCCTTTTGAACTTCCTGCCTACAATGAGGAGATGCTGGCCCGCATGCTGTTCTGTTTTGAGAATGATCCTGAGAATACCGGTCATGTCTCTGGCGCTCAGGATGCAATCGGCATCTGCATCTCCGGTTTGTCACGCCATTACTATGACGGGCACTACTGGCCGGAGAAAATCGAGACGATCCATGACGATGACATCCTTGATTGGCTTGAACAGCACCTCTGCGTAGTGCCAATGTTCCCGCGAAGACCGGGATGCTCGGTAGTTGAGGGAAAGGATATCACTTCCGATAAGGTCAAAGACCTGACAGATGCGGCAGCACGTTGCTGGGATGCGATAATGATGAAAGATCTCGAAACTTTTGCAAATGCTTTCCGAGACTCCTTCAACGCCCAGATAGCAATGTTTCCGGCTATGATGCAACCCGGAGTGCAAGAGCATATTGATAATTGGAAAGACAGGGCATTGGCCTGGAAGATGCTTGGTGCAGGTGGGGGAGGGCATCTGCTTTTGGTCGTCGACAAAATCCCTTCTGGCACCATCCCAATCAAAATCAGGAGGAGATAAAGTATTTGCGCTTTGCGCAGTATTAGCTTCGCAGTATTAGCTTCGCAGTATTAGCGCGTTGCGCAGTATTGGTGCTTATAGAACGATAGTAGATTACTTTAAGGCTTTTTTGATTTCTTTTTCTGATTTTCGCGAACACTGGTGATGACATGGGTAAGTATTCTCAAAATATTACTACAATCCTTATAAAGAGATTCGAATTCTTCTTCATTAATATAACTGGTATTTCGAAGCAAGCGAAGCCAAAAAATTGTTTCATTTGCCTCTTTTTGTGAAATGGAGAGCTTATGTATATAATCTGAAGTACTCTCTGCATATTTCGCTTCAAAAATATTAGCTCCTATCGAGGTTCCTGATCGGAATATCTGATCGCTGATTCGTTTTTCCTTTTTTTCTATTCTCAAATACTTTTCAAGTTTCACTATACGAATGGCGAAAGCTTCCGCCAAATCAGCTTTGAGATCAGGGGTTTTAGCTAATTGCGTTTCGTTCTTATTCATTTTATTCTTTTTTGCAAAATTATATAATTCTCATTAATAATCAAAATATTTTTATACAACTCTTCAAATACTGCGCATTCGCGCTAATACTTAATACTGAGCATTCTGCTCTAATACTTAAATTATGATGAAATCAGATTCAAAGATATATGTAGCCGGTCATCGTGGTATGGTCGGATCCGCTATCGTGCGTGAACTTGAGCGCCAAGGATACACAAACATAATTACGAGAACCCATGCGGAACTTGACTTGATCAACCAGCAAGCTGTAAATGTCTTTTTTGCTCAGGAAAAGCCGGAATATGTATTCTTGGCAGCTGCCAAGGTCGGTGGTATTATCGCTAATTCAGAACATCTTGCCGACTTCATGTATGATAACATGATGCTTGAGATGAATGTGATCAATGCTGCTTGGCGGAACGGATGCAAGAAACTGGAATTCTTAGGCAGTTCATGCATCTATCCACGTATGGCTCCACAACCTATGCCGGAGTCTTGCCTACTGACTTCAGAATTGGAGAAGACCAATGAGGCATACGCGCTTGCCAAGATATCCGGTCTTAAATATTGCGAATACCTGAATCGTCAATACGGCACTGATTATATCTCAGTTATGCCCACGAACCTCTATGGTCCAAACGACAACTATCATCCGGAGCATTCCCACGTGCTTCCGGCTCTTATTCGCCGTTTCCACGAGGCTAAGGAAGCATGCTTGGCAGAAGTGACTTGCTGGGGCGACGGCTCTCCACTACGCGAATTCCTCTACGTAGATGACCTCGCCAACCTTTGTGTGTTCTTGATGAACAATTACAGTGGAAATGAGACTGTGAATGCCGGTACAGGGAAGGAACTCACCATAAAGGAACTCACGGAGCTTGTGGCATCCATTGTCGGCTACGAGGGTAAGATACTTTGGGATACGTCACGTCCTAACGGGACTCCGCGTAAGCTGCTTGATGTGAGCAAGGCTACCAAACTCGGTTGGACTTACAAGACAGAGCTTGCAGATGGTATCCGCCTCTCGTATGAGGATTTTCTCAATAATCCTATGAGGGCAGAAAGATAATTTTGATGCGCGTGGACGCACTCGGAGAGTGCTAACTACTCTACGATTGACGCGCGGGGACGGGCACGGAGTGCCCTCTGTTACTAAATCTGAAAATTACGAAAACTCTGACAACTCTGAGAACTTTGATAACTACGAAAAAACTCAAGAATATATATGAAAACAGCTCTAATCACAGGTATCACAGGCCAAGACGGGTCGTATCTTGCTGAACTCCTAATAGAGAAAGGATATGACGTACACGGCACCATACGCCGTTCTTCTGTGGATTTCCGTGAGCGTATCGCACACCTCGAGGGTCATCCTCAATTCCACCTCCACTATGCTGACCTCGGCGATTCGATGTCGATTATACAGGTGCTCAATAAAGTTCGTCCTGATGAGGTGTACAACCTCGCTGCGCAGAGTCATGTGCAGGTCAGCTTTGATTCCCCTGAGTTTACCGCTGATGTGGATGCCACGGGCGTGCTCCGTCTCTTGGAGGGTATACGGCAATGCGGTCTTGCTGAGACTTGCCGATTCTATCAGGCTTCGACTTCAGAACTATATGGCAAGGTGGAAGAGGTGCCACAGAATGAGAATACTCCGTTCCACCCTTACTCTCCGTATGCCGTTGCGAAGCTTTACGGTTTCTGGATTGTGAAGGAGTATCGCGAGGCTTACAATATGTTTGCTTGCTCGGGAATCCTCTTCAATCACGAAAGCGAGCGTCGCGGGGAGACTTTTGTGACCCGCAAGATTACTCTGGCTGCCGCCCGCATAGCGCAGGGAAAGCAGGAGAAACTTTATCTCGGCAACCTCGATTCGCTTCGAGACTGGGGATATGCAAAAGACTATGTGGAATGTATGTGGCTGATTCTTCAGCAACCGGAACCCGAAGACTATGTCATCGCTACAGGTGAACAGCATTCAGTACGCGAATTCTGTCTCTATGCTTTCCGTAGAGCCGGAATCGAACTGGAATTTGTGGGTGAGGGAGTTGACGAGAAAGGCATTGACAAGGCTACGGGTAAGGTAGTAATTGAAGTTTCCCCTGACTTCTACCGTCCGACAGACGTTGTGAATCTCTGGGGAGACCCGACAAAGGCTAAGCAGAAATTGGGTTGGGATCCGACAAAGAAGACATCTTTTGAGCAGCTTGTCAACCTTATGGTCGATGCAGATATGGCGAAAGTTGCAGTAGAACGTGCCGGTGAAAAAGTACGCCTGAACCTCGAAGAATACCTCGAAAAGGGGATCGTCAAGTAACGATCAATGATCAACGATCAATTATCAACGATAAACGATCAACGATCAACGATCAACTATCAACGATTAACGATGGTGGAATACATAATAATCGCTTTCATCGCCGCCTCTTTGGCGGCGATTGCTGTTTTTAAGTGGAAAAATGAGAGATCGTGAAAAATTTTCGTTAAAACGACGATGCTTTCCATATCAAGAAAATCTAATTGTGAAAGTGCTGAGGCAAGATCGCTTCATCTATGCCGAACTGGTGGCGATGACTGTAAGGATGCATTTTGAACTATGCGTTGGTAGCGCTAGGGTGCTACAACAAAGTGGCATTTCTATGCGTTATATAAACACATTATAATTTCAAATAAGCATTTTATGACGCAAATAGTGGTGACATTGGAGGAGGGTTCCAATATGAATATAATCAGAAGTGCAATCAACCTGATGAGAGGTGTAAAAAATACGATTGTAACGTATTCCGAGCCCAAATCGACTTCGAATAAAATCGATAAACGCCTTGAAGCTTTCGATAAGTTGTCTGGCTGCATTTCAAAGGATATGATCGATGCTGAAGATCCCAAGACCCAATATCTTCTAAGTAAATGAAGAGGTTTGTGGAAGTATTCCAAAGCCGATTCAGACATTCCTGTAATGGATGTCGCGACTTTCCTCACCATGCCCCTATTGCTCTAATATTTTGACTCATCATTCTATTACTGATGGCTCCACAAAGTATATTGACATTTCAGAATAATATACTTATCAAATGATAATAGAATAATAATAGCTTTCGTCGCCGCCGTTTTGGCGGCGATTGCTGTTTCTTGGTGGAGAGGGCGCAGATAATTAATTTGGCATTGTAGGGGTAGGATATAAGCAATTTTTTCTTCGATTACAAGGCGAATAATTCTTGAAGGCTGGATGTCAATTCATGTTGCTCTCGGGCAGAAACTGTTCCCAATAGCTTTATGACTCTGGTTTTGTCGATTGTCTTAATCTGATCAAGCATGGCGTAACTGTCATTGGATAGTCCACTGTCGGACGTAGCTCGAAGCAATATCCTTGTCGGTATCGCTCGATCTGTAGACGTTATCGGTGCAACTATTATGGTCTTAAGTACATTATTCATTTCATCCGGAGACAAGATCACGCACGGGCGCGTCTTCTTTACTTCATGACCGATGGTTGGGTCAAGGTTGACTAAAACAATGGAGAACCTATTCATTGTTATTTCTATAATTGCATTTTCTTAATAGTATTATATCAAGTCAATTGCTTCCGAATCAAGATAGTCGGGCATGACAAGTGCATCCTCTCCGTTTTTGGCGTATGCGGCGAAGGCTTCAGCCCATCCTTTTCTAACGTCAGGAACCTTTGAGATCATGATCTTGTCGTTTTCTAAAGTAATGTCTACAGGCAGTCCTTTTTGAAAACCTCCTTCTTTAGTGATGTGTCGCGGTATGATGACTCCTAATGATGTGCCGATTCTGGATATCCTTGCTTGCATGATACTCTGATTTTTAGTTGATACCTTAATAACGTAACAAATATCAGAATTGTTTTATAGATAATAATATTATTATAATTCCCGATGTCTGCATATAAAAATCGCCACCCCGCGACCGGGGTGGCGTTTGGTGTTGTTATTAGATTTTGGAGTTTACTATGTTGAGGATGGCGGTCTCGCGCTCTTCGGCAAGTCGCTCCAGTTCGGCGGCTTCCTCTACCAGTGAGGTTGCTTTGTCGCGGTCTTTGAGGCCCGCTGCGTTGATCCGGACGTTGAGCCCGGCTCCGCGTACTGCAGCCCGCGCTGCCAATGCTCCTACGCCGGCGTCGGTGACTGACGAGGGGTTGCCGTCGGCTGCCATGTTCTCTACCAGGTCGAAGACTTCATACGCTTTCTTCATGGTCTTCAATGGCACTTGCGTAGCATATAGTGTAGCCGCTTCCATTGCTTCCGCACGCGCTGCTTTCTCCTCGTCGGTCTTCTTCGGCATGGCAAATACTGCCATGATACGGTTGAATGCAGCCGTGTCTTCGTCTACGAGGTGGAGCAGTTCTTCCATGAGGTGCTGCCCGATCTCTGCAGCATCTGAGAATTCTTCCCATCGGTCGTCGTAGGAGGCTTTATGTGCAGTAAGATTTGCCACCATTGTGCCGAGTGCGGCTCCAAGGGCTCCCATATAGGCTGAAATGCTACCGCCTCCAGGTGCCGGGGATTCAGATGCGGTCTCTTCTGCAAATCCTTTCGCTGTGAGGTCTACGAGTTTCTTTTCGGTATTGTCCTCAATCAGATATTCTATCACTTTCTGCTTCGGGTCGAACGGTGAAAGCTGGTCGAGCCCCATCGACTTTATGGCGATGCGTATTATCTCGCTTTCCGGGATGCCACAGCTGCGTTGCTGCTTGCGAAGGAAGTGCTTTCCTGCATCTATGAGTGTCCGCTTCGGCACAAGCCCTACAATCTCCGTTCCTGTGACTCTGACACCTCTGCTATCAGCCTTACGACAAACCTCGTCAAACGCCTCGTGAAGGGGCACCTGGGCGATGTCTGTGATATTCATCGACACCTGGGCTATGCCATACTCGTCGATATACCATCCAATGGCTTTCGTTCCCTTCAGTGTGCCGGGAATCATTACGGGCTTGCCATTCTCATCCTTTATCGGTTTGCCGGTCACTTTGCCACCTTCGCGCATCGGACGTCCTTTCTCGCGGACATCAAAGGCTATGGCATTGGCTCGGCGTGTGGATGTGGTGTTAAGGTTGAAATTGACGGCTATCAGGAAGTCGCGGGCTCCAATGGTGGTGGCTCCCGTCTTCGCTACCTCTGCGTCGTAAGGACGGTTGCCGAAATCCGGGCCTTTTTCCTCTGAACCCATTTTCTGCGGAAGCGCTTCATACTCTCCTGCGCGGCATACAGCCAGGTTCTTGCGCTCCGGACGGAATGCTGCCGCCTCATAGCAATAAACAGGGATATTCAGCTCTGTCGCGACTCTCTCTGCAAGCTTGCGGGCAAGCTCTGCACACTCTTCAAGGGAGATGCCCGAAACCGGTATCAGCGGGCATACGTCGGTAGCGCCCATGCGCGGATGAGCTCCGTGGTGAGTGGTCATGTCAATGACCTCTGCCGCTTTCTTTATGCCTTGGAAAGCTCCCTCTACTACGGCTTCCGGCGAACCGACGAATGTGACCACCGTACGGTGAGTGGCTTCTCCGGGATCCACATCGAGGAGGCTGATCCCTTCTACGCTTTGGATGGCATCTGTTATTTCTTTGATTTTCGCTTTATCACGTCCCTCGCTGAAATTGGGGACGCATTCGATAATCGCATTTTTTTTCATTGTATTGTCAGGTTGTTAAAACGATTTTTGTCTCTTTCTGTCTTTTTTTGGAGAGTCTTGCGGAATGCTTCGGTGAGGTCCACTCCAGTCTGGTTGGCAAGACACACCACTACCCAGAGCACATCAGCGAGTTCTTCTTCCAGATTGCGCTCAAGGTCGCTTTTCTTGGCGATTTGCGGTCCGTATTGACGCACAATGACCCGGGCGAGTTCACCTACTTCCTCGGTGAGTATCGCCATATTGGCAAGGGGCGGGAAATATGCCTTCCCGATATCCTGAATCCATCGGTCGACCATCATCTGCATCTCCCTTACTGTCAAGCTCGCATTCTCTTCCATAAAGAATCCTAATTATCAAATTGAGTCGAACATTCTCAATTCTCAATTTAAAATACTAAATGATCTGGAGGAGGCGAAGCTCATCGCGAATCTCATTGCCGCTGAGAGTGCGGCGGCGGGAGATGACACGTGCAAACTCGTCGATGGCGGGATGCAGACGAGGATTGGCGAAAATGCGGCGCGAATAGCTGAGAGTGCGATTGAAAAGAGCATCAATCTCATCATCCTCCAGTCCGCAGCTGTCGCGTCCTTCACGCAAGATCTCATCGTGGAGTGCTCCCAATACGTCGACCGGGACATCGCGGTGCATGCGCACCATAGAGCGCGACATCACATTGCTGATGACCATCGACGCCGTGATATGAAAATTATGCACGAGGTTGTCCCAAGTGCTTTTGGGCGATATCGAGGGGCTCCCGGAGAAATAATACTCATTGGAAAACTCCACCATAGTATCGTCTTTTCCGTCAAGGCTCACTTCTGCCACGCGGTCGAATGCATCCAAGGCGGCTATAGAGATCGCCATCCCGGCAAGTCCGTAGGCGCGGTCGTCTTCGTTGGAATATTCCAGCGTAAGAGCCTTCTCTTCTTTATCCTTATTCTTCATATTTCTTTATTAAGGTCTTTTTAGGCTATTTACAACTGATTGGGCTAAAATTGCATTTGTTGCTACCCTGTCATCAACTTAACAATCAAGCCCCCATTTCAGTTTCCATTCATCATCCTACATTCGCTATTCTGCCTTCAAAATACGATTTGCACCCCAGCTGTAGCATTAATCCCTTCGATCGGCAATCCCGGCAGCACTTCCTGCTTGCGATTTAGGAGATTGCATATAGCTGCTCCCACAGAGATTTTGTCGGAGATCTGATAATCACCCGTCAGATTGAG
Organism: Muribaculaceae bacterium; assembly: GCA_029060725.1. GTDB lineage: Bacteria > Bacteroidota > Bacteroidia > Bacteroidales > Muribaculaceae > Lepagella. Next base: position 44,087 of record JAIDTL010000134.1, on the reverse strand, counting down.
ACTGCTGAAACTTCTAAGCCCCAGCTGGCGTCTTGCGCGAAGAGTAAAGTCAAGTTTCAAAGAGAGCTTGTCGGTAGGGTGCGATTCTGCTAAAAGGGCGGCTGTCAATTCCGGACGGTCGAAACCATTCATAAAGCCGGTATTCTCCTTTTGTGGTTGCCAAGAGGCGCGTCCATTAAAGGAGAACTGGCGGCAGAATTCATATCCGGCGTTGACAGAGAGGCTGAAGCCATGAATATTGTCGGTGTATATGGGAGAGGCATATAAGGCTGCCAGGGTTTCATCTTTTGTGGTGCGCCACTCCCATTGAGCTCCTACGGTCCATTTGCCTCCGGGATTCAGTTGGAGGGCAAGGTCGATGTCAAGAGGGGTGTAGGCGGCTTGAAAGCAGCCGGCGAATGGGTTGGAGTAGTAGTCGTTGGCATGCATCCATGCAAGCGTACGCAGATTCGTCCCTCCGCCCGCTTTTGCTGCGAAGGCTATGATTCCCTTCCGAGTGGAGAATCTGACGTCTGGAGCGGCTCTGAAGTGGGTTTTCGCGTCTGTTGTCATGGCGACGTCGACTCCTATACGGAGCAATGAGTATGGAGCAATAGTGAGTTCATAGCCCGGAGTGAACCTCAGTCGGTTCACGTCGTTGCCGATATGGTTGAGGACTCCGGAGTAAAGAAGCTCGGCATTCAGGCGTGATTTGTCGTTGACGGTATATGCAATGTCGCCACCGGCATTGACGGTGGTCTCACGTTCTCCTTCACGGAATCCGAAATATCTCACGTCTGCCTTTACGTCGTAGGCGAGTCTTTCGGTGGGTTTTGCGCTCCAGCTTACCCTGGCGCTAATGTCATTGAGTGTCTGGGTCGGTGCTACATAATGGCCGTCTTCAATGCCATTCGAGATTGCAGAGTAATAGTTGAAATAACCTAAGTGATACTGCATTCCAGCACTGACAGTCCCCTTTCCTGTCAGATTCTTTTGAAAATCAGCCCCGATGCATTCGTCGTAGCGGAAGCGTTTGTCTGCCGCCGCTAATCCTTCCTCTGCATCCTTTTTCCACGCTTGCCATAGAGAGGTGGAATTATGTTGGAGATAGACGTTAAGGCGAGTGTCAGGATGGTCGATGACACTATATCCCGCAGACAGCGATGAGTTGAGCCAACTTCCGAGCCACAAGTCGACATATCCTTTTGATGTATTATATGCCTTGGTTGACATCCAACCGGTAGCCGGCATGTTGAGCGCGTCAGGTGCGAAATTGGCAGCCAATCCTTTGCGGTCGTAAGCCATTGGAGATTCCGGAGCTTTAAGCGTGACTGTAGCCGGAAGCAATGCAAGTCGGTCTGCCGGGATGATGTCCGGTGTATACTTTCCTTCTACAGTCACCGACTCAGTGATGCTTTGCGCCCACATTGTCGCGGCGCCAAATGCCAAGACCGTCAGAGCTATAATATGTCGTAATATCCTCATTTTGTCAACGATGATCTATTAACTATTAACTATAAATTATTAACTATAAACTAAGATGTTCAGTTAGATGTGCCAAAATCTTGACTATATCATAAAGCGCCTCTCCGAGGCTACAGATCTTTTGCTATGTATTCCCCGGACTGAAGTCCGGGGTTTTGGCATCATTCCAGCTCTCCGAGCTGGCAAGTCAACTTCAAAGATTGGAATATAAAACTTAACACCCTGATAATTTAGATTTCAATGGTAGGGGCTGGCCGCTATTCGTCGGAATATTCTTTTATCCTTGCATCGATCCCTTCCAAAATGTCGGTCTCTTCTCCCGGATAGTTTTCTTGCAGGCTCTTAAGGTATTCCACGGCTAAATAATCATTGCCGTCGGCATGATAAGCGTCGGCAAGCAATATGAATCCGCGGGCTAACCAGTAGGCGTGGACTGACCCCGCATCAGTGAAAGCTTCGAGAGTGGTCAGTGCATTCTTGGTGTCTCCTTGCTCTAAATACCAGTTGCCGAGCTCTACGGCAGCTTTTGCCCCTGATATGGAGTTAGGGGAGGCGGCAAGAAGTCTCAAAGCGTCTTCTCCAGCCTTGCTCTGAGAGCTATGGAGCATGCCAGAAGCCTCGTAGAATCGTGCTTCTTCGGCGTCTTCGGCGCTTACACCGCCCATGGCAAGGAGGCGGCGTGCATAGTCGGTACGTTGGCCGGCATTCTGAGTAGTGCGCATGACTCCAGCAATGGCTTCGGGAGCGAACTCAGGGCCGCCACGTTGCTCAAGATCAAGATAGCTGGCGAGAGCCTTCTTCATGTCGCCTGCATTTTCAAGCAGGTCGGCACGTAGGAATAGGGCGGCAGGCACCTGCGGTGCGTCGCCTCGTGTCGAGAGCAGTTTATCGAGATAAATGAGTGTCTTTGCCGCATCACCTTCGCTATCGGCAGCCTCCGCAAGGTCCATCAGTGCATTGGCGAGATAGCGTCCGTCGGGGAAGTCGCTGATGTATTGCTCGAGCAATATGGTGTTGCTCTGGTTGGCAGCGTATGCGGTCTCAGCGGCCTCGAATGTGATGGAATCCATCTCATCGGGGTCAATCTGCGGCGCCCCCTTGATGCCTTCGAGGAAGCGAGCATATTCCTTCAGGCTCCCGTCGGCAGCCGTAATGCGTCGCATTTCATCGTTGGAGATGGAAGCTTCCTCACTGGTGGGCCACATTTTGATTATCTCCATATAAGTCTCCTTGGCTTTTTCCTCTTCTCCTTGCTTCATGTATGCGAGGGCAAGAGAGAGGGAGCCGGAGCGGCTTTTGTTGTCTTTGGGATATTCGCGGCGAAGTCTTTCGAAGTAGGGGGCAGCCTTATCGGGCTTGTCGAGGGCTGCCATAGTCTTTCCGGCTTCAAGAAGCACCTCGGGAGTCCACTTGGAAAATGGCTTTTCCTTCAAGAAGGCATTGAGTTTCTTCATCTTTGAGTCGGTGCCTTCAGTGACTCCAAGCACTACGGCATGGCGGAATGTGGCATAATCGGCATCGCCGGCACCTTCCCGCGAAGCGCGCAGGAACGTATCGGCAGCTTTCTGATATTCACCGATGTAGAGCAGGCAGTCGGCCACACGCACCATTGCATCCCCTTTCATCGAAGAGGGGGCACTGCGGTTTTCAGCCACTTCTGCGAAGTTTTTTCTGGCTTCGCCCCATTCTTTCAGTTTAAATTGGGAATATGCCAGCCCGTAGCGTGCCGTAATCTTGTTGTCGGTGGTAATCGATCCGCGGAGAGCTGCAGAGTAGGCAGCGGCAGCTGCCTTGTAGTCGCCAGAGCTGTATAGGGCTTCGGCGAGCCATAGCCGCGACTCATCGGCAAGGGCAGAGTCGGTAGATTTCATGTCGGCAGCCTCACCGAGATGGCTGATGGCTTGCTGAAGAGCGCCCGATGTGATTTCGCTGGTGCCTAATTTATAGAGTATTTTCTGTTTAGCGGAAAGTGTTGCCTCAGAAGGATTCCTGACCTTATTGATGGAGGCTAAAGCCTTTTCATAATCATGCTCGTAGAAATATGCGGCCGCGAGACTCTCTTCAACGTCGGAAGCATATCGAGAATCGGGATAGCGCGTCAGGAAGTCTTCAAGCATAGTGATGTTGCTTGCGAATGGAGCGTTGCCCCCTTTCGTAAGCGCCACTATATGGTTGTAGAGTGCGGTCTCAGCCACATTTTGGTCGTAGGCCATGTTGGCGGCTTTCTCGAATGCCATTGCAGCGGCATTCATGTCGCCGCGACGTTCGGAAATTTGTCCGAGATATAGGTAAGATCCTTGGGCCAAGTCGTTGTTGCGGTCTGTAAGTTGACGAAGGTTTTTTTCTGCATCCACGAGGTCGCCGTCGGCATATTGGATCGCTCCCAAAGCGTAAAGGGCATCATCGTTGGGCGATTCCACGGCAGCGATAAACTCCTCAAGATGCGGGCGGGCCATTTCATATTCCTTCTTCTTGAAATAGCTTAGTCCGGCGATGCGGTGTAGCTCCGGAAGGAGTTCATCGACCGGGTTCTTCGCCATAATGGCAGATGAGTGGCTGATGACATCATCATATTGTCCGCGCAGATATTCGATCTGCGCCATATAGTAGAGAGGTTCAATGCCATCGGATATGTAAGAACTCTCCCTTCTGACAAGATTAAGACCTGATACAGAGCCACGTCGACCACGTCTATTGTCTGATTCTTCAGCTATTACTTCGCCTACGGACACCAATTCTCCCATCAATCGATAGGCAGTGTCATAATCCTTATCCAGATAGTGCAGATAGGCAGTGTAGTATTTTGCGGCGCGTTCGTAGCCCGGGACGTTGGATATAGAGTTGATTAAAGGGTCAGCGCTTTCGGGGAGTCCACAGCGCAGATAGGCAAGCGCCTTCCGATAGGTATAGAGCGGACGTTGTTCTGATCCAAGAACTTTGATATCAACTTTCGCATATTCATTGATAGCCTCGTGCCACTCTTTATGATACCAATACCAGTCGCCCATTGTCAGCAAGGCTTGGGTAGCCTGCGAGGATGTAGGATATTCCGATGCCAGGCGTGAGAGGACTTCTATACAGGAAGCATCCCCACGTAGGAAGAGGGCAGCACCCTCGCGGGCGAGCCAATCAGCCTTTAGCTCAGGAGAAAGCATCTCGAAATCATCTTTTGTGGCATTTATCTGGTCGGTCGTGCCCAAGGGGTTGCCTGTAGAGAGCATCCGAGAGGCACGGTATATGTAGCCGGGAGCGAGGGGATCGGTGTCGGAGACGATTCCGATGCCCTGGCCCAAGGCGGAAATAGATCCGAGAGCAAGTGAGGCTAATAGAATATAGCGCATTTAGTTGAATTGTTAATTGAATTTCTGGAGGTTCCCTTCGTCGGCAATGCTCATTAGATACTGTCCATACTGATTTTTCAGCATAGGTTTAGCCAATTCACGCAGTTTGTCGGCAGAGATCCATCCGTTGAGGAATGCGATGCCTTCGAGGCAGGCGATTTTGAGACCCTGACGTTTTTCGAGCACTTCGATGTAGATAGAAGCTTCAGCCAGCGAATCGTGAGTGCCGGTATCGAGCCATGCGAATCCACGAGGAAGAGTCTGCACCTTCAGCTCGCCGTCTTTCAGAAATTCTTGGTTGACAGTGGTGATTTCAAGTTCTCCGCGGGCAGAGGGTTTGATATTGTGAGCCACTTCGACCACCTTGTTGGGGTAGAAATAGAGCCCGACGACGGCATAGTTGCTTTTAGGATTTTCCGGTTTCTCTTCGATGGAGAGGCAATTTCCCTCTTTGTCGAATTCTGCTACTCCATAGCGTTCGGGATCGTTGACCCAGTAGCCGAAGACAGTAGCTTTATTATCCTGTTCGGCAGTTTTAACAGCATCCTTAAGAACTTCGGAGAAGCCTGCGCCGTGGAATATGTTGTCGCCGAGCACAAGGCAAGCGGAGTCGTCGCCGATGAAGTCTTTGCCGATGATGAATGCTTGTGCAAGACCATCAGGGGAGGGCTGCTCTGCGTAAGTGAGTCTGATACCGTAGTCGCTGCCATCGCCGAGCAGGCGCTTGAAGCCGGGAAGATCCTGCGGGGTGGATATGACGAGTATATCGCGGATTCCAGCCAGCATCAATGTCGAGATGGGGTAGTAGACCATCGGCTTGTCAAAGATGGGGAGGAGTTGTTTGGAGACACCCTTAGTAATAGGGTAGAGGCGAGTGCCGGACCCTCCGGCGAGTACTATTCCTTTCACTTTTTATAATGATATATAATGAATGATAATGATATAAGAGAAATTGGAAGCATTGGAAAACCTTCTTAAGACTTGGATGCGCCATAGCGCTCCTGTGCTTCTTGGTAGGAATCCATGGAGCCAATGTCGAAGCGCGAGCCCGGCATGGGCCATGCGTGGAGGAGCGTGACGTCGGTAAGATAGTGGGCGAGATTGCCGGGCGCATCAAATCCGCATCCGTGATCCATGCATTCGCGTATCAAAGGGAGGTCGCTTTTCTTGTAGATATAGAAGGGAGGCACAGCCCAGTTGGAAACCGGTCTTTCGGGCTTTTCCTGCATCTGAAGCACTTTCATATCGTCGTCAACAGCGATGACGCCCGTGCGCTGGAGCTTGCGGAGTTCCGGCTCGTGATGGCACATGATGACAGAGCTTCCTTTTTCCTTGAAATAGTCGATGAAGCCTTTAAGGGAGAAATCAAGGATATTGTCGGCAGCGAGCACCATGATGTCGTCGTCGACTTTACAGGATTCGAGGGCGAGGAGGAGGTCGCGGACAGCTCCGAGACGGTTGTCGTTGTCAGTAGTGCCGTCGTCGATTATTGTGATGGGCTTTTTATAATTAGATTTAGCTTTCCATTCCTCGAAAATCGGAGCAAAACGATGGTTTGTCACGATAATGTGCTCATCGATGTCGGGAATTTGGTCTATGTCGGCAAGCATTCGGTCTAAAATCGTAGAATCTCCGATTTTTAGGAGAGGCTTGGGAAAATTCTCAGTCAGAGGATATAGGCGAGTCGCGTATCCGGCGGCTATGATAATATTTTTCATATATGATATTCAATTAAACTTGTAAGGACACACAGCGTGTGCGTCCTTGCGAGGTTATCGTAGGTCATTACAAGAAGTCAACTCCATTGGCAGGATTGCAGAAGAAGATTTGGAATGAATCTTTGTATTGGGGGTATTTGTTGAGGTATTTTTCAGTTACACTCTTGCGTATTTCCTCTTCCTTTGCGGGGTCGACGAGGGCGATGCAGGCTCCTTTGAAGCCGGCACCGGAGAAGCGACCGCCGTAGATGCCATCGGTCTGGCGCATTATCTTGTAGATTTCAATCAGTTCGGGAGAGCCGCATTCGTAGTTGTTCATTGAGCTTTCGCAGCTTTCGAAGACTAATTTGCCGAAAGATTCGATGTCGCCTGCCTCCCATGCTTTCACGCCGTCGATGACGCGGTCGCACTCCGTATAGAAGTGGCGCGCGCGGCGTGCAAAACGGTCGGGCATCCGGTCGGCATGCTTTTCGAAAACGGATTCCTCCACGTCGCGAAGGCGTGTGTCTTCAAACTCGTGGAGTGGAGTATCCTCGTAGGCTTGCATGATCCAGGCTGCAGTCTTGCATTCTGCCACCCGCAGATTGTAGTCAGTCCCGGTCAGTTTGCGTGTCACTCCGGAAAAGAAGATGCCAAGCTTGAATGGAAGTGGCTTAGGGTTGTCGCCGCCGAAGGGAATAAGCCGATGGTTGCCGGTCCGCGTGTCGAGGTAGAGGAGCTTGTCTGCTTCGCACAGCACGACGCAGGCTTGGTCGAGAATACCATTGTTGAGCCCCACGTAATTGCGTTCGGCGCGAGATGCATACTCTATGATCTGCTGGCGAGTCAGCCCGAGATTGTTCACCTTGTCGATCGCCATCACGAAGCCGCATAGCAAAGCAGCAGAGGAGGATAGACCGCCTATGGGCATCGAGCCTTTGACGATGCCGCGGATTCCTTTTTCGAGGCGGAAATCCTGCTGAAGTGCCCAAACGGCACCGCGGAGGTAGTCGCCCCAGTTGCCTTGTTTTTCATCGATGGGGCGTTGCACGTTGAAAGTCATGAGACCCTCAAAAGAGAGCGACGCCATCTCAACCTTGCCTGAGTCAGTGGCAGAGAAGAGGAATTCGATGCCTGAATCGAAGGCGAAACCCGATACAAGGCCATGTTGATGGTCGACGTGAGCCCCGAGAGGACATATACGGTAAGGGGAGAAGAGCTGATATAGAGCGTCACCCTTTCCGAAAAACGTGCGGTATGCAGTATGTAGAGTTTCCAATTTGATTGAGAATTACAACATTTTTTGCAAAGGTAGCAAAAAAATCTGATATCGCAAAAATAAATATGTATCAGATTGCTTGCCTCTTATGATTCAATAGCTTTGTTGATGTCGTAAGATTTGGGAGTTTGAGATTTTTTAGCTAATTTTGTAGTGAAAAAAGTTTTGAATTATGGGAAAAGATCAGACAGTGCTGTTTCATTCATCGATCTTCGGACCGATCCATAGTCGCCGTCTTGGCGTTTCGCTTGGCGTCAACCTTATGCCGAATGATGGCAAGGTATGTTCGTTTGATTGCCTTTACTGCGAGGCAGGTTTCAATGCCCAAGGGAAAGGCACTACGGGTCTGCCGCTCCGCGAGCAAGTGCAGGCTCAACTCAAAGCAAAACTGGAAGATATGCATTCAAAGGGAGAGCCTCTTGATGTCATCACATTTTCAGGCAATGGGGAACCTACCCTTCATCCTGATTTCCCTCATATCATTGAAGATACCCTCGCGCTTAGAGACGCATTTTATCCTGATGCGAAGGTCTCGGTGCTGACCAATTCCACTATGATATTCAAGCCGGAGGTGGCGGAAGCTCTGAAAAAGGCTGACAATAATATCCTTAAGCTCGATTCAGCCATTGAAGATACTATGCGTCTGATCGACCGTCCGAATTCAAAAGATTTCTCGGTAGAAAAAGTCGTAGAAGCGTTGCGCCAATACGAAGGCACCGGCATCATCCAGACGATGATTCTGCGCGGCACCCACGAAGGCAAGGCTGTAGACAATACCACCGATGAAGAAATCCGGGCACTTATCTCAGCGTATAAGCGTATAAACCCTCGCGAGATAATGATCTATAGCCTTGACCGCTCTACTCCTGAGGAAAACCTCATAAAAGTAGATAAAGAGGAGCTTACAGCCATAGGGAAGCGAATAGAGGAGGAGACGGGCATCCCGGTTCAAGTCAACTGACTACAAGTTAGAATCTCCAACCGAGGCGGAGCGACGGCTCAGCGTATGTGGCGAGCACGAAAGAAGATGAGCTTGGGGCCTTCGACACTTCATGTTTGTTGTCCCAGCCGGATTGCCAACCACCATCGAAGAAGCCACCCTTCACTACCTGCCCGGGGAAATGCTTAACGCCGATCTTAATGCCGAACTCTGCACCGACATACAGTCCTTTGTAGACATAGAAATCAATGCCGGTGAATGCTTTGGCTGCGAATTCATTATAGCTGTTTCCGGCATTTGATGTCACTGTCTGACGGTCGTTGCCAAAGTTTTCTGTCTCCTTGATACGATTCAGCTTAAAGTCGAGGCCTGCACCGGCATATAGGTCTACCCGTTTATAATTTAAGAAATGCTTTTCATATCCTAAATTAATGGAGAAATTGGAGTTGGTTGTCTTAGTCCAAAGGTCATCATTCTGAGTGTCGTCGTGGTCTTTCTTGGAGTCGATTCCGAAGCCGATGCCAAATCTCATGGCATCTTTGGAGCTGAAGAAATAGCGTCCCTGAAGAGCGTCGAGCTTGAATGTGGTGAAATTGTTTGAGAATGGATTCACTTGGATTTCAACAGAGAAATCACCCTTTTCAGGAGCGTAGCTTTCCTGAGCGTTGGCAGCAAAGGCAGTTGCCAGCATAACTGCTGCGAATGTAAGAATCTTTTTCATTGTCTGATGAGGTTATATTGAAGTTATTTTTATCGGGATTTCAGTTTGAAATCCGAAAGCAAAGATAGTCATATTTTGGCTATATTCAAAAGAAAACATAAATAAAGTCTATTTTTGATTAACACAAATGGATCTTCGCGTAGATAATTATACATCCAATTAATGTCATTACTGCCAAGGTAATCAGGTTTGGCTTTAAAGAAGCTGGATTTATACGGTAACATTTAATGGTTTTGTCAATAGCTCTTGCTTCAACACTGATCAAGACCGTGATTAACGCCAAGGTGAAATAATTTCCCATTTTATAATGTAAATAAAAATGTATAGAACTCGTATGAATCGTCAATTATTTTTGAGAAGGTCTGCATTCCAATTGGGTATCTTGGTGTATCCATAATCTCAAACTTTCGGCAAATATAATGAATAATTGCTACATATCCAAAGAAAATCTTCAATGTAAAATATATTGCCACTGTTCTTTCATTTAGACAATATATTCCGATCGAGCCGATAGAGATGTCGCATGGAGACAAGGATATTTATAAAGTAAAGACGATATGAGCCAAAGGATAGCCCACACTACCCTTTGAAAACATAGCCAGCTGCTTAATTCGCATAAAAGATAGCTAAGGCTTCATCTCAAAAAATGAAGCCTTAATCTATTCCTTTTGATTATTTTACTATGATTTTGATTGTATTAAGTGATTTGGCGTTTTTGTTTAATGATACCAGATATATGCCTTTTGTTAATTCAGGAAGTTGGCATATCTTGTCGTTTATATTAGAAATATAAATACATCTGCCGGAAAGGTCTGTTACTACTATTTGGCATCCTTCTGCGTAGTCGCTGATTAATATATCTCCGTTTTCATATTTTATATAGTTGTGAGATTCTGATATTATACCAACTGATGAATTTATATCCTTCCGACTTATTACTGGTCGGATGGAAAGACCGTCATGGCGACCGTTTCTTTGAAGTTTGAGTTTAGAATCAGCTGGATTGAACGTCAACATCATTGCTGAAGGACATTCATTTTTTGACGTGTTGGTAATGGCTGTAGCAGACCAATATTCTCCATGTGAGACAGCTAAAGATGTTCCATTGTGAGGACTAAAAGTCTCCGAAAGACAGATGTAGTTACCGTTTGGGCCATATATGTATAATCCGGTCTCATGTGGATTTAAATTTCCTGTCTTGAATTCCACATGGCAGTTGGAGATTAGCTCTTCCCATTCGTTCTGTGTTGGAATGCGCCAACCATGGCCCCATTGACAGCTCGCGGCATCATATTCGGATCCCGAAATATCCTTTCCTATGTCGGTTGCGGAATAATTGGGTGAGCCATTTTCATTAGCGTATTCTTCGATGAGAAACTTGTAGTCTGTCCATTTAAATAAATCGCGAGTTTCAGTCTCACCCCATGCGAAATATTCGCCTGGTAAATACCGGGAATCAGACCCCAAGTTGCCTGTTGCCCAGAGTATTCCACTCGGTAATCCAAGATCCACAAACCCGTGCCCGGCCATTTCTCCTTCAGAAAGTCCAGATATTGGATAATTGACCTTTTCCGAATGACTGTTAAATGCAACGCACAATAACATTAACAAGATAAATTTTTTCATAAAAAACTCAACAATAAATATTAATAATACTTTACAGGAGTATTTTTTACGGCCTCGCAGGCGTCAATCAGTCCATAACCATAACATTCATTCCAACTGCCATACTTTTTATTAGTTGAATATGGTAGATGTCCGATTTTCTTAGCACTTCTGGCTATTATCTCATGCACTTCACTTATGGACAATTCCGGGTTCAACTCCAGCATAAGAGCTACAACACCAGATACGTATGGACAGGCCATTGATGTTCCACTCATTTCTCCATAAGAGTTATCAACCATTGTTGATAATATGTCTGTACCCGGTGCGCTAATGAATAATTCTTCTCCATTGGCCGAAGATAGATTCCATATTCCATTTCTGTCTATATTCCCTACTGCAAATACATCTTCATTATAATTGGCCGGGAAAATTACTGGAGGTCCAACCCAACCGTTTCCTGCTCCACATACTATCAAACACCCCATTCCGCATCGACCGTTTTCGAGGGCATTATCAATTGCTTGTTCAATAATAGGAGATTTTATATATCCACCCCAAGAGCAAGATAAAATATCAGCATAATTTTCACAAGCCCAGTTGATTCCATCCGCTAATTGAGCCTCTATATCAGGGGAAGAAAAATCTACACTAATTGACATCAAACTGACATCCGGAGCAATGCCGGCAATCCCCTTATTGTTATTCCTTGAAGCACCGATAATTCCAGCACAATGAGTTCCGTGGCTTGATGTACCATTATCAGATACTACGCTGGGTGATGATGAAGAGGATGTGTCATAGCTATTCGGAGATAGATTATCATATAAATCTTCATGTGTTAATTCAATACCGGTATCTATTACAGCAACTGTTATTCCCCATCCAGTCGCATAATTCCAAGCTTCGCTTGCAGATACATCAATGTCTTCGTATTCTGGATTATACAGTCCCCATTGATTTAATACCAATGGGTCATATGAAATTAAAGGTTTAATTTCAAATGCTGGACAAGCACAGGTGAATAATTTTGTTTCCATGATCTGATTAGCAATCTCTACAGGATCTTTATCTATTGTTAACGAAGTACACAATGTATACCATAATGGCATAAATTTGTTCTGCTTAATTATACGGCACCCAATATTTTGTGCGATAGTTTTAAGTGTATTATAATCAGATTCAGATTTGAGCTCTACATATATATATGATGTTGGAGTTATCTCTTCTCCCGCCTCATTCTTATAGCAAGTATGAATGACAGATCCTTTTATGGTAGTAGAGATCATTTTTTTTACAAGATCAAAATTTGAAGTGCTGTTATTCTCTACTACAGTAACGTCATAATCTTCACAAGAAATGACTCGTAATGGTTTTATCGCAGATAAATGATTAAATTTACCAGTATTTTTTTTTCTCAGAAATAATGATAGATTTAGACATGTCTGTGTATATGGGGATTTTCTTTGTTCCCAGATAATAGTAAGTGGCTTCCGCTGCCATTGTGTGAACAACGAAAATCATCATTAGAAAAGATATTATGTCTTTCATTTTTATTAATTTTTCAGATTATATATTGAAGTTGTTTAACCCTATTTACGAAATCATAAAATTATCATGAAGTGTTAAACCAAAGAATCTTTTATTAATCTTCCGCCATCTTTTAGGCGTATTTCCCTTCATTCATCAGTCACAATGCTCACATTGCTCCATCTTCATGAAGAATAATCAACTCTAAAACATGACGAAATCTTAAATAAAATAAGTTTAAACAACTTCATTCTTAGTTCGTAACTTACCAAATGTAAGTGATGTGATTGTTAGTTACATGTGTAAAATGAAATTATTATTAGAGTTTATTTACTCAAATAATATTTTCTTAGATGTTGAACCTTTGTCTGTTTCTACATATACTACAAATATTCCTGTTTTTTTAAGATTTAAAGAATCTCCAAATATTTTTATTTCAGATCCGTTACCTTTAATAGTCTTGATAATTTTTCCATCAATATCAGAAATAATAACATTGTTAATATTATCCAGAGATGTTATTGTTAAAATACTGCACTGCTCTAAAGAACCAGATATTTTTATAGTATTCAACTCTTTGTCTAGATCATTCATATTTTCAGATTGATTACTTTTAGGTTTTGTGAACAAACCAGGATCTGGCTCCAAAATAGTTTCATCTATTCCGGCAAGGATTTCGCATTTAGATTCTGGTTGTGAAGAACTATAGTTACATACACTTATACCAGAAGTCTTAACTTTATATTGTTGTTGTATATAACTATCACTTGTAGAAAGTTCATGTATCAAACGCATGATTTCAGGAGCGTCATCGGCAAATCCAACAATCCTGTCTGCAACGGCTCCATGAATAAATAACATTGGGTTATCTTTTTCAGAATTATTACAAAAAGTCATGGTGGAATATTCTTTACCATTTGCAGGAATTTCACATGGCATCCATGAAAAAGTAATAGGAACGTCATTATACATATAAGTCGTGTGTAGGTTCCCTATTGCTAAATTTACAGTTCCAGTTTTTCCAGATTCTCTATGGCGTAGACGTATCAGATAAACTCCCTTTTGGGGAATTCTTACGCGTTTAAAAATACGATAAGTCAAATTATCTTTAGACTTTCTTGAAATACCTTTCCAATTTAGACCCTGTTGTTCTTCAGAGGTTGCCACCCTGTTAAAAGATTCTGTTAGATCTTGTACTTCGTATACTTCACAATTATAATTATGAGATGTAAAGTTTTCAGGATTAATTCGTCCAATAATATTCGTGATATTATTTTTTAAAGAATCTTGTTTGGAAATATATCTTGGACGAATAATGCTATTATTCATTTCTCCTAAAAATAGTATATCGACATCATGTTCAGACAAACTTGAAGTCTGTATTTCAATAGTTTCATTTTCATGAAATGTGAATAGATCATAAAATGTATATTTCAATGGCACGTCCGCAAAATGTTTTACAGCGAATTCCTGTATGTTACTTGTTTGATTTTCTTGATATATGTTTGCAGAATAAAAGTCAAACAATTCGTCAGGAACATCGTAGGATACACAGGAAACTGCTTCATCATAGAATTTTTGATATGCAGACGCAGAAATATTGGCTTCCTCATCAGTCGATGCAAGTTTAATTTTCTCAACTGAAGGTACTTCTGGTGCAGGTACAGCAATCGTTATGATATTATGGCCCTTCTTCAGTTCAATTCTTTCTCGGTCATTAATTCTGATAGATTGCCAATTGCCTTTATTGGGAATTATATGTCCAATAAATACATCATTTGCATATATAGAAAACTTAGTGAAGGAGCCATCAGAATATTGTGCTGGTAATAACCAGAATTCGGCGTAATAATATCCATCTTCAGGTATATTCACTTCAAAATGCTTCAAGTTCATATCTTCGTTAAGAAGATTATCTTGATATGATTTGGAAATATTTAAGACCTTTGTTTCAGCTGAATAGTTGCTAGTTTGCATCATTGCCATTCCGTGAAAGAATGTCATCAAAAATATTAAGGTTGTTATTATTTGACACTTGCTCATGGTCGTTACATTATTATAAAAGAAATTTAAATGCATCCTTCAGCTTCCCAGCCATCGCCTATAAGTTTTATGGAATGTATATTGGAAGATGTAAGCGTTAGAGTTATATTCAAGTAAGGTGAATATGCTTCCACGGCTTCTGATTCGTCATAGACGTAGACTTCGGCTTGGATGTTGTCGTTGTCACACCAGACTTCTAGGATCTTGGTGTCGGGATCGTAGTAGACGAATATCGGAAGTCGGATTGGATCATGGTCTTCTTCAATTAGACTTCCTGAGTTTTCTCCGTACTTATGTGTGCGTAAGGAAATTTGAGAGCGCTCGCTGAATGCGGATGTTGTCATGGCGATTGCCATAAGGAATAACAGAATAAATTTTTTCATGACTTTTCTGTTTTTTAATGTTAATAAATTGTATTGAACTCGCTTGGATCTTAGCTTTTGAATGAGGTAGAATGTACTTACATAAGTATTATATTCGGTTGCAAAAATAGGTAAAAATACCTTTGATGTCAAGTAAAAAAGTTTAACGATTTTAGGTTTATTTTGCTGATAATCAATATAGTTTAAATGCAAAGTTTAACGGCATGGTTAAAAGTTTCATATTTAGCAGATTTTAGGTCATTAGCAGGCGTTTGCAGAGCATATTGATGGAGTCTGGAATTGCATTACAATATTAGGTGATATCAAAAATTTTATTTAAATTTGTGAGCCGCTAAAAACTTATAGAGATGGAAAGAAGATTTTTTTATAATATCATGATCGCAGTCGTAGGATTGATAGGATCGCTGTATGTTATTGGTTGCAATGGTCCAAGTGATATAGATGACAGACTGAATATTGCGGAGGAGCTGATGGAAGATATGCCTGATTCTGCTCTTTACATATTGAATTGTATTGATGGTTCAGACCTTCGAGGAAACCGTATTAAGGCCAGATATGCATTACTGAAATCGATGGCATTGGACAAAAACTATATTAACACCACGACCTTTGATGTTCTTCAGCCAGCGATTGACTACTACCTTAGGAAAGGGAATCCAGATGAGAAAATTAGAACTTATTACTACAAGGGAAGGATTCATCGGAATGCAGGTGATGACGATATTGCCATGCAATCATATCTCATGGGACTTGATAACTTAGATCAGATTTCAGACTCTTTGACATTGGCGCGTATTCTTGTCGCTCAGGCGACTCTATACTACAGACAGTATCAGATTAATGATTTTGTTGACAATAATCTCAGGGCTGCCGAGATATATGGTAGATTAGACAAACATCCGCTGCAATTAAAGAGCAATCTCAGGGCATTGACCGGAGAAATCATCCTAAATAATAAACATAAAGCTGACAGTATATTGATGGAATGCAATGCTATTGTCAAGGATTCACCTTCTCTGAAAAGGGCAACTATGCTTCCGTTCCTGAAATGTGCGGTAAATTTCGGTACAGAAGAAGAAATCCTTAAAATAATTGAAGATGTGCAGAATACAGGAGTGACAGATGACATGAATATGACTCTTTCAATGGCATATTCTAAGGTAGGCGAGCCTAATAGTGGTCTGAAATATCTTAATGAGGCAAAAATTGCTCCGGAGAATATACTTGATTCGCTGACTTACTGGTCTGTAAAGGCTGAGATTTTAGAGAGTCTTGGGGAAGATAGAGCTTCTTTGGATGCTTTCAAGAATTATTCAAGTTTGCTTGACGGGTATCATGCTCAACTCTTCTCCAACGAACTTCTTTTCTCGGAGAAGAAGCACGCTATGGAGATTGAGAGCATGGGAAAGATTCATAAAAGAGACAATGCTATCAAATGGATATTGGCAGGAGTGGCTGTACTAATATGCATTATAGGCTTTATCTACTATAGGTATAGACTCAACAAAGCAGGTCGAATAATAGCTGAGCAGAATGCTGAGAGGCTGCAGTTGGAGGCTGATAAATTACATTTGGAGACAGAGAAACTACAGCTGCAAACAAAAAATATGTATCTCGAAATCAGTCAGCTCGAAAACGAGCAAGAGCGCCTCTCAGCTCTTTTAGAGCAGCGTGATGAACTCTCTTCTGAGATGAAGAATATCGTCAGAGAGAGGCTTGATTTGCTTAATGGATTGCTCGCAAAAGAAATCTCAAATGATGATACTTATGCCAAACCTTTCAGAAAATATGTGGAAATCATTCACAAAGACCGCAAAAAATTTCAAAACTCTACAAGAAAAGCTTTTCAAGCAATGTATCCAAAGTTTATAGATGATCTTATTAAGCATGGTTTGACGGAAAGGGAAATTAACTATGTGTGTCTATACTCCCTCGGACTTCGGGGAAAGGAGATTGGCTCTTATCTTGATCTGGCACGACATTACAATATCAGCAGCGACATCCGACGTAAATTAGGTCTTGATCCTAACGAGTCGAATCTTGGTCCCTACATCCGAAAGATGATGAAACAAGAGAAATAATTAGCTTTATTCAATACCCTCGTTGCTGCTTTCTGAGTTTTAAAGGTCTTAGGGGGCTTGGAGGATTGGATTATTATTATTAATTTTGTGGAAAATATTAGAATGTAGATGGGAAAGTTGATTATTCCTGCAGGAGTTAGGGCGGATGGTAAGGTGGCGCTTATTGGGCCCGCTACGCGCATTAAGCCGGAAATAGTAGAGGGGCTAGTAAGTCTCTACGCAGAGCGTCCTGACGAAATGCCCGGCGCGGAGCTCATAGTCTATCCTTCCGTGCTTGATGAGAATGCCTGCGGATCTTACGCAGCTTCATTGGCTCAGCGCGTCGCTGATTTCACTGATGCCTGGAGCCGCGAGGATGTGGATCTCGTGATTTGCGCTCGTGGTGGATACGGATGTGTCCACATGCTCGACTATCTTTCCTCGGATTTCATATCTGCCCATCCCAAATGGCTTGTCGGTTTTTCTGATGTCACTGCCCTGCATGCACTGCTCTATAAAAGCGGGATAGCTTCCATCCATGGCGGAATGGCAAAGCAATTGGTAGAAAATACCGATTCCGGTTTCGGTTCATATCGAAAGGTTTTCAAAAATCTTGTAGAGTCTGCTTCCCCAATGTTGGAGTATACTATCCCGACTCATCAATACAATGCAGCCGGAGAGGGTAGGGGTGTACTGCTCGGAGGCAATCTTGCAGTCTTGAATGGACTCGGAGGAACACCCTTTGATCTTATGGCAGAAAGTCTGCATCAGGATGTAATCCTTTTTTTAGAGGATGTGTCTGAACCAATCTATGCCGTGGAGCGAATGCTATATCGACTGCATCTTCAAGGTGTCCTTAGAAAAGTAAAGGGTATCATAGTCGGACAATTCACCGATTGGAAGTCTGATCGCAACCATGAGTCGATGTACGACATGATCCATGAGCGATTCACAGAATGGGGTGTGTCTTGTCCGGTTGCTTTTGATTTCCCGGTAGGTCACAACGATCGCAATGTCCCTCTTGTTGAGGGTGCAGAAGTTTGCCTTAAGGTTGATTGGGAAAGTGTGAGTCTTGCTATGAAAATTCACGATTTCTGAGATTTGAGTGTAAAATATTTGTTGTCTATCGGACGGCTTCTTGCCTAAATTTGATTCTCAGAGCCTTAAAATTGGCTGTATGTGTTGGTAATTGACTGATTTATAAATATAAATTTGGGTTTCTGAAATTTGTATTAAAAATGGGAAATAGATACAAAATCGCAATTATAAATTTGTTGAGACAAATTTTGGCTAATTTTATGGAATTTCCGCAAGAATTTGTTATATTTGCACGAATAAAGCAAAAATAAGTAATGATAGAATTCGCATCGCAAGGAGTCGAGCTGCCAGACATCGATATTAAGAGGGTGTCGACATGGATAGAAGAGGTGGCGGCCTCGCATTCATGCCGAGTAGGCAACTTAAATTATCTTTTCGTAGATGATGAGGAGATAATTAAGGCTAACCGTCAGTTTGTCAATCATGATTATTTCACCGACATCATTACATTTGACTATTCGCGTGGTGATAAGATAGCCGGAGATATAATGATCTCCTTGGATACAGTAAAAACGAATGCTGAGAAATTCGGAGTTGCATATTCCGAAGAACTCCTACGTGTCATTATTCATGGTGTCCTCCATCTCGTCGGTATCAACGACAAGGGTCCAGGCGAACGCGAAATAATGGAAGCTGCTGAGAATGCAGCGCTGGAGCTTTACAATAATCATTGATTTACTGGTAATTATATTTCGAAATTCTCATTTTTTCTATTCTCAAATAATAAGGGATGAAATTTGAATATGATGTGATAGTGGTCGGAGCGGGACATGCCGGATGTGAAGCTGCAGTAGCAGCGGCACGTCTTGGTTGCAACACACTCCTGATTACGGCTGATATGAATCGGGTAGCGCAGATGTCTTGCAACCCAGCCGTTGGCGGAATTGCCAAGGGTCAAATTGTTCGTGAGATTGATGCGCTTGGCGGTATGATGGGAATAATTGCAGATAAAACTGCGATTCAATTCCGGATGCTCAACCGAAGCAAAGGTCCCGCTGTATGGTCGCCACGTGTCCAGTCAGATCGCACTCGTTTTATTGATGAGTGGCGCAAGACTCTCGATGAAACGGAAAATCTTTACATGTTCCAAGATATGGTCATCGGACTCGTCATTGAGTCAGAAGAGGGGGAGGCGCAAGTCTGTGGTGTTGAGACTGCTCTTGGAATCACATTCAAAGCTAAGAAAGTGGTGCTGACTGCCGGAACATTCCTGAATGGTCTCATGCACTTTGGTCCTACTCAGATAGAAGGTGGCAGAATATCGGAGGCTTCATCGCGTGGTCTTTCCGACCAATTGCGGGAATTGGGATTGACAGTGGGAAGGATGAAGACAGGGACACCTGCCCGTATAGATGGAGGCACGATAGATTATGATAAGGTGACTGTTCAAACCGGGGATGACCTACGATTGACCGACGGAAGCGTTAAAAGAGACTTCCATAAATTTTCTTATCTCCCTTCAGTAAAGAGGAGCTTGCCCCCAAGAGATTGCTATATCGTGCATACCAGCCCTGAGGTGCACAAGATCCTTAATGACAACCTCGCAGATTCTCCTCTTTACAATGGCCAGATAAAAAGTATCGGACCTCGTTACTGTCCGTCGATTGAGACCAAGATAGTGACGTTCGCAGACAAGGAAAGCCATCAGCTTTTTCTCGAGCCGGAAGGAGAATTAACCCACGAATTTTATATCAATGGTTTTTCAAGTTCTTTGCCCTGGAAAGTACAAATGGAGGCATTGACTCGGATTCCTGCATTGAAGGAAATACAGTTTTATCGCCCCGGTTACGCAATCGAATATGATTTCTTTGATCCCACTCAGTTGCGTCATAGCTTGGAGTCGAAGGTGGTCGGCTCCCTTTATCTTGCCGGTCAAGTGAATGGGACTACCGGTTATGAGGAGGCAGCTGCTCAGGGCTTGATGGCAGGCATAAATGCGGCAAGAAGTGTCAGAAACCTGGATCCAATCGTGCTTGGTAGAGATGAAGCATATATTGGCGTGCTGATTGATGACCTTGTGACCAAGGGTGTCGATGAACCATATCGAATGTTTACGAGCCGTGCTGAATTCCGTATTTTGCTTCGTCAGGATGATGCTGATCTTCGTCTTACTCCTATTGGATATGAAATAGGTCTTGCCGATGAGTATCGATATGAGTCGATGAAATCTAAATATGCCGAGCGTGCGAATTTGGTCAAATGGTGTGAAGAGACTTCCGTCCGTCCGACAGAAGAACTCCAGAAATTCCTTGAGGAATGTGGCACCGGACTTCTTCCCGGTAGAGTCAAGATAGCAGATCTCCTTCGCCGTCCTCAATTGAATTTCGAAAATCTTATGCAGTTTGTTCCTGCATTAAATGAAAGGTGTGAAGAGATAGAGAAGGGTAGGAGAGAGGAGATAATTGAGTCGGCAGAGATCCTGATAAAATATCAGGGTTATATAGACAGAGAACGCGAATCTGCAGATCGAGTGAGCAGACTTGAAAAAGTAAAGATACCGGAAAGCATGAACTTTGACGAAATTCTTGCCATCTCAACGGAAGGCAGACAGAAACTTTCCAGAATTCGCCCGGCTACCATCGGACAGGCTTCACGCATCCCGGGAGTCTCTCCATCAGACATCAATGTACTTCTTGTGATGCTCCGGAATTGATGCCAAACGTCATAGAGTATTAAAAGTTCATGAGGGCACTCTTGCCCTTAAAGCCCTTAATGAGGCTCATTTATGATTAAAATGTTTCACGTGAAACATTGTCGAATATTGAAAGAAACATCGGTTTCATCGGAATATTTAAAACGTAGATATAATATAAAAATTAAAAATTATGCAGATTGAAGATTTAAGAGGCCTCATAAGAGACGTGCCGGACTTCCCTTCGGTGGGAATTATATTCAGAGACCTGACTACAATGATTAAAAACGGTGAGGCTCTCCATGCGATGGGCGATGCCCTTGCTGATCTCTACAAGGATAAGGGTGTGACCAAGGTGGTGGGAATAGAATCTCGCGGTTTCATCGGCGGATCTATCCTTGCTGATAGACTTGGAGCAGGTTTTGTGCCGGCTCGCAAACCGGGAAAACTTCCTTCCGTAACGGTGAAGGCATCCTACGCAAAGGAGTATGGTGTAGATACGATCGAGCTTCATAGCGATGCCATCGGGCCGGACGATATAGTAGTGCTTCATGATGACTTGCTTGCTACAGGCGGCACTATGAATGCATGCATACAGCTTGTCAAGTCGATGAATCCAAAAAAGATTTATGTCAATTTTATCGTGGAATTGACGGCTCTTAATGGTCGAGAAGTGCTTCCGGATGATGTGGAGGTAACCGCATTGTTGAAGTATTAAGACATGGACAACAAAATGTGAAAATAAGTAAAAGCTCCGATGAATTCGGAGCTTTTCTCAAATAGGGTATCTATGACGGAAGAAGACGTAAAGAATGCTGAGTTGCTTGCCGGCGCGGGGCGTGACATCAATGAACATGGCGGATTTAATCTGGAGATCAAATCTGACAGAACTCCGGACGACATTCGGCATAATAGGCCCGGAGAAAAGTTGAGGGAGAAAATACTTTCCCTTCCTGACTCTCCGGGGGTGTATATGTATCTCGACAATACGGGCACCGTAATTTATGTGGGGAAAGCCAAGCGACTCAAGAGAAGAGTGTCTTCCTATTTCAATCGCCAGCATGATATACGTCGCACCAATCTGCTCGTGCGGTCGATCGTAGACATGCGTTTCATCGTAGTGCATTCTGAAGAGGATGCATTGCATTTGGAAAGCGCGATGATCAAGGAGTATCAACCTCGCTACAACGTCTTGCTGAAGGATGACAAGTCGTATCCATGGATTGTAGTGACGAAAGAAGATTTTCCACGTGTCTTCATGACCCGAGAAAAAGGTCTCGGGGCTAAATACTACGGACCGTATTCAAATGTGCAATCAGCGAAAGTAGTGCTGCAGCTGATACGCGATATTTTTCCACTCAGAAGTTGCCGGCATATTCTCGATGAAAAGGGGATAGCACGTGGGAAATATTCTCTCTGTCTTGACTATCATATAAAGAAATGCGGAGGTCCTTGCAGAGGATTTGTCAATAAAGAGCAATATGATGAATATGTCACGCGTGTAAGGGCAATTTTACGCGGTGAAACCGTAGAATTGGAGAAGTATCTTCTTGAAGAAATGGGTAGGCTTAGTGAAGAGTGGAAATTCGAGCAGGCACAGGAGGTCAAGGAGAAATATGAAGCCGTGAAGCGCTACAATGCAAAGAGCGTAGTGGCGAAGACTGAAACTGCAGACCTTGACATATTCGGTTTTGTAGCCAGTGACGACGAAGATGAAGCAGTAGTCAATTTCATGCACCTTCATAACGGAGCCGTAATCCAGAGCATAAATCTTGAATACAAGAGATGTTCGGCATCTTCAAAAGAAGAAATTCTTTCTATGGCGATAGCGGAAGTGGCGAGGCGATTTGAAAGAAATTTTGCCGAAGTCATCGTGCCTTTTTTGCCAGATGTAGAATTTGAGAAAATAAAATTCTCCATTCCTCAGAGGGGCGATATGAAGAAGGTCTTGGACGTTGCTGTGAAAAATGCTACCCAATATTTAAAAGACAAGGAAAAGCAAGCGGAAGCGTTGGATCCGGAGCGGAGTGTCGAGAAGCTTATGGAGACTATGAAGAAAGACTTCCGTCTTGAAGTCCAGCCAAGGCATATAGAGTGTTTTGACAACTCAAATATCCAGGGCACAAATCCGGTAGCAAGTTGTGTCGTATTCCGTAATGGCAAACCATCGAAAAGAGACTACCGGCACTTCATAATCAAGACAGTGGTGGGTGCGGATGACTTTGCGTCAATGAAGGAAGTGCTGCATCGTAGATATACCCGGATGATGGCGGAGGGTGAGAAATTGCCCGATATGGTAGTAGTGGATGGCGGTAAAGGACAGTTGAGCGCGGCTGTTGAAGCTTTCGATGAAATGGGAATAAGGGGAGAGGTGGCATTGGTAGGCATAGCAAAGCGTCTTGAGGAAATTTATTTCCCCGGCGACTCACTTCCGCTTTACATTAATAAGACAAGCCCAAGCTTACGAGTGATTCAGGCTATGCGCGACGAAGCTCACAGGTTTGGAATCACACATCACCGAGACCGACGTTCAAAAGGGCAGACCGTCAGTGAGCTCGACAGCATTAAGGGAATCGGTCCGGCTACAAAAACAGCACTCATTAAACAATTCAAGAGCGTAAAACGTATAAAAGAAGCGAGTCTCGATGCCGTTGTTGATGCTGTAGGCAAAGCAAAAGGGATGTTGGTATATTCTCATTTTCATCCTGTGGAAAATCAATAACGACTATAAAATTATGAATTATGCGCTATGAATTATGCATAATTCTAAATTTATTATTAACTTTGCAGTTTGGGAGGGATGGCACAAGGCAGAAAGATTGACTACAGATTGAGAAAATGACAATGGAGCCCATCATACCACCTGTGGAAAGAGACGCTATAGAGAAGGAATTAACTCCGGAGCGTTTCCTTAGACATACAAACAAAGGCGACAACCTGCTCTACGTTGTCGACGCTCATTGTGCGCCCAATACGATGCTTGAGATAGGTCGATTGCGTGAGGCAGCCTTTCGTCAGGCGGGGGGGGGCACCGGCAAAGGATTTGACATTGACGAATTCGATATAATGGAAGTCCCGTGTCAGCAGTTGATAGTATGGGATCCTCAAGCGCGTGAGATATTGGGAGGCTATCGATTCATCACCGGTGATAAGATTGACATGGCAGGCGGAATGCCGAAGATAGCCACTGCACATCTTTTCAAATTTTCTGACCGGTTTATTAATGAGATCCTTCCCGATACCCTTGAACTCGGACGTTCTTTTGTATCGTTAGGCTATCAAAGCAGCAAAGCCGGGACTAAAGCCTTGTTTGCACTTGATAATCTTTGGGATGGATTGGGAGCTCTTACCGTAGTGTATCCTCATATCAAGTATTTGTTTGGCAAAGTGACAATGTATCCTGCATTCGGGAGAGAAAATCTTGATCTCATTCTTGGATTTCTAAACAAGCATTTTCCAGATGTAGAAGGGCTTGTCAGGCCTATAAAACCAATTGACACCAAAGCCATGACTCCTGAAATTCAAGATCGCCTTTCCGGGCATAATTATAAAGAGGATTATAAAATCCTAAATCGCCTTATCAGGGAGAAAGGGCTTAATATACCGCCGCTCGTTAATGCATATATGAGTCTATCTCCGACTATGCGGATGTTCGGGACTGCGATCAACGATGAATTTGGAGATGTGGAAGAGAGTGGCATATTTCTCACGATATCTGAGATTCTCCAGGAAAAGAAGAAACGTCATATAGAAACTTATAAAATTGAGATTGGAAATGAATAAGGTACTCGTGACCGGAGCAGATGGTTTTATTGGCTCGCATCTTACGGAGGCTTTGCTTGCCGAGGGGTGTGAGGTCAGGGCGCTTGCTCAATACAACTCATTCAACAACTGGGGATGGCTTGAATACATTAACCATCCCGGGCTGGAGGTAGTGACGGGTGACGTTCGTGACCCTAACTTTTGTCGAGAGATCGTGAAAGGTGTGGATACTGTGTTTCACTTGGCAGCTCTGATAGCAATACCATACAGTTATGTGGCTCCGGATTCATATATCGACACAAATGTGAAAGGGACTCTCAATATCTGTCAGGCGGTCAAAGATGAGGGCGTCGGGCGTCTTCTTGTGACATCCACTTCTGAAGTATATGGGACGGCTAAATACGTGCCTATTGACGAAAAGCACCCCAAGCAGCCCCAATCACCCTATTCGGCGTCGAAGATAGGAGCAGATGCAATAGCGCTGAGTTTCCACAATGCGTTTGATTTGCCCGTGACTGTGGTCAGGCCATTCAACACCTACGGTCCGAGACAGTCTGCGCGTGCAATAATCCCTACCATCATCACTCAAATCGCCTCCGGCGCAAAAGAAATAAAGGTAGGAGATCTTACTCCCACTCGAGACTTTAACTATGTCGCTGACACTGCAGCAGGGTTTATAGCTCTTGCAAAAAGCTCGGATACGATTGGTAAGGAAATAAACATTGCTACAGGCAGAGAGGTGAGCATGGCATACACATTGCAGACCATAGCAGATCTGATGGGTGTGGATGTGAAATGGGTGACTGATCCTCAACGGCTCAGACCCTCAGGAAGCGAAGTCTTCCGTCTGCTTGGTGATAACAGTCTTATAACTTCATTGACAGGTTGGCACCCACGGTATACACTTGAAGAAGGATTAAAGAAAACAATAGAATGGTTTACTGATTCTAAAAACTTAAAAAAATATAAATCAGGAATATATAACGTATGAAAAAGATCAATATCATGATGCTGGGCGGAGCTCGTCGAGTATCAATGGCAGAACTGTTCAAGCGGAGTGGCGAACGAATCGGTCGCGAAGTCAATATCATAAGCTACGAATTGCTGGAGCAGGTCCCCATAGCTCTTGTCGGCAAGGTGATAGTTGGTTTAAGATGGAGCGATCCTAATGTGGTGGCAGATATCGTAAAGGTGGCTAAGGAGTATGAAATTGACATAATTCTTCCATTTGTCGACGGTGCCATTGAAATCGCATCTAAAGTTCGTCAACATCTGCCGGATGTCTTCATACCGGTTGGGGATTTCGAGACAAGCCGTACGATGTTTGATAAGGTTCAAGCTGCGAAAGCTTTTGAAAAAGCAGGCATCCCTATCCCAAAGACATATACTGCAATTAATGCAAAAATGCCGGCGATAGCTAAACCAAGAAAGGGCTCAGCTTCTCGGGGCATCAAGATTTTCCATACTCTCGATGAGTTGATGCAACTTGAGAACTTGAGCGACTACCTTGTACAAGAATTCATAGAAAATATGGATGAATATACTGTAGACTGCTATGTGTCTCAAGCCGGAGAAATTCTTACGGTTGTGCCTCGAGTTCGTCTTGAAGTGATGGGAGGAGAAGTGACTCGCACGATCACTTGCCGTAATGCAGCCCTCGACAAACTGAGCCGCCAGGTGATAGAGACATTTGCGTTGAGGGGTCCTGTGACATTGCAGTTCCTCCACGATCTTGACCGTAACCGTTATCTTCTGATGGAGGTAAATCCCCGACTTGGTGGCGGGGTAGTTTGTTCAATCTATGCAGGCGCTCCGATCACAGACTATATAATCGACGAATCAAGGGGGATAACATTGCAGCCATGCGACGATTGGGCATACAACACTCTGATGGCTCGCTATCAGAAAGAAGCGATTTTTTACGAATCTTAACGGGAATGCCGGTTTGGAAAAACCTTCGTGTCGCATTTTGCGTTGAAATTTTTAGCGAAAAAGTTGCAAATTTAATGTTAATTGTGTAATTTTGATTTCCAAACACCCGAGAATCTGCTGAAAAACGCATATTTTAGGGCGTAAAATATTGATAACCCGAAATTTAGTTAGTTTTTATATACATGATCATGAAAAAGACATTAGTTTATCTTTCATTGGGAGCAATGATCCTGACGATGGGCTCTTGCTCTAAAAAGGTGGGTGACTTCGCATCGGAGTATTTCAACACCAATCCGACCCCGCTGGAGACAGTAGGCGAAACAGTGCCGGCTACCATTACCGGAACAGTACCGGCTAAATTCATGCCAAAAAATGCTGTAGTGACAGTCACTCCGGTTCTTGTATGGGACGGTGGCGAAGCAAGCAGCTCACAGGTGACATTCCAGGGTGAAAACGCACGTGCAAACGGCCAGGTGATCTCCTATAGCAATGGAGGTCCTGTCACAATCCCATTCAATGTCCTCTATCAGCCTGAAATGGCAAATAGCGACCTTTACCTTGACTTCAAGGTAAATCAGGGGGGCAAAGACTATGTGCTTCCTCGTGTAAAAGTCGGCTACGGTGTGATCGCTACTTCTACTCTTACTGACGTAGCTGTTCTCGAACCAGCTCCTGCCACCAGCAACTTCGAGCGCATTATTAAGGAGCAGTACAGCGCCGAGATCAAGTTCCTCATCAATCAGGCAAACATCCGCGCAAATCAGGTAGATGCTCCTGACTATGTAGACTTCAACAAGGATCTCATCGCTTCTAATGACGCTCCTAACAGAGAAATCGCCGGAATCAACGTTCACTCATACGCTTCTCCTGACGGTACAATGGCGTTCAATACTCAGCTTGCTGAAAAACGTGAGAACGTGACTGTCGACTATATGCGCAATCAGCTTAAGAAAGACAAAATTACAGAATTTGGCGAACTTACTTCTGAGTTCACTCCTGAAGACTGGGAAGGTTTCCAGCAGCTCGTAGAAAAGAGCAACATCCAGGACAAAAACCTCATCCTGAGTGTCCTCAAGATGTATAAGGATCCAGAGCAGCGCGAACAGGAGATCCGCAATATGTCGGCTGTATTCAATGAGCTCGCTGAGCAGATTCTTCCTCAGCTCCGTTACTCAAAGATCGTTGCTACTGTCAACGTGATCGGTAAGAGCGACGAAGAAATGTTCCTTCAGTTCGAATCTAACCCAAGCGGTTTGAGCCTCGAAGAAATCCTCTACATCGGTACTCTTGCTAACGACGATGCTAAGAAGGAAGCTATCTACGCTGCTGCAACCCAGATCTATCCTAACGACTTCCGCACTTGGAACGGTCTCGGTGCAACTCAGTTCAGCCTTGGCAAGTATGACGCTGCTGCAAAAGCTCTCGCTCAGGCTAAGAAACTTGCTCCTAATGACAAGTCTGTCGATGTAAACCTCGGTCTTCTTGCGCTTGCCAACAACGACCTTGGTCAGGCTAAGAATCTTATCGGCGGCGCTGCCGGTGTGCCAGAGGCTGCAGCTGCTCTTGGCGTGCTTTACCTCAACGAAGGACAGGTGACAAATGCTGTCAATAGCCTTGGCTCAGCAAAGAACAACAACACTGTTCTTGCTCAGATCCTTGCTAAAGACTATAGCTCAGCAAAGAACACTCTTGCCGGCATCCAGAATCCAAATGCAAACACATATTATCTTGCTGCTATCGTCGGTGCACGCACCAACAACGAGAATATGGTCATGACCAACCTCCGCGAAGCAATCAAGCTCGACAAGACTATGCTTGCTAAGGCTCAGAAAGACCTTGAATTTGCAAACTATAACCTCAGTGGACTTAATTGATGGATATATGACGTCGATATTTATAATTGACGCATGAAAAAATATTCTCATCTTAAGGGCGTGGGCCGTGAAAGGCCCACGCCCTACCAATAAACTAATACTTTATTCGAAATGGTTTTTGAATACGACTATCTTGTGATAGGTTCCGGCGTAGCTGGCATGAGCTTCGCACTTAAGGTAGCTTCCTCTCGCCATCGGGTGGCTATTATATGTAAGACTACGCTTGACGAGGCTAATACGTTCTTCGCGCAAGGTGGAGTGGCAAGCGTCACAAATCTTGAAGTGGACGATTTCGACAAGCACATCCACGATACTATGGTAGCAGGCGACTGGCTTTCAGACCCGGCTGCGGTGGAAAAGGTGGTAAAAAATGCTCCCGAACAGATTAAAGAACTACTCAATTGGGGGGTCGATTTCGATAAGAAAGAAGATGGTTCGTTTGATCTTCACCGTGAAGGAGGACACTCAGAATTCCGTATTCTTCACCATGCGGATAATACCGGTGCGGCTATCCAGCAGTCACTCACAGAGCGCGTGAAGGAAAATCCATATATCGACATATTCGAGCATCATTTCGCTGTAGAGATAATAACACAGCATCATTTGGGAAAGATTGTGACCCGTCGCACTCCTGACATCACCTGCTACGGGGCATACGTGCTTGATGAAAAGACAGAAAAAGTCGATACTTTCCTTGCTAAAATCACAGTAATGGCTACAGGCGGTGTTGGTGCCTGCTACACCACTACTACCAATCCACTTATAGCCACGGGAGATGGTATCGCAATGGTATATCGTGCCAAAGGGACTGTCAGCGATATGGAGTTTATACAATTCCATCCAACCGCACTCTATCACCCAGGAGACCGTCCAAGCTTCCTTATCACTGAGGCAATGCGTGGATATGGAGCCGTACTCAAGACTCTTGATGGAAAGGAGTTCATGCACAAGTATGACCCGCGTCTTTCGCTTGCACCACGCGATATTGTAGCCCGTGCCATTGACTCCGAGATGAAACAGAATGGCACTGATCATGTCTATCTCGATGTCACTCACAAGGATCCGGAAGAAACAAAAAAGCATTTCCCCAATATCTATGAGAAGTGTCTTTCATTAGGCATTGACATCACGAAGGACATGATTCCGGTGGCACCGGCAGCACATTATCTATGTGGTGGCATTAAAGTGGATCTTGACGGGCAGTCGAGCATCGATCGTCTTTATGCAATTGGCGAA
The DNA here is from genome assembly GCA_029060725.1 of Muribaculaceae bacterium. GTDB lineage: Bacteria > Bacteroidota > Bacteroidia > Bacteroidales > Muribaculaceae > Lepagella. Next base: position 14,490 of record JAIDTL010000134.1, on the reverse strand, counting down.
TGCTCTTGCACCGGGCTGCATGGAGGCAATCGCCTTGCTTCTAACTCTCTTATTGAGGCTGTGGTTTATGCAGATGCTGCAGCCAAGCACTCTCTTGAAAGAGTAGATGGCATCGACCTGCGTAAGGATGTGCCGCAATGGAATGATGAAGGGACTACTCACCCAGAGGAGATGGTGCTAATTACTCAATCCGAGAAGGAAGTCAATCAGATCATGGGCTACTATGTAGGAATTGTAAGAAGTGACTTGCGACTTGACCGTGCCTGGAATAGACTCGATATACTTTATCAAGAAACTGAACGTTTATTTAAAGAGAGCAAACCTACGAGAGCTCTTTGTGAGCTTAGAAATATCATTAATATTGGCTATCTCATTATGCGGCAGGCTCGAGAACGCAAGGAAAGCCGCGGTCTGCACTATACAGTAGACTATCCTCACCCCTAAATAGATAGAATGAGGCTCCTAAACTTTAGGCACCTAAAGACGTTTAAATACTGTTATCATTAAATGAATCAATTCCGTATGAAAAGGATCCTATTGCCCATAGTGGCTCTGACAGCAATATCTCTTGGCGTATGCGCAAAGAAAAGCCATGACATGGCTCTTCAACGCAATCTCAAGACCTTCAACGCAATGGTGAAGACTCTTGAGGAAAACTATGTAGACTCTATCCGCATAGACGAGGCTTTTAAGGCTGCTTCCAACGCTATGCTCAATACTGTAGATCCCTATACGGAATATTATACTGCCGACGACCGCGACGCGCTCATGAAGATGACTACCGGTGAATATGCCGGTATCGGTAGCTATATTACGGAATATGATGGATACGTATGCATTTCACAACCAATGGCAGGAAGCCCGGCTGCTAAAGCAGGACTAATGCCGGGCGATAGAATCGTGAAGGTGGATACAGTGGCTACCAAAGGGCTAAAGAATGCAGATGTATCAAAACTTTTGAAAGGCACTCCAGGCACCGATGTCTACATTGAGGTGAATCGTCCATACGTTGCGGATTCATTGCTATCATTCACCGTTACGCGTGAGAAAGTCACAGAGAAGTCAGTGCCATATTTCGGTATGGTTACTCCAAAGACCGGTTTTATTCGTCTTAACAGCTACATAATGAATTCCCCTCAGGAGATTACCGAGGCTCTTGATTCATTGAAAAAAAATCCGGAATTCTCTGGTCTTATACTTGACTTGCGCGGGAATGGAGGGGGTCTTGTGGAGAGTGCCATAGACATTCTTGGCAATTTCCTTCCCAAAGGCACACAGGTGCTTCGTACGAGTGGCAACGGCAAGGAGAGAGTCTATAAGACTACACACAATCCAATGTTTCCCGACCTTCCACTTGTAGTGCTTACTGACGGGGGGACTGCATCGGCTTCGGAAATCACTGCCGGAGCACTTCAGGACCTTGATCGCGCGGTCCTTGTGGGTAACCGAAGTTTTGGAAAGGGTCTTGTACAGACCACTTTCCCTCTTCCTCATGATGCGCTCCTCAAAGTGACAGTGTCGAAATATTATATTCCATCCGGTCGCCTCATTCAAGCTCTCGACTATTCAAGGAGAAATCCGGACGGAAGCGTGGCTCGCACCCCTGACTCATTGACTAATGTCTATTACACTACCCGGGGTCGAGAAGTGCGCGATGGAGGAGGTCTTCAGCCCGACTCTGTAGTGAAAAACAATACATATTCGGATATTCTTTATAATCTTGTGACTAAAAATAAGATATTTGACTACGCCAACAAATATAGGGCTACTCATCCGGAGGCCATGCCCCTTGACAAATTGGAAGTGTCGGATGAAGAATATTCCGATTTCACAGAATTTGTAGTAGGTAGCGGGATGAAATATGACACTTCTTTCGACGCACTTCTGAAGGAAGTGAGAAAACAAGCTGAAGAACAAGGGTATATGACTGCCGACAACGACTCCATACTGACTGCTATAGAGAAATCTCTCGGCAGCGATCTGGAGCGCGACCTTCAGTTTAAGAAAAATGAAATAAAAGACTATCTTGCAGAAGAAATTGCCACCCGCTATTATGGTGATGCCGGGCGTGTGGCTGTTGAAATCAAGACTGACCCTGTAGTGGAGGCAGCAATTGGAATCATTGAATCTCCTGAATACAATGCAATATTGAAAGAGACAGCTCTTCCTGCCAAAGTACAGAAAGGGAAACGCAAATGAGCGAGCAGATGACGCTTGCCAAGGCAGCAGACCTATTCGCTACGCCTACACGCCTGAAGGCTCTTAATAAATTGATAGGCGATAAAAAAGCATCGCGCATTTCGCTTGATGGACTGAAAGGATCGGCAGCGGCTGTTCTTCTTGGAAAGGCAGCTGACATTAAGAAGCCAATGGTGATAGTGGCAGACGATGCTGATAGTGCAGGATATCTCTATCATGACTTGTCGCGCGTGGCTGAATGTGAGGTAGCATTCTTTCCTTCCGGTTATAAACGTCATATCAAATACGGACGTGTAGATGCTCCTCAGCAGATATTAAGGGCAGAGGCCCTTGATGGTTGGAGAACCGGAAAGATAGGCTGGATTGTGACATATCCAGAGGCTTTGGCGGAAAGGGTGCCAATAAGGGAAGAATTGGAGAAAAATACACTGAAACTTTCCACTGCCAAGAGAGCTGATATAGAGAAAGTGTGCGATCGGCTTGAGGATTTGGGATTCCGTCAGGTAGACTATGTCTACGAACCCGGTCAATTTGCCCGCAGAGGATCGATTCTCGACGTTTTCTCGTATTCTAATGAGCTTCCATATCGTATCGACTTTTTCGACGATGACATTGACTCCATACGCACATTTAATGTAGAGACTCAACTCTCTGAGCAAAGGCTTGGCGAGGTGTCTATTGTGGGGGCAACGGCAGCAGAAGGAAATGATGAGCACGGTGTGTCACTCCTGGAGTTTATAGGCAATAATACTCCGCTGTTTATCGCTGACACATCTGCATTGTTGGCCACAGTGCGCGACATAGCTTCGCAACAATATTCCGAATCGGCTGCGATTGCCGATGAGGGTGATCCGGAGGCAATGAAGAAAGTGGTGAATGCCGAAGATTTTGCAAGCCGGCTTGAGACTTTCCGTATATTTGAATTCGGGATGACTGTCTCTGCATCCGGGAAAGATGCCGTCTTGGAATTCAACACTTCTCCACAAGCTCTTTATCACAAGAACTTCGACATTATATCAGAATCCTTTACCAATATGCTTGCCGATGGCTATCGACTGCTTATTCTCAGCGATTCTGCCTATCAGGGTGAGCGTCTGAAGGAGATTTTTGCCGACAGAGGTGATCACATCACGTTCACTTCTGTGGCTCAGACTATACATGCCGGATTTGTCGACCACGACACAAAGACATGTTTCTTCACCGACCATCAGATATTCGACCGTTTCCACAAATACAGCTTAAAATCCGATAAGGCAAGAAGCGGTAAACTTGCTCTTTCGCTCAAGGAGCTTAATCAGATTGAGATCGGCGACTACATAGTGCATATAGATCATGGCATCGGCAAGTTTGCCGGGCTTATCAAGACCGATACCAACGGGAGTCCTCAGGAGATGATAAAGCTCCTGTATCAGAACGACGACATGATTCTCGTGTCGATACATTCGCTCCATAAACTCTCGAAATATCGTGGCAAGGAAGGTGTGCCTCCGAAGATCAATAAGCTTGGGTCAGGAGCCTGGAACCGCATAAAAGATCGCACCAAGAGCAAGATGAAAGATATCGCCCGCGATCTCATCAAGCTCTATGCGGCACGGCGCGAAGAAAAAGGGTTTGCATATTCTCCCGATTCCTATCTTCAGCATGAGTTGGAGGCAAGCTTCATCTATGAGGATACTCCCGACCAGCTGAAGGCAACTCAGGCAATAAAGGCGGATATGGAGAGCCCGCGTCCGATGGATCGCCTTGTATGTGGAGATGTGGGTTTTGGAAAGACGGAAATTGCTATACGTGCAGCTTTCAAGGCCGCCACAGATTCTAAGCAGACGGCAGTTCTCGTGCCAACAACTGTGCTTGCCATGCAGCATTATCGCACTTTCTCGCAGCGACTGAAAGATCTCCCGGTGAGGGTCGAATTCATTTCTCGTGCCAAAAAACAGAAGGAAGTGAAGCAGATTCTCGCTGATCTTGAGGCAGGAAAGATTGATATCCTTATTGGTACACATAAGCTTATCGGTAAGGGGGTCAAGTTTAAGGATCTTGGTCTGCTGATCGTAGATGAGGAGCAGAAATTCGGCGTGGCTGTCAAGGAGAAACTGAAGCAAATGAAGGTAAATGTCGATACTTTGACAATGAGTGCCACACCTATTCCGCGCACACTTCAGTTCTCGCTCATGGGAGCAAGAGATCTCAGCTCGCTCAATACTCCTCCTGCCAACCGTCATCCGGTGGTGACCACCGTGGCAACGCTCGACGATGATATGGTGAAGGAAGCTGTCAATTTCGAGCTTTCTCGCAATGGACAGCTGTTTGTCATTTCCAACCGTATCGAAAATCTCAACGTCCTTGAGAATATGCTGAATCGGTTGGTGCCTGATGCGCGTGTCATAAAGGCACACGGACAGATGCCTCCCGAGAAATTGGAGAAAGCGATACTCGATTTTGCTGCTCATGATTATGATATACTCCTCTCTACGACTATCGTGGAAAACGGAGTTGACATGCCGAATGTGAATACCATCATCGTCAACAATGCCCATCATTTTGGCCTGTCGGAACTACATCAGTTGCGTGGACGGGTGGGAAGAAGCGACAAGAAGGCATTCTGCTATTTCATGGTGCCTCCGGGTGCTCCATTGACTCCCGTGGCTCGTCGTCGCCTGCAGGCTATCGAAAGCTTCAGCGACCTCGGAAGCGGCATACACATTGCGATGCAGGACCTCGACATCCGTGGTGCCGGTAATCTCTTAGGCGCAGAGCAGTCGGGATTTATTGCTGATTTGGGCTATGAGACATATCAGAAGATATTGAAGGAATCCGTACTTGAATTGAAGACAGAGGAATTTGCCGACACATTTGCCGAGACCAACACGCCGGGTGAAGAAGAGTTCGTGGCAGATTGTGCCATAGAGAGCGACCTGGAGCTAAGGTTGCCGCCTCTTTACGTACCTCAGGAGAGTGAGCGCATATCCCTTTATCAGCAGCTCGATAACATGGAGAACGCTGAGCAGATTGAGGAATTCCGTGCGCAGCTGAAAGACCGTTTCGGAGCAATTCCGCAGACTACGGAGGAGCTGATCAAGGTGGTTCCACTGAGAATGGCCGCAAAACGCCTTGGAATCGAGCGTCTGACGCTCAAAGGGGGCAAGATGTACGTTTACTTTGTCGGCGAAGAAAACGCCGCATATTATGCCTCTACGGCATTCGGCCGCCTTTTGGCATGGCTTCAGCTTGACCCGAAACGAACCAAGCTACGCGACATCAACGGCAAGCGCTCATTCCTCGTAGCTGATGTTCCCACTGTCTCCGAGGCCCTCTCTATCCTCGAGACCATCCGCACCCTCCAGCCGCTGTAATTAGTCTTTGATTTATTATCCTACAAAGAATTATCTGGTCATAAATCTGCTTGCAAGAATGATGAGAAAGGTGCAGAGTTCGGAGGCGGGGATGGCCGCCCACATTCCCCATGCAGGGAAGATAGAGGGGAGGAGGAAGAATAGTGGGATCAGCAAGATTACACCACGCAGAAGGGTATAGGTCATAGCCCTCGCTGCCTTTCCCATGCTCTGATAGTAGCCTATATAGGCAATATTAAGGGCGAAGAATATTGCGCAGAAGGAGTATATGGGTAGGCCTCTTGTAGCCAGCGTGCCAGCTTCCGAGTCTACTGGAATGAAGAGGCTTACAATTTCTCCGGAAAGGAAGAATATGCTGACTGTCACAATAGCACCACATAGAAGTGCTACGCGTAGACTAAGGCGGAATGCTTCTGTGACCCGTTTTGACGCATGGTTGCCGAAGTTATAGCTTATGATAGGTTGTGCGGATTGCGCCACGGCATTGCTCATCATAAACATGAGAGGGAAGAGGTAGCAGGCGATGCTGTAGGCGGCAACTCCCGCATCGCCGAAATACTTCATGAATATGAAGTTGCCGGTCAGCATCATGACAGACATGGCTATCTCTGTGATGAAGGATGCCGAGCCTACAGCCATTGTCTTCATGATATTTTTGCGGAAATCAGTGAAATCTGCCACCAATCTTATTACATACGGCTTATGGAAATAGGCGATAGCCATAAGGCCGCCGACAGCAATGCTTCCGGCTGTGGCGATAGCCGCCCCTTTGACACCCATTCCGCATGGGAATATCAATACATAGTCGCCGATTATGTTCAGGACAGCAGGAACAATATTGATCATCATTGCGTAGTTGGGAGAGCCGTCAAGGCGTATTGTCATCATTCCTATGCAGCTCCAGACAAGGAAGAGGATGCCTGGCATTAGCCAGCAGAGATAGTCGATGGCGAGGGGCATGAGATGGTCGGAGCTGCCGAGTAGTCTTGCTATGGAAGTGGGGAAGATGAGCGTCACCGCCACTATCAGGGCCATGATGCATGAGCCTGTCAGGAAAGCTTGTGATACTACGGCGCATGCCTTCTGTCGGGCATTTTCTGCCAATGCCATTCCTGCGAGGACGGAGGCTCCTATGCCGAGCATGAGACCTATACCTGTTGCCACCATGTAGAGAGGTGCTATGATGTTTACAGCGGCAATGCCGTCGGGTCCTACACCGTTTCCGACGAATATGCCGTCGACGATGGTGATGAGGGCGTTGAAGATCATTCCCAGTAGGGTCGGGAAGAATATCTTTCGGAAGAGGAGTGGAATTCTTCCGTTTGCGTAGTCGAGACCGGTGGATGCCATACGTTTTAATTTATAATGCATAATTCATAATGCATAATTCCGCACATTTAAAAGAATACAACGACTGGATAAGTTGCTTACCGGGCGCACCCGACATCTTATCCAGTCGCTGTAATTCCGATTACGGACCCTCTGATGAGTAGTGCAAAATTACAAAAAAACCGCGAGGTATGCAATGAATATTGAAAATATCTTTGTAACTTTGTGATTAAATACATTTACATACAGATATGACGGAACTCGAGATGATGAGGTGGATCTTAGGGATACTCATTGCGGCAGGTGCTCTTGCCGTGACGGTGATGTATTTCTTCCGCAATGATGGAACTCCTGCTGTATCGGCTGTCGAGACAGGAGGCAACCGATTAATGTTACAGCAGGCACTGATGTCGTCTGCTTCTGACTCTAAGAATCCAATACCATCAGCAATACTTGAGTCCGAAGCCTACGAAGCCATACAGCGGAATATACGCGACGGTGTAATCATAAACGAATCAAACCCGATATGGGATGAACTTGAGAAAACCATATTGCAGAGCAGTCCGAAGTTCAAGAGTAATCTGTATGTCCTCTCCGGAGGAGATCTGAAGCCGTCAGACTTAAATATGACTTTGCTGATAAAGTGTGGAGTAAGTCCTGCTAACATCGCCATATTGGTGGGGAGGTCAAAATCTACTATTACTTTCAGGAGAAAGGATATGGGAAAGAAGTTTTTTGACCAGGATTTGGACGCTAATGCTGTTGATGAGCTAATTAGGTTATTATGAATGTATTGGAGGACTTACTTTTCTTTCTAAACTAAAACTAAACTCAGAAATTTGTTGGTATAGAGCCGATTCTGTAACTTTGTCAAAATTTTTAAATCAACGGTTATGAAGGAATGGTTAAAGAATATTGAAGAGTGGTCGAAGCGTAATGATGCCGTTGTCGACAGGGACCGGTATTCGATGGGACTCTTCGTTTTGGTACTGGCAGGACTGTGTCTGCAGCTCCCCTTGATACTAAACGTAATCATACAGGCTTGTTTTTTGACATGCACTGTCCATCTGATATACCGCTATTTCAAGGGTGGATATTATATACTTGCCTTGCTAAAAATCGGAATAATCTTTGCGGTGGCGCTGGCTGACAATATGTTCTACTTCAAAATAACCTGACATAATACAAATTACTTATGAAACTTCGTGATATAATATCTTCAATCCATCTGCCATATCGTAAGGTGATGTACGTGGTAATGTTTTGTGGCGTCATGGCCCTTTATGTAACCGACTGGTTGCCATTCTCGTATTTCTTTATAAAATACGTATCATTATCTATTTTGTTGGCGGTTGTGCTGTATTTTTGTTTCTGGATGTATAAGGCAGGCTATAGAAAGCAATCTCTGCTGATGGCAATAGTTGGCGTAACATTATTTTCGATAGCGATAGTAATCTTTAAATGGGCCTATGACGGACTACATGGATTAGGCTACCAATAGTTGGCATCAGGGACATGTCCCTTTCAATGAATCATGATTCAATCTTCCAGCCTTCGATTCGGCGTGTCTGAGAGGAGAAATTGACTCCGATTTTGAAGAGCTTGCGGCTATCTGTAGCAAACTTCCGGACATACTGCTTCTCGTAGATCTGGTGTAGAGCCTGTTCGGGCGTTCCGTCGTATTTCAGTTCTATGACATAGATGAAACCGGGGGTTTCGATAAGCAAGTCTATACTTCCGTCTGATGTATGCGCCTCTGCCTTGGTGTCGATGCCTATCAGGGTCATAAGTATGTAGAATGCGTTGTGGAAGTTATTCTCGTTGTCCATCTTTAGATCGTATGGCACTCCGGCGAAATAAGCGTCGAGGCTCTTCATCATTTCCTCAGGTTTGCCCTCTTCAATGGCATCGATTACATCGCGGACCACACTTTCGGATGTCCCTCTTTTCATCTTCACGTAAAACTGCAGCAAATCGGAGAAAAGCCCTTCTCTGACTTCGTTGTTCGGTACTTTCAGACGTACTGTGTCAGTTTTGGTGTCATAGCTGGATATGGTCAGGTAGCCGGTCTGGTAAAGCAAGGCTGTAGGATCGGCGTTGCGCAGGTCAAGTCCGGATAGACGGTTGAGCTTCCATTTTGCATTTAGAATTTTTTCAACATTGACATCCGCGCCGTATAGAGCCTTTGCTATGACGGTAGCTGCTCCTGTGGCATTCCAGAAGTCTCCTATCCTTGATTCAGACATGGCATTGAGTACAGACCATGGATTGTAGATTTCGCTCCCTTTTTTCGCGAACCGATATCCGTCGTAGTTCTTCTTAAGCCTTTGGCACATGTCCGCATACGACTCTTCGTATTCTTCAGCGAGGCGTTCTATGCCGGTATGGAAGTTATCGAGAAGTTCCTTTTCTGTGATTCCGCATATATCTGCGAAATTGTCTGCGAAAGTTATGTCTTTCAGATTGTTGAGGTCTGAGAATACGCTGAGCTTGCTGAAGCGGCTCACACCTGTCAGGAATACGAGGCGTATGTGTTCTGCAGAGCTCTTGAAGTTGGAGTATACCGATGCCAGTTTCGCGCGGTAGTGCTCGAAATTTGCGTCTTTGTCAAGATTTCCTACCAGAGGCTTGTCGTATTCGTCGACGAGTATCACCACCTGTCTGCCTGTAATCTTATGTGCAGACTCAATGATGGTACTGAATCTTTGTGAGTAATCTTCATCCTTGACTTCAATCCCATATTTTTCCTCCCATCCTCGGAAAAGCCTGTCAAGCACACCGTCGAGCTTACCTTGCTCGGCGTATCTGTCGGTATTCAGGTCAAGCCGGAGCACCGGATATGGCTCCCAGTCCCAGTCGGTTGAGTCTATGTAAAGGCCCTTGAAAAGCTCTCGCTTGCCTTCGAAAAAATACCGGAGCGTGGACAAGAAGAGGCTCTTTCCGAATCGGCGAGGACGGGCAAGAAAGAAGTACTGACCGCCGTCATCGACAATCTTTCTTATATATTCTGTCTTGTCAATATACAGCAGACCGCGTTCGCGCAAGATCTTGAAATCCTGCTGTCCTATCGGATATCTAACTTTCGTCTCTTCCATTATTCACATTTTCTTGCAAAGATAATGCTTTTATGTCGGCTATGCAACTGAAATAATGAGAAATTTCCAATACCTATTGACGAGGAGCGAAGCGTAGGCGAGAATAGAGAATCGGTTGTGTGGCGTCTGACTTCTCGAGGTAGAGTCGATGGAGAAGGAGATTGGTGTCGGAAGTCTGCTTCATTATCCTGATTTCCATGCCGTATGATGCCTCGTGGAGGAAGGAGAGTTCAAGACGGTTGACGATATTAGCGTCGTAGGTCTGCATATCAAACTGGTTGAGAAGCAGGTCTATGTAACGTACAGTGTTGACGTGGCGGTAGAAGTCGATGTCGCAGTATTTGAAGCGGTATACGGATTCGTTGCCGTCAGGCTCGATGCGTACATGCTTCTCCTGCATCGGAATGGGACATTCGATATCGGATATCCATTCAGGGTTGAAGTTGAGTCCTGATAGTCCGGCGTTGCTACGATCTGAGGTGTTGAGAACCATCCAGATGGAGCGGGCATAGCCTAAGATATTGCCGTCTGCGTCAGATATGGAGAAAGCACGGCGCGAGAAATGGCGGTTCCAGTCCTCGACCCATGTGGTTATGCTGTAGTCGGTGTTTTCGCGAGGGTAGCGGTCCATCTCCACTGTAAGTCTGGAGAGTACCCATCCCATGTCGGGAGAAGGCATCGATGGATTTCCGATTTCAAGGATATTGGCGTGTTCGGTTGCCACGTCGATGAGTTTCTGTGCCAGCAGAGGGAGTGACATTTCCTGCTGCGCGTTGCATTCCGCAGCCGATAGATAGTATTTGCGAGTTATGATGGTTTCTTTTTCAGTGGTTTCCATTATTGCGTGTAAATTTTTATCTAAGTTATGTATATTTTAATAATAAAAATTGTTGTCAATATTAGAACACGTATAATGCGTAAAATTCCTTATATCATGAAAAAAATATTATTAATTACAGTTATCATGCTTGTGGCACTGGGCTGCAAAGCTCAGCAGGCGCTCTGGGGGTTTTCTCAGACCATATCTCCTGAAGTCCATCCTGACAAAACGGTTACTTTCAGAATGTATGCACCGAATGCTGAAAAGGTGCAGGTGACAGGTGATTTTCTTCCTACTATGCAGATAGATACCCCTCAGGGAAAGGCAGATGTTCCCGGGATAGCTGATCTTGTGAAGAATGCGGGTGGAGTATGGGAATTTACAAGCGAGGTCCTTTCGCCTGAACTTTACTCTTATTCATTCGTGGTCGACGGACAGAAAATGCAGGATCCATCCAATGTGTTTCAGCTACGTGATATATCGACTATCACAAACGTGTTCCTTGTCGGAGGTGACTACGCAGACTATTTCAAGGTCAATGACGTTCCTCATGGTACTGTCTCAAAAGTCTGGTATGACAGTTCTACGCTCGGAATGAACCGACGTATGACTATCTATACTCCGCCGGGGTATGAGAAAGGCGACAAGCGATATCCGGTGTTCTACCTGCTCCACGGAATGGGTGGCGACGAAAATGCCTGGTCGGAACTTGGGCGCGCAACGCAGATCCTGGACAACATGATAGCACGAGGCGAGGCAGAGCCAATGATTGTGGTGATGACAAACGGCAATGTTGACATGGAGGGTGCTCCGGGCGAGACAAGTCTTGGTTTTATTCAGCCTACAACCCAGCTTCCGAAGACAATGGACGGCACGTTTGAACAGCATTTCCCCGATGTGGTGAAGTATGTCGATACAAACTATCGTACCATCGCCGACAAACAGCATCGCGCTATCGCGGGTCTTTCAATGGGTGGTTTCCATTCCCTACATATCTCCAAGGAATATCCTGATATGTTTGATTATATAGGTCTCTTTTCTGCGGCAATACTCCCACGCGAAGGCTCTACATCTCCAATCTACGACAATTTAGATCAGAAACTTGCCACTCAGTTTGCTAATGCTCCAAAATTATATTGGATTGCAATTGGCGACAAGGACTTCCTTTATGATACCAACAAGGAATACCGTAAGATGCTCGATGAAAAGGGTTATAAGTACACATATCGTGAAAGCTCGGATGGTCATATTTGGAAAAACTGGCGAATATACCTCACAGAATTCCTTCCCCAGCTATTTAAATAATTGTTATTCCCCTATAACCCATCACCCTTAAGCTGAGCCTGCGAAACTTAAATGAAAATAAGGATTAAGAATATGGTTTGTCGCCATTGTGTGGCGAAAGTGGCTGAGGTCACTTCCCGAATACCTGAACTGAACCTGCTCGGAGTCGAGTTGGGGTCTGTGACGGTGGAGGGTAATCCACAAGATGTAGTGATTGACCACCTTGATGCAGAATTGCGCAAGGAGGGATTCGAGGTGATACGGTCTCGTGAAGAGGTGATTGTCGCTGAAATTAAGACCAAGCTGATGGAGCTGTCACGTGATGGAGAAGGAGTTAGGACTGATATCGCAAAAGCCCTTCAAGACTCCATTCACATGTCTTTCCGCAACTTGTCGCGCATTTTTGCCTCTGTAGAAGGGCGCACCATAGAAAATTATTTCACAGCCCTACGCATAGAGCGCATCAAGGAATTACTTCTCGACGATCAGCTCCCCTTGAGCGAAATAGCCTACGTGACCGGGTTCTCCTCAGTCCCTCACCTGAGCACCCGCTTCAAGCAGTCCACAGGCATGACACCGACCCAATTCCGCGAAATAGGCATCCGCACCCCTCTTCCGGAAGTATAACAGATTGGCAGAAATATATAATGCATTTTAAAGCAATCCGTAGTAACTTTGCATCTGAATTATTAACAGAACATCGTTACTATGGATTTTTTTGACTCCCTTTTGTATATGCTCAATGAGATGTCGCCCTATATCTTGTTGGGATTCCTGATTGCAGGGTTGCTGCATGCTTTCGTGTCGCGAGAGACATTCGCCCGGCATCTTTCCGGCAATTCGTTAGGAACAGTGGTGAAGGCTGCCCTCATCGGCGTTCCTCTGCCGCTCTGCTCCTGTGGTGTGCTTCCCACTGCTATCGCAATGCGCAGAAATGGAGCGTCTCGCGCCGCTTCATCCGCATTCCTTATCTCCACGCCCCAAACCGGTGTGGATTCCATAGCTGCCACATGGTCATTGTTGGGTCCGGCATTTGCCGTAATGCGCCCCATAGCGGCTCTGGTGACGGCTGTTTTCGGAGGAGCGGCAGTTGGCACCACGGAACGAAATTCAGAAGGAACGGAGGCTTGTATAGTGGCTCCGGATGCTGTCGAGGAGCGTCCTTCTACATTTGGAGGAAAGATTATAGCATCATTGCGCTATGGTTTCGTGGATCTTGTAGGAAGTATCGGTCTATGGCTTACAGTGGGACTCATAATTGCAGCCCTTATTACAGTCTATGTCCCCGCTGATTTCTTCGCTATTCTTGGCAATAAACCAATAGTGTCGATGATTATAGCACTTATAGTGGCAGTCCCGATGTATGTATGCGCCACCGGTTCGATACCAATTGCACTTTCGCTAATACTTAAGGGTCTTTCCCCCGGCACGGCATTCGTACTGTTGATGGCAGGTCCGGCAGCTAATTTTGCCTCATTTACGCTTATTTCGCGTGAGATGGGGAGAAGGGCAGCTACAGTCTATCTCGGCTCGATCATCGTCGGAGCGATGGCCATGGGGCTTGCCATAGACTATCTGATGCCTGCCCGGTGGTTTGCCATCGGCCATGACGCGGCGATGCATGGAGCATGCCATCATGAATTCAGCACATTCTCTACGATTTGCTCTGCCATACTTGCAGGATTGCTGATATATTCACTTATTCGTAGATTTTATAATCCAAAAACAAATATACGTACAGACATGACACAGGAATACATTATCACAGGGATGAACTGTCCCCACTGCCAGAATGCAGTAAAGAAAGCCATCGCAGCCGTTGAAGGAGTTGACACCGTAGAAGTCGACCTACATGCCGGACTCGCCACAGTAGACGGCAGCGTAGACCACGCAGCCATCATCAACGCCGTCCATGCCGCCGGCTTCGAAGCAAAAAGGAAATAATATTAGTGTAGTTAGCGCAATCCGTGCGCGTCCCTCCTTGGCAAAAGGAAACAAAAAATGCTCCCGCTTTCTGATTGAAGGCGGGAGCATTTTTTTTCACAGTATTTTTGATTAAGGTGTGTATATTGTAAATGAGATTAAGGACTTTGCGTGTTTTTCAGTATTTCATTCAGTGTGTCTTTCCAAGTATCAGATTTCGATTAAGGCGGAGTGTGTGTCTTTCATGTATTTCTTGAGGGTGGTGCTTGTGATGTGCTCACTGCGTTCGCACCACAATTTTCTATAGTTTATAGTGTCGTGTATATAGTGTAATGTGTCTTTCAAATTCTGGGCATCCAATGATCATTTATAGTTGATCGTTGACCGTTTATAGTTAATCGTTGGCTCAATAGGCGAAGTCAGCTAATTGCTCGCGGAGTCTCTTGCGTGCGAAGAAGATGCGGCTCTTCACTGTTCCAACGGGGAG
>JAIDTL010000133.1 GCA_029060725.1 Muribaculaceae bacterium | reverse complement strand
AACATATTTCCTATTTAAAGTGTTGGTTTACATATCTATTTGAAAAATTTATAAAAAATCAGATATCTTTTTAATAAAAAAACTTAATCCTTAGAATCTTTTATCTAAAAAAACTAAAAATTTATAAGTTCTCCAGATATCAAACAATTGCCTACTTCAATTTTAACATTCTTCCGACAGGAAGAGGACCTGAACTGTCAAGCATATTGAGTTGACACAGACGGGTCACAGAAAGCCCTGCTTGGCGGGCAACACTTTCCAATGTATCACCGTATCTGACTATATAGGTTGCTTCTTTTTTCAGAGATTTTGACTGATGACTATATGTCGGTGTGTGTGATACCGGCATTTCATCTGAGACGTCGGCATAATATCGATAATTTCCATAGAAATCAAACAGCAAAGTCGGATCTATAGCCACACCGCCCATCCTCGTCTCAAAATGCAAATGCGGACCTGTACTATTGCCCGTGTTGCCACCTATAGCTAAGGGTTGCCCTGCATACACGAATTGACCTTGAGTGACAAGGGCATGAGAAAGGTGACCGTAAACAGTCTGCATACTGTCAGGATGCGAGACTACCACATAATGTCCGTATCCATCAGCATCATAAGAAATTCGCTCTACAGTACCGCTGATAGCTGCCCTTACAGTATCACCAACATGCAAACTTAGGTCAACGCCATGATGCATTCTATGAAACCGGGGCCTCCATCCGAAGTGTGATGTGATAATCCCGGGCACCGGACGAAAGAAATCAGCTCTTCCAAGCGTAGGATATAAGAAGCTTTCTTTGATTAGACTTAAATAATCCTCTTCTTCATCATATATTTCACGACGCATTTTCCTAAAATTCTCACGCTTAACGGAACTTATGATACCGTCAAGCAAAGCCAAATCTAAATCCGGCTCTTTAGCTTTTGCCTTGTAGCGTGGCTTTGCATCATCGGAAAAGCCTGTCACAAAATCATTAGCCACATGCTCTTTTTGAATAGATGCAGCGACAGCCGCCACAAGCTCCGACATTTCATCGGCTCTTGTGGCGGAAGTCCCAGCTAAAATTAGAGCAAGGATAATAAGTATGATTTTAATTCCCTTCAAATTAATTTGTCTCCTGTGTTTTCTTATTTTTCATCTCTTCTACAAGAGGCTTTCCATAAAGAATCCAAGCAGAACAAGCTACAAAAGCCAAGAACACAAAACCAACTAATATGAGCGTTTTTCGAGGTGAAGTAGGTTTGATTGGCACAGTAGCTGGAGAAACGGTTGCATAAACCGGAGTATTTTCTTGCACTTTTGCTTTTGCCAATTGCACCTGTTGAGCAGTCTGATTATAAAGATTAAACGCAAGAGTAGCCTCATTTTGCAGACGTTCGCGTGTGGTCATTGCAGAGTGAATGATCAAGCCATTGTTACGGTCGAGATAATCCGCATATTTTTGTTGCGCCTTATAGTAATTGTCCTTAGCTTCATTGTTGAGCAATTCGGCATATTCAAGGTCTTTACGAGCTTTGTTTGTACGATAATCAGTGATGTATTCTTGCAGACGATTTACCACAGTATCAGCAACTATGGCTGATACAAGAGGATCTTGCATCATCACAGAAATAGTGATTACCGAAGTCTTAGTGTCGACAGAGGCATTGATTCTTGTCTGTAAAGCTTTTACAACACTGTCTTCCGCTTTTGTAAGCTGAAATGTATCGATTGGTTTATTTGGATCGGATTCATCCTCATCGCTTGATCTTAACATTCCTATTAATTTGAAAGGAAGCCCAATTATGACCGACCACCATGGTGACTTCAAATCTTCCTCCACATATTCTCTGAGAGGAACCGTTTTTTCTTCTTCCTTAATTTCCACAGGCACATTGAAAAGGCCTACAAGGAATGGAACAGAACTAACCACATCAGGATAAAGTGTTGGGTTGACGGCATCACCACCGGATTGAACACCACTGCCCAATCCGACCATTGCTGCCATAGCACCAAGGCTACCACTTGCCCTTTGATTGCCATTGGCTTCCGGAGCCAGCTTTACGTCAGTGGTATACTCGCGTGGAATGCTGAAGGCAACCACAAGACCCAATATCGCACCAATGAAACACCAAATTAAAATCTTTTTCTTTTGATTCCACAACTTCATGGCAAGCTCAAGAAGATCGATTTCCTGATCATCATCTTGATCCGCGACCTGAGTAGCAGCTTGATCGTAAGTGCGGAGTTCTATATCGTCTCCTTTTATATCTTTATTTGTGGAGTTCATGTCTTTAAATAATTTCTTGAAAGATCATTTTCTAAATACAGCAGCGACAGCAGCTGTCATGGAAGCAATTGAACCTAAAGTAGTAGCGATAGAAAGCACCTTCGTCCAGTCGAAAGAACTTCCTTCCGGTTTGGATGGAACAATGATTTGGCAACCTGGTTCTATGACTGAGCTATTTTTAGCTTTTGCCACCGACCCATTCATATATACGATATATGCTTTGTTTTTTCTTGCACTCTCGCCATATCCGCCAGCCTGGTCGATGTAGTATTTAAGTTTTTTACCAGGCACATAAACTACGGTATTCGGGAAAAGGACATCGCCAGCAATGTTGACAGTGCTTTGCATCTCCGGCACAATCAGAATATCTCCATCTTTCACAACAAAATCGGCGGTAGTACCAGGATTATTGAGAGCTTTCTCGAGGTCGATACCAACAGTCATGAAATCTTCATCCAAGTTCATATTTTCAATCGACAAGGAATCAGTGTCATTTTCACGATTAGCTTTCGCAAGGCGTTTGATTTCTTCACGCTTCGCTTTCTCTTCATCGGTCACTTTTCGTTTGAGATAGGCACCCTTTATATAAGCACTCTCAAGCAGGCCACCACTTCTCATTATCACTTCAGAGACACGCTCATTGCGCTGCTCCAAAACATAGTTTCCCGGGAAAAGCACCTGACCATCTACACTCATCACTTGCTGTTTAGAATAGGTAGGACTCTTACGCACTTGCACAAGGTCGTATGGCTTGAGAATAAATTCAGAAGCTTCCCCAACATCAAGACCATTTTCTATATTAACTGTAAAAGTCTCAGCAAGTCTTGTAGTGGCGTCTGTAGCATTCTGGTCGATAATACGCCTTGATATTTCCACACGAGCTGTAGAAGCACCTTCCAGCAAGCCACCTGCCTGAAGAATAAGATCTTTCAGTGATGTTCCTTCAGCATAAGCGTACGTTCCGGGAGAAGCGATAAGACCTTGGATGGTCAGACCTCCTCTTTCAGTGATTTTATTGATATTGATGATGTTTATGATGTCATTTTTACGAAGTTCGATGTCGGCTGCAGTTCCGCTCATGATATCGCCAAGATTGATAGAAAGCACTTCAAGCGAACGGTCAGGTTTTTCGCGATACATAAGAGCTCTTCCGAGATAAGCATCATCGGTGAGGCCTTCTGCCGTCTGAATCAACTGACGAAGAGTGCGCACATTATCACTGATGGCGTATGTACCGGGACGATAAACCGAACCACCGATTTCCACCTTATTAGAATATTCATCAGTGACTGTGCCAATAGAGACAACGTCACCATCCTTGAGCAAATATGTAGAATAATCACTGCTTTCCACGGTATTTAACTCTTTATCAAGGCCATTGAGACGGAGCACACGAACTACATCACTGTATGCATCGCCAGTGAAACCACCAGCGAATTCAATGAGTTTTGCAAGACTTTCATTATTCTTCAGCTCATAGAACATCGGGCGTTTTACATTGCCTTCTATATGCACAAGTTCGTTGTAAGGAGGCACTTTAATTACGTCTCCTTCCTGCAAACGCACATTTCCTACATCTTTACCTTTAAACAGGAAATCATAGACATCAATAGAAGACACCTTCTTGCCATTGCGATATATGTCTATATTACGCACGGAACCAATGTCGTTGATACCACCGGCATTATAAAGAGCATGGAATGCGTTAGAGAAGGGAGAGATTCTATAGGTACCGGGTCTGGTCACTTCACCAAGCACATCAATCTGAATAGAACGGATCTGGCCGAGTGTAAGATTGATATCAGTATCACTTCCCACCCCTGAATATTTTTTTGCGAAAATATTTTTCAGTTGTCTGTTGGCTTCGTCCACTGTAAGACCATTGAGATATACAGGACCAAGCTGAGAGATCATAATTCTTCCGTCTGGAGATATCTGCTGGCGAATATTGTCTTCACTTACACCCCAAATGTCAATAATCACTTCATCACCGGGACCAAGGCGATAATTCTTGGGAGTAGCCATATTTGAATTCGGTTCAAAAGTCAGAGCCCGGGAATTGAATATTTCATGACCGTAAATTGATTTTCTTACGGTAGAAGTCTCATCAACATCTTCAACTGCATAGTTGTCTTCTTCGCTTTCAGTTTCCTTATCGCGAAGTCTTGTCTGCAAAGCCCGACCGGTAGTTGCGTTGACTTGAGTGTTATTTTCTTCTTGAACTTGTGTGCGAATACGACGAAGCTGGTCGACCGACACTCCTTGAGCCATGAGTTCTTTCGCGATCTGGTTATACGACTTTCCTGTAGCAGACTCTGTCTTAATGTAAGACATCACCTGCTCGTCGGTTAATGCTAAAGCCGGCAGCGCAATAAGCAACATCAATGGTACTAAAAGACGTTTTAACTTCATATCCTGATATGGTTGTTTTCGTTGAACGCTATAATTTGCGCAAAATTAATAAAAAATATCTGTTCTGACAAGTTTTTCTTTTAGATTAATAAAAAAGTCATCAGACTGAGATGCGTAGACCTTCTTTGCCCAATATTACATTTGGGAAAATCGACAAGGCTTCGTCAAGAAAAAGAGTGTCATCTTTATATCGAGATGAATAATGCCCAACCAAAAGTCGCCCGACTTTGGCATCGAGTGCGACCCGAGCCGCTTCTGCCGCGGTGGAATGTCCCCTCTCTTTAGCCTTGTCCTTATCTTGAGTAAGATAGGTGGTCTCATGAAAGAGGAGATCTGCTCCTTTGATTTTTTCAGACAGGTCGGGAATATACGATGTGTCGCTTATATGCGCATAACTTCTTGGCTTACTGGGATCTTTTGTCAACAACTCATTGGCAACTACCGTCCCATCGTCTTTGACAAAGTCTTCCCCAGCCTTTATCTTATTGAAAGCCCACATTGGGACTTGATGGAAGTCACACATCGCTCGATCAATGTGTCGCAATCCGGGCTTTTCTTCAAAGACATAACCGACAGCGGGAATCTTGTGGCGCAAAGGAACTGTACGCACACGTAAAGAGTCATTCTCAAACACGACAGCTTCTTCAGGACGAATGATATTGAACTTCACATCGATCGGCAGTCCACGATTGAAGTAATCGAATATAGAAGAAAGAATCTTTTTCCCATCCTCGAATGTATGTATCGTTATGTCTCCTTCAAGACCGGAAAGTGCCATAGTGCCAAGAAGTCCGGGAAGCCCAAAGACATGATCTCCATGCAGGTGGGTAAGGAAAATATGATTGAGACGTGGAAGCTTAAGGCGCTGCCGCTGCAGTTCTTTCTGTGCCCCTTCACCACAATCAATCATAAACAGATTCTCACGGAAATTAACTACCGTACAAGATGGATTGTGAATAGGAGACGGCTTTGCACTCCCACATCCTAACACGTTCACTTCAAATTTCATCATCGTGATTATTTACGATGCATTTGCTCGTAGTCTTTGGCAAGGCCACCGGTTCCGGTTTCCTTATAAAGAGATGGTAAGTCATGTCCTGTCTCTTTCATAACGGTGACAAGCTTATCAAAAGAAACCCTGTGGTTGCCATCAGTGAACGACGCATAAATGTTAGCATCCAACGCGCGGGCTGCTGCGTATGCATTCCGCTCTATGCAAGGAATCTGCACGAGTCCGCACACCGGATCACAAGTCATCCCAAGATGATGTTCAAGCCCCATTTCCGCCGCATATTCTATCTGCGCAGGGCTGCCGCCAAACAATTGTGTGGCTGCGGCAGCTGCCATCGCACATGCCACCCCTACCTCACCTTGACAACCTACGTCAGCTCCGGAAATTGAAGCGTTATGTTTTACCACATTGCCGAAAAGTCCGGCCGTAGCAAGAGCATGCACCATTTGCGCATCTGCAAAATGGCGGCTGTCCCAAAGATGATAAAGCACTCCCGGTATCACTCCACAAGACCCACAAGTGGGTGCTGTCACAATCTCACCACCCGAGGCATTCTCCTCGCTCACTGCAAGCGCGTATGCGAAAACCCTGCCGCGACTTTTAAGATTGTCTTTATATCCTCCTGCCTTTACATAATAGGAACAAGCCTTTCTCTGAAGATTGAGCGGACCCGGGAGACGCCCTTCTTTATTGAGCCCTCGCTCCACGGCATCTTTCATCACCTTCCACACCTCCAATAAATATTCCCATATCTCAGGACCTTCGCATTGCTCAACGTATTCCCAATATGTGTGGCCAGTGCGTTCGCAATACGACATTATGTCTGTAATGGTATTGAGTGGATAAATTTCGCCTGAGTCTGTATGAGGCTTACCCGGCTCTTCTAAAGCTCCTCCGCCTACACTGAAGACCGTCCACTCGCCTGTCTGATTGCCTTCGGCATCAAGACTTCTGAATTTCATCCCATTAGGATGAAACGGAAGGAAGACATCCGGCATCCATAAGATTTCTGTCTTTTTCCCAGATTTAGAAAGTTCGTCGAGTATTGCGACGTCAGTCATGTGACCTTTGCCGGTAGCCGCAAGACTACCATATAGAGTCACTTCAAATCTATCTGCTTCAGGATGCTCATTGCGGAAAGACTCTGCAGCTTTGCGAGGTCCCATTGTGTGTGATGAAGAAGGGCCTGTACCAATCCTGAATAATTCGCGTAACGATTTCATATCATTAATTCCTTTTTGAGGACACGAAATTAATAAAATTTTACGTATGATGCAAATTTATTTAGTTGTCGGGAAGAGATAGAAAGAGCGTTTTGGATTTGGATCCCACATCCATTGGTCGACGACTATATTATCATCGAGAGCCTTGATTTCGAGATGGTGCTTTCCCGATTTAAGAGAGACCGGAACATTTCTGACAGTCTGACCACGCATTACATTTTGTTTCCATTGCTCTGAACGAAATGGTTCTTTCAAACTGAACACTACAGGAGCAGCTCCATCTACACTAACGCTAAAACGCACATCGTTGCCATCAATAGAGTGGGTAGGGATCACTGCCACCCTTATCACTCCTTCTCCATCTTCTATCACGTCGAAATCGTATGTAAGAGAGCTTCCTTTCTCCAATGCGACTGCATTCATGCTGTGTCCCAACATTGCCACAGGAGTTGCCTTCCCTTTCACATTGCTATATGAATTAGCATTAGATGCCACAGCTTTACCGGGTTCAGGAGATTCTGGATTGCCGACATCAGGAGTGGGATATCTCTGCAACTCTTGTTCGGTAAGAATCATCGGCAAGGACGGGGCAAGGAAAACGGGCAAATCACGTGGACGCATATCCATGCTATATTTCCATTTTCCATCAGACACAACGTCGTTGTAGTATTCTGTCAGTTTCCGCACTTCCTGATATGCTCGCTGACTCTCAGCACATGCTTGCTTTATAAGCTCTTCCTGCAAAGCCCTGTCAACAGTTCCATTACGTCCGGAAGCAAGCGATCGAGCTTCTTGCGCTTTTAGCAGCGAACGTGCATGAGCTGCGGAAGCGCACACCGGATAAATTATAGCTGCAAAATAGGCATCATATAGAGATGGATCTACAAATTTCGTAGCATAATCCACTACAAAAGAAGCCCTATCAAATTCATCAACATAACGCTGAAGTTCATTACCAAACTCTTTAGGATTAAACTCTGTAGAACGAACCGGAGTAAGACGCCTCTCATAGAGATTTCTGTCTTTCTCTACCTGCGACCACCCCATAAACTCCGGTCTTCTCTCTCCGCAAAGCCTGTAGAAATCATGCATTACAGGGAATATTACCTCTGCCACTTCCTTTCCAAATTGTCTTGCCAGCCATGCCTTATAATGATTGCGTAGCGAGGTAGCATCAACACTGTCGATATCCCACGCCATATCAAGGAAGAGCTCCAAGTCATATCCGGCAACTTTTGGATCATGGACATTTGCTATCCATAATTTACGCACATTATTGTCGTAAGCCTTACGCATCTGATGCCAAATCAAACCGGGCTGAGTAGTGGTGAGCCAAAGATAATCATGAGGCTGTCCCCAATAGCTAAGATGATAATAGACGCCACCACCTCCACTGCGTTTTTGCTCTTTTTCATCGCTTAGTCGGGTCAAGTAGCCGTGATTGTCATCACACCACATCAGAGTGACATAGTCAGGCACATCGAGACCCATTTCATAGAGCTCGAGCACCTCTTTATACGGCACGAATATCTGATCTTGCAAAGAAGGGTCTCCTATATTCTCCGCTATAAGAATTTGCTGGTCATTGATCACTTGCTGCAGACCTTCAAATTTTTCTTCCGGTGTATTATATCCTTCCATCGAACTGTCATGGATGCCTCGCATACCAATAGTGAAGATATTTCCTCCTTTAGAATCTTTCACTTGTTGCAAGCGTTCCTTCCAGTATTGGTGCACTTCCTCGCGATTGGTCTTATAATTGAAAGACCCTCGCTTTGCTTTATCCCACTCGCCTACATTATTGCGCATCATAGGTTCGCAATGAGATGTTCCGATAATTATACCGCAACTGTCAGCCTGTTCTTTTGCACCGTCTACGAGAAAGAATGCTGTAGTGCCTTCATGCATCGCAGGCCAAAGCGTATTGGCACGAAGGCGTAGAAGAAGTTCGAATATTTTCCTATATGTCGCAGCCCCTATCTCGGTTTTTTCCGAAGGTTCAAAGTTAAGATGACTCCAAGGTCTAAGCGACCAATCCTCATCGTTGATAAATATACCACGGCGTTCTATCGAAGCACCTTGCATATCGGAAAAGGCGTCTTCAATGATAAGGGAATCCTTCTTAGCCGGCACTACGTCGCCCCACCAAACCCATGGAGACACTCCTGCCTTGCGACTAAGTTCGAGCAGACCGTAAGCAGCACCCCTTCCATTAGCCCCGGCTATATGAATTACGCCGTCTTTAACTTTTATTGCAAAGCCATCAGTAAGACCCTTTAAAGCTTTGACATCGATTCCTGCTTTGCGAGCCGCTGCTATTTCGGAGTCAGACGCAGTATCAAGCTGATACAGACGAATCTTGGCATTATCTTGAGCAGATGCATGTGCCCGGCGGCCGGTGACAGCCTCCATATCATCAGCAAACATACTTGCGGCAACCTCCACTACCGGATCGCAAGAATCGGGAAGGAAGTAAGACACCGGAGTTTTTCCGTCATACCAAGCAAGGGGGTAGACTAATAACGATGAAAAAAGTATATAAGAAAGTAAGAGTAAACGAAGTTTCATTCAGATGTCAGGATTTTAAAAAGGACGCACAAACCGTGCGTCCAAAAAAATTTATTTTAAATACTTGCGTCAGTATTTGATTACGGGCTCGAGTTCCTTGGCTTGTTCGATCATCTTTTCGAGTTCAGATACAGAAGGGACACGATTGCAAAGATTCTTAGCCTCATTAACTTCTACCATCTTTGGATGAAGGTTGGCAGCAACTCGATGACGGAACTCCTTTACAGTGTCGACACCGGCAGCCTCAAGTAATTCAGCAAATTGCCCTGCGACACCTTTGATTCGGAAAAGGTCGGCATGATTTGTCCATTTGAGGATAAGCTTCGGACTGATACCAGTCTCTTCAGCCACTTTCTTGCGTCCGGTTGGGGTAGCACACTCCTTTAGAAGGTCTTCAGTTGTCTTTATCCCTACTGCCTGTAGTTTTTCGGCATAAGCATCTCCTATGCCTTCTATTTCTGCGATTTTATAAGCCATGGTATTATATATTTATTTATTTTCGAATGGAATATTCCACCTTATTCATATAACCTATAGGGTTAATTATTGGTTTTACACAAAAATATGTTATTAAACATATTTTCATCACCACAGGTCTCTTCGAGGGAAAGCGTTAGAGTATCGAGGTCTTAGATTACTGATGAGACGCGTCAAGTCTTTTGAGAAATTGTGTCCGGTCCAGACTCCACTGTTTGTAATCATCACCCAGCACTCACCATTGGGAAATCTCTCAATCAAAGTATGAGTAGAAGATAGCGTTCCGGTACGTCGCCACTTACCATGCTCATCAATTTCACTCCATCCTCTCGACACTCTCCCTTCCTTGGCGTATGCAGTCAATGAATCAATCGACTCGTTGCTGATTATATTCTTGACATGAGGATATTTGTCGGTAGCGGCTACAAGCCGGGCGAGATCAGACGCAGACGCGCACCACCCCCCTGCACCCATAAGCCCATTGACATTACTGCCTCCATAGACTCGCTCCACCATCCTGCCACTTCCATTGAATTCCTCTACAGCTATAGTATCAGGACCATAATAATGCACCTCATCCTCAGAACGGTCGGCA
The DNA here is from genome assembly GCA_029060725.1 of Muribaculaceae bacterium. GTDB lineage: Bacteria > Bacteroidota > Bacteroidia > Bacteroidales > Muribaculaceae > Lepagella. The sequence goes on along the minus strand of JAIDTL010000133.1, from coordinate 5,273 downwards.
TAATAATTTGTAGCGGGGCGAAACCGATAGCAGCCGGCAGGATGCAATACTTCACTTGTCACAAAATCCCAATAACTTTTTCCAGTCACTCTCTCAATCACCAACGACAACAGCATGTAGCCAAAATTGGAGTAACGGAATCCTTGTCCGGGTGTGAATGCGATTTTCCTGCCGAGCACTATTTCAGTCAACTGTTCATTTGTAGGAGGACCGGACAAGCCTTTGGCTGCGATAATGTCTTTTGTATTAAACATTGGATCGCCGGCCCCCATGCCGAAGCCTCCCTTATGTTGCAAAAGATGGTCGACAGTGATATCGAAAAGGCGTTTGTCTTTAATGGCATTTGTAAATGTAGTGTCGTTCAAAATTCCATCAGGACCAAACACCTTGGAGTTTAATCTCAACTTGCCATCTTCAACCAATCGCATAATTGCAATTGCGGTGACGAGTTTTGAAGCCGATGCCAGACGCATGATATTTTTAGGAGTCATTCTTTTTTGATCCTCTACGTCTGCCCAACCGTAACCTTTGGCATACAATAAGGAGTCGTTGCGCGTCACTGCCAACGACAACCCCTTTATATTCCATCTTCCAATGAAACGCTCTATTTCGCGGTCCATTTTGACCAATTCCGGCCAATCGGAACGTTCATTTGTCAGCGAATCCGACCAATTGTAAGGAGAGACCGCCACAATCTCGGTCTTCTCTTCATCCGTATTTTTATTCTTGAAAAAGGCTACGGAAAAAATCACTATTGTGCATATTACTGCGCATAGAAATATTAATTCTATACCCCTTTTTACGTCTTTTCTTCTCATCTTCTGTTAAATAATGTTAAATCCGAGTAAATTTTATATGTTTTACAACATACTTTCGGAAATAATCACTAATTTTGCATCGAGTTTTTCATGGTATTAGATTTTAAGGTTAACAGAAGATTGGTTGTCGTGATGACAATCAATTTTTTTATGCCTTTATTTCACGAGAATTGTAAGCTTCAAGGGCCTTTTCAAGCACTACGAGAGCTTTTCCGAGTTCTTCGCGATTAAGCACATAAGCGAGTCGCACCTCATTTCTGCCAGCGCCCGGAGTTGTGTAGAAACCGGATGCAGGAGCCATAAATATTGTAGCCCCATCATACGAGAACTCCCTCAGGCACCATTCACAGAAATCGTCGGCATCTTTGACCGGCAGACTTGCAACAGTATAGAACGCGCCCATTGGAATAGGAGAATAGCATCCTGGTATCTTATTTATGCCGTCTACAAGGAAATTACGTCGGGCTACATACTCATTATAAACGTCGAGCATATATTCCCTGTCGGCATCCACAGAAGCTTCGGCAATAATCTGCCCGATCAGTGGAGGGCTTAGGCGTGCCTGACAGAATTTCATGACATTGGCACGCAATGCTTTGTTTTTAGTGATCAGAGCCCCAATGCGGATACCGCATTCATTGTAGCGCTTTGAGACAGAATCAATGAGCACTACATTCTCCTCTATGCCCGGAAGATGGAAAGCCGATACGTAAGGAGCGCCTGTATAGCAAAACTCACGATAGACTTCGTCAGAGAATAAGAAAAGATCATATTTTTTCACCAGATCTCGTATCTGCATCATCTCCTTTATAGTATAAAGATATCCTGTAGGATTGTTAGGGTTGCATATTAGTATACCCTTAGTGCGGGGCGTGATGAGCTTTTCAAACTCTTCGATGGGTGGAAGAGCGAAACCCTTGTCGATAGAAGAAGGTATTGATACAATCTTGGCACCGGCAGATATGGCAAATGCCATATAATTTGCGTATGCCGGTTCGGGCACGATGATCTCGTCGCCCGGATTAAGGCAAGCCATAAAGGCAAAAAGCACAGCTTCCGATCCGCCACATGTGACTATGATATCATCGACATCTACTTCTATATTAAAACGATTATAATATTCCTTTAGCTTTGCTCGCAAGGACGGCAAACCATCGGAAGGACTATATTCCAATACGTCACGGTCTATTTTTTTAAGGGCATCGAAAGCCTGAGGAGGGGTCGGGAGGTCAGGTTGCCCGATATTAAGACGATATATCTTAATGCCTCGTTTGACTGCCTCATTGGCAAGCGGGGCAAGTCGCCGGATTGGTGATGCAGGCATTTCATTGCCACGTTCTGATAGATGGGCCATGTATGTAGTTAATTTTTGAGATTTTGAAATAGGAATTACCTTGCTTACTCGCAGCTAATTTTTTAATTTAACTGTCTTATATTAATATTTAACCTTTAAATTGGGGTCGTCGAGAATTTTCAGATAGTCTCGAGCTGCCATTTTAGCTTCAGGGAGGTTCATAAGCAGATAGTTGCCGCAGTCTTTCGGTGTAGCACCGGGCACTTCGCCTTCGAAATCAGCAACGAACCGGAATGTCTCCTTAATAAGAGGAACTATATCGCTACTTTCATAGTCACCATTCAGCAGAAGATAATTGCCGGTGCAGCATCCCATAGGCCCCCAATATACAATACGGTCGCCCCATTCAGGATGATTGCGGAGGAATGTCGCAGCAAGATGCTCCATTGCATGAAGCGCAGGAATGGAGATTGCCGGCTGCCGGTTTGGTGCCGTCATGCGGACATCAAATGTGGTGATGACATCGCCCGAAGGCGTAGTATCTTTACGGCTAACGTACACACCGGGGAGGAGTGTCAGATGGTCGATTGTAAAGCTTGCTATCTTTTTCATAGTGCAAATTTACGAAAAAAAGCTGAATCAAGAAAGAAAGATAGCCGAAACGTTTGCATATTATAGGATTTATATGTAATTTTGAGCCATAAACGAATAAAATCTAAAAAATGGATACCCCAGAAATGAAATATTCAGAAGCTATCGCAGAGTTGGAAGCCATCACGGCAAAGATGCAAAGCCCGGACTGTGACATTGATTCTTTGGCATCACTTACTTCCCGCGCTTTGGAATTGCTAAAGATCTGCAAAGAAAAGCTCTTCAAGACTGATGAAGAAGTGCGCGCGTGTCTGGAAACACTCTCTGACTCGCTGAAATAATATATTTGAGTTCCTTCTTCATGCCATATTGAGAGGCAATAAAGGGGCTGAAGATGCGTTGTATCTATATGTATAAAATAGATAAAAATCGACATTTTGTTTTGATAGCGACATTGATACTGCTCCTGACAGCGGGCATTACGTCGTGCAAATCGGTGAAGCTATCAGATGCCGACGACACCCTCTCACGCGGGGAGTATTTCAACGCGTCAAACATGTACCGGAAGATTTACAACCGACTCACCAAACCAGAAGAGCGACCTTTGCGTGGAGAAGTTGCTTATAAGCTTGCCACTTGCTATCAACGCTTAAATCGCCCGGCGAATGCTGTGGCAGCATATCAAAATGCCCTCAGATATGGACAAACTGACTCTACAATCTATCTTCGGCTTGCCCAAATGCTGCAAGCGAGTGGCAAATACCCTCAAGCCATCACAGAATATGAAAAATATTTGGAATGGAAACCAGATGATGAGATAGCCAAGGCTGGAATAAGAGGGTGCAATATAGGGATTTCTTCTAAAGATGCCCCTAAGAGCCGCTACGTCGTAAAGCAATCAAAGATACTCAATTCCCGTCGCTCAGACTATGCCCCAATGTATTTGGACAAGAACTACGACATCCTATATTATACCACAACCAACGAAAAAGCTACCGGCGACAACAAGTCTGAAATAACCGGCATGAAAAAAGGGGACATTTGGATGGTCAAAAAAAATGAAAAAGGGGAATGGCTACGTCCAGGTCCGGCAGAAGGGGAACTTAACACCGACGCAGATGAGGGTATCATATCTTTCACGCCCGACGGACAGACGATGTATCTGACTGTAGCAAAGCGTTCGGAGACTTCCAGCACCACAGTGGAAATCTACACTTCAAAACGCAGCGAGGCCTCATGGAGTGCACCTCAGAAATTTGAGATTCTCAACGATACAGTGACAGCTGTAGGCCATCCGGCTGTCTCTCCCGACGGACGCTACCTATACTTTACATCAGACATGCCCGGAGGTTATGGAGGGCTTGACATCTGGCGTATCAATCTTCAGGAGCGAGGGGGATCTTTGGAAAATCTCGGACCGCAGATCAATACACGAGGCAATGAGACATTTCCATACGTTCGCACTGACTCTACATTGTATTTCTCAAGTGATGGGCATTCAGGATTTGGAGGACTTGACATCTTCAAGGCTCAGCTTAACTCTACGGGCGACCGTTGGAGCGTATACAATATGGGGCAGCCTATCAACTCTACGGGCGACGATTTTGGAATCACCTTCGGACCAGGAGAGTCAGGATTTCTGAGCAGCAACCGTGGAGATGCACGCGGCTATGATCATATATATTCTTTCTTACTACCCGACCTAAAGATCAGCATAGCAGGATGGGTTGTAGATAAAGACGACGAGCCTGTGCCGAATGCCGTCATAAGGATTGTCGGCAACGACGGCTCGAATCAGAAGGAAGTGGCAAGAGACGACGGAAGTTTCCGGTTCAACCTCCAAAGAGGCGTTAAATACGTCATGATGGCAGGAGCAAAAGGGTATCTAAATCAAAAAATTGAGTTTGAGAGCGACTCCGCAGAGGAAGACGCAGAATATGGGATGGACTTTATTTTGGCATCTATTTCCAAACCAAGCGTTGTCGAGAATATTTTCTACGATTTTGATAAGGCAACCCTACGACCCGAATCGAAGGAAGCGCTTGATGAATTGGCAAACATGCTTGAAGACAATCCAAATGTCTCAATAGAGATGAGTGCCCACACAGACCGCAAAGGAAGCGAGGAATACAACTTAGACCTTTCTGACCGCCGCGCCAAAAGCGTAGTGGATTATCTCGTAGACAAGGGAATCAATCCATCACGCCTGACATGGACGGGCTACGGCAAGACGCGTCCAAAGGTAGTCACAAAACGCATAAACAAGGAATTTCCACAGTTTGAGGAAGAGACAGAGCTCACCCCGGAATTAATCGAAACCCTTTCAGAAGAAGATCAAGAAGCAGCTGATCAAATCAACCGACGCACCGAATTCCAAGTCACCGCTATCGACACGGATTTCGAATTGATGTAAATGGTCTGGGGTGACAGATTGAAAGAAGCCATAAATTCGAAAAACCTGACGACTAATTTTGCCATATCAATATTTTTTTGTATCTTTCCGAGTTTGACACTTTTGGCTGTTTATATGCAGATATACAGCATCTTAGATGCCGTAAAAATGTAGTAAT
>JAIDTL010000132.1 GCA_029060725.1 Muribaculaceae bacterium | reverse complement strand
CAACCCCATGATGGACCCCACGACCATGAAGGACCCCAACCCCATGACCAAGATGGGCCCCAATTCCATGGATCATACCATCCGCCTATGCTCCACCCTCCGAAACCTACATTCCAATACCATGGATCATAGTAGCTATAGTATGGCCAACCATACCGATAAGTAGGAAGGAATGCCGGAGTGATGCCGTTATATACAATCTCAACATTGCCGTATGAGTTTTGAAGCACATCTGCAAGAAGTTGGGAATTATCGAGTACAATAGTTGGATTGTAATACTTCTGAATCTGCTGCGTATATACGAAATCTTCTTCAGAGCTTACTCTTGCTCCGATAGTATCTATAGGGGTATTGTAATATTGACCGCGTAGATTGTAAGTATCAACATCTATGTCACTGAAATTTTCGATATAGTTGGGATTTTTCTTCTTAGCACCTACATTTTTATCTTTTTTCGGATTGAAGTATATATCGTCAACATAATCGTCAGCAAAGACTGCGACTGGAGTCATTGAGCCCATCGCCATTGCTAAAAGGAGTAGATTTTTTAATTTCATAGCGTGATTGTGTTAGTTTTTATTTATATGACAAATAAGCGTGCATTTGGTTTAAACTATCAGAATTTCAAATAAAAATCTTTACAAAGTTGTCGATATTCATCAGTTGGCTTGCCTCTTTCCGACTCAAGCGTCAAGTGCTCAATCTTAGTTTCATCAAGATAAAGAACATCATTTTTTAATATCCACTGTAGAAGCACTCTTTTATAGGGTGCTTCAGCATGCCCGCGGACGAAACATTTTCTCTTCAAGATATATCCAAGTTTGTTGGCTTCTTCTTCCAACGATGAAGTAAACTCAGTGGGCATTATCATTGCCAACGTTCCAGATGGCGTTAAAAGAGCTACCGAAGAAGCAAGAAGAGAAAACGGTGAAAGACTTCCCTGATGCCTTGCCCGCTCTCGTGATGTGGCGATATTTGATATTCCGGAATCAAAATATGGAGGATTTGAAACAATCAGATCGAAACCTTTAGAGTATTCAATATTCAGGATATCCGGAAAATCTCCATTTATGATGTTTATTCGATCTTTCCATGGAGAATTCTTTGCATTTTCCAATGCTTCTGTGCAAGATGGCTCATCGATATCAATTCCGATGATATCGGCTTCCGGACATCGTTGAGCCATCATTAGGGTAATTAATCCACATCCCGAGCCGACATCAAGAATTTTGGTCGAGCCTTCCACATCAGTCCAGCAACCTATCAGCACACCGTCGACTCCAACCTTCATAGAACTCCGGTAATGACTGACAGAAAATTGCTTGAATTTGAATTGTGAAATATTCTTACTCATTACTATAATGTGGTTTCAACGGCTTCTCAACGGAGGAAGAAAAGCATCTTCAAGATAATCTAACCTATAATTATCGATATTCCCACTTACTGCTGCCACATCAAATCGATAATAGAAATCGAAGTCTTGCGCTTGAAGATAAGAATTTGCGCCTCTCACCACATTCTTAATCTTTTCAGCAGTCATCGCTTCTGCAGGATCAATATCCATATTCGATCTTGCTTTGACTTCTACAAAGATAAGAGTGTCATCTTTCTGAGCAATTAGGTCGATCTCACTTTTTGAAGATTTTGGCCGCCAATTTCGTTCTCTGACAGTATATCCTCTCGAGATGAGATACTCGCTAACTATATTCTCAGCCTGCTTTCCCCATTCTCTCGCAGCCTCTTTCTTCTTGTCAGCCATTTCAAAATGCCTTGAACGACATATCAAGACCTTTTACACTGTGAGTTAGAGCTCCTACTGAAATATAGTCCACTCCGGTCTCGCCATAGTCTCTAAGGGTGTCAAATGTGATGCCACCCGATGATTCTGTCTCAACCTTACCATCGACAAGCATTACAGCCTCGCGCGTAAGTTCCGGAGTGAAGTTATCAAACATGATTCTATCGACTCCTCCAATTTCAAGCACTTTACGGATGTCATCGAGCGAACGACATTCTACCTCAATCTTAAGGTCTTTTCCATTGGCTTTACAATACTCCTCGGCTCTCTTGACTGCTTGTTCGATACCTCCGGCAAAATCCTCATGATTGTCTTTTATGAGAATCATGTCGAAAAGACCAATTCGATGATTAGTGCCACCTCCTATTTTTACTGCTTCTTTTTCAAGCATTCGCATTCCTGGAGTGGTCTTACGGGTATCAAGCACTTTAGTATGAAGACCTTTAAGCTGATCTTGATATTTTCGGGTCATTGTCGCAACTCCACTCATGCGTTGCATAATATTAAGCATGGTTCGCTCTGCTACAAGAAGACTTCTTACGGGTCCTTCTGCCGTGAAAGCTATATCCCCGGGATTTACTTCAGCACCGTCATTAATCTTTACATCGATTTTAATAGATGGATCTACCTTATGAAGCACTTTTTTAGCTATCTCCACGCCAGCAAGAATCCCCTTTTCCTTAATAAGGAGTTTGGATCTGCCCATGGCTTTAGCAGGGATAGTAGATAATGTAGTATGGTCGCCGTCGCCAATGTCTTCGGCGAAAGCAAGGTCAAGGAGTTCATCAATAAGTTCGTCTTTTGTTTTCATAATTCAAAAATCTTCGCTAATTTTGTAAAAAAATTTAGCTTTAAATGGATATCGTATTAATAACTGTCGGGAAAACGACAACTCCCTACATTCAGGCCGGAATCGACGAATATTGCAAGAGACTGAAGCGTTATGTCCCATTTTCCATAAAGTCACTTCCAGACATCAAGAACTCAAGGAAACTGACCGAAAGCCAACAGAAAGAAGAGGAAGGGAAAATTATTCTCGGAGAAGTGTCAGTTTCTGACTACGTAGTGCTTCTTGATGAGCGCGGAGAAATGTTCACCTCAAGAGGATTCTCCGATTTCCTGCAAAAAGGTATGTCAGGCGGGAAGAAAAGAATGGTATTCATTGTGGGAGGACCCTATGGGTTCTCGCCCCAAGTATATTCCAGAGCAAACTTCTTGCTCTCATTCTCAAAAATGACATTCAGCCATGAAATGATCCGCCTTTTCTTCACTGAACAGATCTATCGTGCGATGACCATATTGAGAGGAGAGCCGTATCACCACGACTAACCATGTATAGCCCCTGAAAAAGAATTAATCATTTGTTTTTGCAAAATGATTCTGACTTTCCATCACACTCAGACTTCGTGCACTTCTTAACCGAGGCAGCAGGATCTCCTACTTTCTTCACCTCATAATTGAGTTTTCCAAAAGCTTCAGCAAGTTTTGCCTCATCAGTCTTGTCTGCATCATAAGTCACCGTTACGGTCTGTGCCTTAAGATCAGTCTCAACCTTTTTCACACCTTTCTCAAAGCGAAGGTTTCCCTTTATCTTATTCTCACAGTTCTGACAAGACATCTGAGGATTTGTAGTCACCACATACTCTTTAATGTCTTTCGCATATATAGTCATGGATCCTAATGCCATGAACATACAGATCAAAAGTTTTTTCATACCGATATGATGTTTATTTTTTCTTTTGAAGACAAAGATATAAAAAGAAATTGTAATACACAAAAAAAAGTTATAGTTTTCCAAAATTGACGCGAATTCCAATATAAGCCATAGCTCCCTGCACCGGTCCCCAGATCATAGTCGAGTCAAACTTATGACTCCTTGGATCACTGCTGCATACGATAGGATTTTTCTGTCGGAATCCTGTAAGGTTTTCCCCACCGGCATAGATTGAGAAATGTCGAAACCATCGGGTCACCTGCAAATTGAGTTGCGGGAATGCCTTGAAACGCTGAGGCCATGAGTAAGCGCCATCTTCAGTCAGATAAGGAGCAGGCATCCTGCCACCACCATTTACAGCCAAAGTGGCATCAAACTGCCAAATATCCATTTCAGTTGAGAAAGATGCAGTTAAAAGGGCCTTATATTTGGGAGTAAGAGGTTTTTCAAGCAGTTTCCCTCCGTATGTAGTTTTTACATCGTTGAGGCGATAGGCTGCAGTGACGGTAAGCCCAAAAGAAGACTCATAAGTGGCATCTATCTGAAAAGTATGTGAGTAAGACTTTCCAATGAGATTGGCAATAGTCAACTTGCCAGGGTCAGAGTCGTAGTCTACATTAACCTGACGGTCAAAGTTGGTATAATAATAATCAGCGTTGAATCGAATTGAATGTGAACCGAACCATAAAGTATAATCTGCATTTATTCCATAGTTCCATGAAGCCTCTTGATTGAGATTTTCTACCACAAATTGTCGGCCGCTTGCGAGAAGATAGTTGTATTCAGCCCATCCGAAGACAGTACGATATCCCTTTCCTAAAGAGACACGAACATTTAGATTTTCAACAGGTGTATACCGGACATTGCATCTTGGAGTGACAAACCAGCCATAAAGAGAACTATAGTCTCCCCTCACGCCGGCCATGGCAGTAAATTTCTCCGACGGTTTCCAGGTATATTGTGAATAACCTCCGAATGTGTTTTCTGACTCTTCAAGAGGAATTGTATTAAGAGATGCGTCATTGAGCGTCCTTATATGCTGATTAAATGAATCATGATTGAATGAGAGTCCTGCAGACAGGTTGTTGCGGTCGTTAAAATCTGTTTCGAAGATCAACTGTGCGTAACCGTTCCATTCATCCACATTGTAAATCTTCAACCCGTATGATGCATCAAGAGAATGGAAAGATCCATTCGCCATAACAGCGATATTCGTGTTATGTTGACGATTGAGGATAAAAGCATGTTTCATATATGCTTGTACCCTATCAGTTTTCATCTCAATCCTATAGGGATTGTCTACATGTGTTGAATGGACTATTTGCCCCGCATCACTCTTTTCATCGAGAAAGCCGACTCCCCCATGAAAAATATATTTCTTACCTACATATTTCCACCTGTTGAATAGATTTATCTGCCGGATATCGGGCATATCTGCGAAACCGTCATCATTGCCATCATGGTTCATGAAGCGGTCTTCATAATGAGCGAGGATCTCAGTTGCGAGAGTGGGAGTCAGTTTTGTATTGACATCAATATTCGCTTCCACTTTCAAGTCTGAATCGAGATATGCATTTACGGCTACTCCGGAAGGGTCATCCGGTTTTAGATATTCCACATCAATCTGTCCTGACATTGATTCAAAACCGTTTTTGACAGAAGCAGATCCTTTTGACACGCTAATGCTTTTCATCCATGGACCGGGAACGTAGCGAAGGGCATACGGACGGGCAGCTCCTCGGAAATCTGGCATATTTTCGGCTAAAAGCTGCACGTAACTGCCGGAGAGACCAAGAAGTTTGATCTGCTTTGCTCCGGTACCAGGGTCTGAATAGTTGACATCGACAGATGGATTGGTAGTGAAACTTTCTCCAAGGTTACAGCAGGCAGCACGGAAAAGCTCTGTCTGATTGATCTGAAACGCATTTTCAGGTCCCGACAACTTTAGATTTCCAGCCCGTTTCTTCTCGAGAGTAAATTCCTCGAGTTCCCATTCGGATATTGAATCGGGAGACTCTATGGAAGCAAAGCATGGAAAAGCCATGCTGCCGAACATCAATAAATGTATGATCTTTGATAATCTTCTCACAAGGTTATTGTATATCCGAATGCTCTCGTAATATTCGTTCTTCATACTCTGCAAGAATAAGCTCGACATCTTTTTTAAGTTCAGGAATATGCCGAATCACCAATCCCCATAAAAATTCTGGCTGAACATTATCATAAGCATGAATTATTCTGTTGCGGGTGTCAATTATCGCTCTTGAATTTGGTATGACCAAAGAGGGATCAGCCTTTTTGATCCTATTCATTGCTTCTCCCATAATCTCAGCCTTTCTTTCGACTGCACTTCTACGAAGATAATCTTTTTCAAAGACATCAAAACGTCTTGGATAATCGACAAAGAAGTGCTCGACATCCGTTATTGCATCTAATATATCCTGAAGATATGCCAATACTTCTTCTTTAGCCATAAATCATCTGTTTTGTACGATTGACATTTGCAATAATATACTTGTTACGCAAACCTTTTTCCTCTATCAAATCTACTTTACGATTAAACAAGCGCTCCAGTGCATCACGAAAACTAAAGTAATTGCTCACATAGTCAAACCTGTCATGATCAATAGGCTCAAAGTCAACAAGCATATCGACATCGCTTTGTTCATTGAATCTATCCGTCAAGATGGAACCAAAGACTGCAAGAGACTTAACTTTGTATAACCTACAAAGTTCAAAAATGCGTTGAATGTTAAGCTCAATGAGTTTCATATTGTTGTGTTTAGACTTGCAAATATAATACTTTTTATTAAAATTACACAATCTTATTGCAAATATTTACGATAAATTTTTCATTATTATTAACTCAATTTTCAGATTTTGTCTCAAAAAGGGATTTTTCTGGGGCAATTGCTACAAGGCAATAAGTAGTTTTATTTGGAGGGGAGAGGGATTTTTGTTATATTTGCAAAAAATATCTGACAACATGAAAACGAAAATAACTGCATTGATCCTCCTTCTTATCGTGGCTTTTGGTTTAAAAGCAGAATATATCGTGCATCCTTGGGAAGGAAAGACAGTAGCCTATTTCGGCGACTCGATTACTGATCCGCGCAACAAAGCGGCTGATTCAAAGTATTGGAACTATCTTAAGCAGTGGCTCGGAATAACACCGTATGTATATGCCGTAAGCGGAAGGGAATGGAATGATATCCCGCGTCAGACCAACCAGCTGAAGGAGGAACATGGCGATGATTTTGACGCTATCCTTATCTTCATGGGAACAAACGATTACAATAATGCAGTGCCTCTTGGAAGATGGTATGACGAAAAGATGGAGGAAGTGGTCTACGGTCATCGATATGAGAAAAGACCGGAAGCCCGCATGCGTCGCTCTATCTGTATGGATCCTGATACTTACCGTGGCCGCATCAATATCGCTCTCGACTCTCTTAAAAGGACTTATCCTACTAAACAAATTGTATTGCTTACTCCTATACATAGGAGCGGTTTCTATGCAAATGAGAAGAACTGGCAGGTTCCGGAGGATTATGCAAACCGATGTGGTGAGTATCTTGACGCGTATGTTGAATCCGTAATCGAGGCTGGAAAGATCTGGTCAGTGCCGGTGATAGACCTCAATTCGCTTTGTGGTCTGTATCCGCTTCATGACGGACACGCGCAGTATTTCAATAATGCTGAGACAGATAGGCTTCATCCTAACAATTTTGGCCATCAGCGCATGGCTCGAACTCTCTACTACCAATTGCTCACTCTTCCTTGTACTTTCTGAAAGAATTGTTTATTAAGAATGGATAATTGGTAACAACTCTCTTTAAGTAGATATTGGAATATGGAAAAAGAGAATCTGAGGTTTGAGTGCGCGTTTTCGAAGAAGGCCATGAAAAACAATGCCTTAACCA
>JAIDTL010000131.1 GCA_029060725.1 Muribaculaceae bacterium | reverse complement strand
GATCTACACCATAAATTTCGCACGCGGTCCGAATTCCTTCATACAAAGTATCGATATGCTCTACTGAAAAACGGCTTGAGATGCCAAGAGAAACCGTAATTTGCTTAGGAGAACCTCCCATCGCATAAATATCGCTGAAATTGACGATAGCAGACTTATATCCAAGGTGCTTTAGGGGTACATATCTTAGATCGAAATGAATACCTTCAAGGAGAAGATCTGTAGTCACAAGGACATCCTTATCTTTATAATTCATTATGGCAGCGTCGTCTCCGACACCGAATATCGAAGACTCGTTCCTCAACGGGAAGTCTTTGGTAAGTCGGTCAATGAGACCAAATTCGCCTAAATCTGATATTTCTGACATGTTTTTTTAAGTACTAAATATTAAGTATTGAATATTAAGTATTGAACATTAAGTAATGAACATTAAGTAATGAACAGTGAGTAATGAACATTAAGCAATGAACATTAAGTATTATGTGGGAAGTTTAGTTAATGCGTGATAGCATTTTTGTGATAAGCTTCACCATTACCGGAGAGGCAGTTTCGGCAGCTTGCTGCACTTCCTCATGAGTAGGAACATAGTCGATATCTTTACCACCAAGATCGGTGATTACGGAAAGACCAAAGACATCCATTCCTGCATGGTTTGCCACTATAACTTCAGGAACTGTAGACATACCTACAGCATCGCCACCGATAATACGGAAGTATTCATATTCAGCGGGAGTCTCAAATGTAGGACCGGGTGTGCCTACATATACACCATGCATAAGGCGGAGTCCTTCCTTATCTGCAATCTCGTCGGCATACTGCACAAGATACTTCTTATATGCTTCGGTCATAGCCGGGAAGCGAGTGCCAAGCTCTTCATAGTTCTTTCCGCGAAGAGGATTTTCCGGGAAAAGATTGATATGATCAGTAATGACCATTACATCGCCTACACGGAATTCCTTGTTCATTCCTCCAGCAGCATTGCTTACGAAGAGTGTCTTCACTCCAAGATCTTTCATAACGCGCACAGGGAAAGTGACCTGCTTCATATCGTAGCCTTCATAGTAGTGGAAACGACCTTTCATAGCCATGATATATTTACCACCAAGATAACCAAATATGAGTTTTCCGGCATGTCCGGCTACGGTAGACACCGGGAAGTTGGGAATATCGTGATAATCTATTTCGGCTTTAACGTCCATATTGTCTGCAAGGTTACCGAGACCGGAACCAAGAATAACAGCTACTTCAGGGAGTTCGGAAACCTTAGACTTGATAAAAGAGGAAGTCTCCTTAATTTTTTCTATCATATTTTTTTCCATCGTAATTTTGGGTATTTTTTTGGGGGAGTAAGGGTTTTAAAGGCTTTAAGGTCTTTAAGGTCTTTAAAGTCTTTAAAGTCTTTAAGGACTTTTGGGGATTGCTTTTGAATATAACGAAATTTGAAAGAGGAAAGTTTATTTTTCAATGGCTTGGAGAAGATCCGGGACAAAGTCATAGCCAAAATTAGTATCAAGCATCCGAACACCTATCGGAATGTAGAAAATTTTTGAACGAAGCTCTATCGGGAAATACGGATTATGGCTCACGCGCATTGCGTCCTTTTCTGTCGTAATAATGATCTTTCGATGGCCCGAAGTTTCCTTGAATTTATTCAATATCTTGTTGAGGTCTGACTTTTTGAAATCGTGATGATCCGGGAAGTGTAGCACCTTCTTCTTAAATGGATAATCGCGAAAATGATTGACGAAAGGACGAGGATTAGCAACCCCGGTCAGCAAAATCACAGAATCATCCGCTGTCAGTTCTGTCAGGAGTACACGGTCGGAGCAATCATCCGGGAAGACAGGAATCAAGCCACCATAATCATACGATGAAAAATATAGTTTTTGATAGGGCATGAGTTCCAGCCTCTTAGATACGAGCCTCATATCCAACGCAGAGATGTCAGACGGACATTTAGTCGTAATAACCATGTCAGCACGATATCGAGCTTCGCTGCTTTCACGCATTCTGCCAAGAGGAAGAATATGGTCGGAATATACCGGACGAGTATAATCCATTAGCATGATATTCACCTTAGGCTTGATGTAGCGATGCTGGAAAGAATCATCGAGCACAATCAAATTAATTTTGGGAAATTGCTTGATCAGTTCGCGTATACCTTTCACACGGCTCTCGCAAACAGCCACCTTAACAGTGCCACCAAATTTTTCATAAATCTGAAGGGGTTCGTCTCCTATATCATCAGGTGTGCTTTTGGCAGATGCAAGAATAAAACCGCGAGTCTTACGCTTATAGCCACGACTAAGCACTGCGATATTACGTTTATATCTAAGGCATTCAAGAATATACTCAACGTGAGGCGTTTTGCCTGTACCGCCTACGGTGATATTGCCCACACCGACAACAGGGACACTGAAGGAAGTTTCCTTCAGTATCCCCCAGTCAAAGAATTTATTGCGGACGTAGACTCCCAGACCATATAGCCAGGAGAACGGTGTCAATACGTATTGTAGAAAGTTGTCGTGGGTGGCCATTGTCGAAAATTATTAATTGAAGCGGATGGCAAGAGGAGTCATTCGGGCTTGGAAGGGCGTGCGGCGCAGTAGATTGGCTGACTCTCTAATAAGAATTGATTGCGGATTCTCATCTACTATCTTTGCAATCTTAATGTTGAGTTGATCCAAACCTTGCGCTTTCAAAAGATCAAGGAAGTCAGGCTGGTATTTTGGATACACAGCCACTCCGTATTTATCAGCTTTAAGTCCGGCCTCAGAAGCAGCAAAAGCGATAGCGTCGTCGAGGGAACCTAATTTATCGACAAGTTTAAGACTCAAGGCCTGCGCAGCATCGTATACACGACCTTCGGCAATCTGACGGACTCTCTGCTCTTTCATTTTCCTACCCTTAGCCACACGCTTAACGAATCGGGAGTAGCCATCGTCGATGTAAGTCTGAAGCACATCCAATTGTTCAGGAGTTGGATCATAAAAGAGTGAAATACTTTTTCCGGGGTTTGTAGAGACAGTCTGAGGAGTTACGCCGAGTTTCTTGACAAGGCCTTCAGCAGATGGGAATAGGCCGAAAATACCAATCGAACCGGTGATGGTCAGAGGATCTGCAAAAATCTTATCGGCTGTGCATGAAATCCAATAACCACCGGATGCAGCATAGTCGCCCATAGAGACAATGAATGGCTTTCCTTTCGACTTGAAATAGTCGAGCGCTTCCCCAATTTGTTCGCTTCCGAATACCGAACCACCGGGAGAATTGACACGGAGAACGAGCGCCTTTACATTGTCATCATCAGCCAGATCCGTAATCTGAGGCACGAGACGATAGCAGTCGATGCCACTCTTAGAATATTCCTGAATCTCACCTGTGGCGTAGAGGACAGCCACCTTGTTCTTACTATTATATTCCTTGCCCCATTTTGAATTTTCAGAAAGAGTCTCAGGAGTGTAATACTTCACATCTTTTCCGTCTTTCCCAACAAGGCGCCCAACTATGTCATCGATCTGACGCTCGTAGACAAGACGATCTACATAGCCTTGCTTTAGGATCTGAGATGAAGTCTGAAAACAAATAAACTCATTGGCAGCCTTATTCATAGAATTGTCGGATAGAGACTTACGACCTTCTGCTACGGCATCGCCAATGTATTTCCACATATTACCATAAAGAGTGTCAAGCTGTGCACGTGCAGGAGCCGACATTTCGTTGGAAATATAAGGTTCGGCAGCAGATTTGAAAGTACCTACTTTCACGAGAGTCATCTTCACTCCAATCTTATCAAGGAGGTCTTTATAGAAAAGAGTAGTGCCTCCGAGACCTGAAATCTCTATCATGCCTCCCGGGTTGAGGAAAAGGGAGTCAGCTTGAGAAGCCACAAAGTAATCAGCCATAGTCATCGCATCTGCGTAGGCATATACTTTCTTGCCGCTTTTCTTGAAATCTGCAATAGCCTGACGAACGGCATTAAGAGTAGCCGGAGAAGCTGCCGGATGACCACATTTGATATACATAGCCTTAATCTCCTTCGAATCTTTTGCTTCGCGGATGCCGTCGATAAGAATATTGAGAGCTGTTGGAGACTCTACTCCGTCGCCATAGACGAGAGATAAAAAGTCGATCTGACCGGACTCCGGGGTTTCTATGATAGTACCTTCAAGATCAAGCACCAGAACAGAATTTGAGCTTACTTTCGTATTAGACGTAGAGTCGTCGTCGCCACCAAGACGAGCAGCAACTCCTATGACGACCATGAACGCAACTACGCAAAAGAGCACCATAGCTATCCAGGCACCGACGAATGAAGAGAGGAGATTTAGGAAGAATTTCTTTAACATAATTTATTTAATGCATAATTCACAATGCATAATTCATAATTCATAATTGATGAATTACACAAAATTAAAGATTAGAGGGAGGCGATGACAGTCTTAATTTCTTCTGCGAGGGCTTCGGCTTTCTCCATGGTCTCCGCTTCGCTATAGATTCGGATGATGGGTTCGGTATTAGATTTGCGAAGATGTACCCAAGATTCCGGGAAGTCGATTTTCACTCCATCAATGTCAGTGATCTCACAACCGGAAAATTTATCTTTCACTGCCAAAAGGATAGCATCCACGTCAATATCCGGAGTAAGCTGAATCTTATTCTTAGCGATTTGATAAGGAGGATAAGTCTTCTTGAGCTCACTTACTTTTTTACCTGACTTAGCAAGAAGAGTCAGGAATATCGCCACGCCGACGAGAGCATCGCGCCCATAGTGGAGTTCCGGATAGATTACACCACCATTGCCTTCTCCACCAATCACAGCACTAGTCTCTTTCATCTTAGCCACGACATTCACTTCTCCTACGGCAGCAGCATTATATTCGCAACCATGGCGGCGAGTCACGTCGCGCAGAGCGCGTGAACTGCTGAGGTTGGATACAGTAGAACCAGGCGTGTGAGAAAGGATATAATCAGCAACTGCCACGAGAGTGTATTCCTCGACAAACATCTCGCCATTTTCCATCACTATAGCAAGACGGTCGACATCCGGATCTACAACAAATCCGACATCAGCTTTGCCAGACTTCATGAGATCTGCAATCTGAGTAAGGTTTTCGGGGATAGGTTCGGGCGTATGTGCAAAATGTCCGTTGGGTTCGCAATTCAATTCGATGACATTCTTAACGCCAAGAGCACGGAGAAGACGAGGGATTACAACTCCACCGACGGAATTGACAGCGTCGACAGCTACAGTAAAATCAGCTTTTGCGATTGCTTCAACATCTACGAGCTTCAAGGCTTTAACCATATCAATATGGCGTTGGCCCCAAGTATCATTGACATATTCGGAGCCAAGCTCCATCACATCTGCGAAAATAAAATCTTCTTCTTCAGCAATACGGATCACCTCTTTGCCGGCGGCATCGGTGAGGAATTCGCCATTATGGTCAAGAAGTTTAAGGGCATTCCATTGAATAGGGTTATGGCTCGCAGTGAGAATAACGCCACCGAGAGCATCTTCCCCTACGACTGCAAGTTCAGTAGTAGGAGTAGTAGCCAAGCCGATGTTGATCACATCAAAGCCCATAGCCATAAGAGTGCCAACAACAAGATGAGAAACCATCGGGCCAGAGATGCGCGCATCTCGACCTACAACAATTTTACCTGCCTTTCCGCCATTTATATTTTTAATATGCTGAGCGTATGCAGCAGTGAACTTCACTATGTCTACACCACCAAGGCCGTCGCCATTATGGCCACCGATAGTGCCACGTATACCGGATATTGATTTTATTAGACTCATTTGGGTTAATTTGAATTTTGAATTGAAAATTGAGAATTGAGAATTGGGATTTTAGAATTGAGAATCCCAATAATATAATAGATAGTGGGAGATTATGAAATTCAATTAAATAAACTTGCTAAATTTGCATCATTAATATTCGGCTTTGAAGTAGCGGATGTTGACGAGATAAGGGATACAGGTAGTATTGTCAACAGAGAAGCCATAATATGATTTCAGAAGGATATTAACTTCAGAATTGTAGCCAAGATAACTTAACGGGAGTTGAATACCGCTTCCAAAAGTAGCAGATGTACTCACACTATAGTTGCCATATATAAAGTAGGTATTACCAACAGAATTTATGAAGTTGTCTTGATTGCTTTCAGAAGCTTCAATATCAAGGGTATTGTTGTTGTACATAGTTTCGATGTTATATCGAGAATAAGTGAAATAGACAGTAGCACCATTATCAGGAATTTCACGTTCGGTGCGTTGGTCAGCTTTCAACACTTGCATATAGATATACCCGTCGTCGTCCATCTTATAGTAAGGAGCGTCCGGACCGACAAGGAATGCACTGTCAGACGGGATTTCGTTGCATACTTTTTGCTGAGCGAGAAACCAGTTGCTACATTTTTGTTCATTCTTAAGAAGATCGGAATAACTCTGAGTTTTACTACATGAAGATATGAAAAGCAACAGGAGAATTATAACGGAATATGTAAATTTCATTGATTTAGTTTGTTTTAAATATGTTTTAACTATGTATCGTCTTGGTGAGGAAAATGCTGCACGGCAAATTTCCATAAAGTGAGAATGGTCAGGAATCTGATTTGATTTCAAAATAATCAAGCTTTTCAGATCTTCCTTTCAGATGATGAGCATATTTTGGGAAAGAGTCGATTAATTTCTGTCGGCACTCATCGAGAGAGCCATAGAACTCAGCTCCCGCTGCCATCACATGTCCACCTCCTCCGAAAATATCTTTGCAAATTTCATTGACAGGAAAATCCATCACGCTTCTTGCAGAGACTTTCACACAGTCGGTATCTTCGCGGAGGAAGAAACTGAATGTGATTCCTCTAATCTCTGTAGGACGGTTGACTATACCTTCAGTATCACCTTTTTCATAATGGAATCTTTCACATTCTTCCTTATTAAGACATATTATTGAACCATGGAATTCGGGGAAGATTTCCATTTTTCTTGCAATCGCATAAGCTTCGAGCATTAATGCGCCATAGCTTTTTTCCATCAGAGCAAGCCGCACTATCCGATTCTTATCACATCCTTTCTCAAGAAGACGCTGAAGAATTTCATAGATATCCGGACTCTTACAATTGACAGTGAAATTTTTAGTGTCTGTGATCATTCCGGCGAGCAAACAGGAAGCGCATTCAAGGTTTATGTCGGAATAGAGCCCGAGCTCAGCCATTATTCTGAAAGAAAGTTCACAAGTGCTCGACATCTCCGGGAATGAGAATACAACATCAGCGAAAGGAGCTGGGTCTACATGATGATCGATCAGCACCTTAGGGCATGGACAAGAATCCAACAGGGGCTGCATACGGTCGAGACGAGAAGGCTGATTGAAATCGCAGCAAATCACAAGGTCTGCTTCTTGGAATAGCTTTTCACAATATTCCTCATGGCGTGTGAAGACAGCCATCTTATCGAAACCCGGAAGGAATGAGAGTGAGCGAGGAGCATTGTCCGGGACCACCACAGTTGCGGATTTCCCCAACGACTCAAGAAGGTGTAACCAACCGAGTGTGCTGCCGATAGCATCACCATCAGGACGGACATGACAAGTAAGCACAATCGAAGAAGCACCTTCAAGGAGCTTGTCGAATTTGTCTACTTTTCTTGTATCTAATATTTTATCCATTAAATGACAATAATTTACAAACACCCAACGCCTAAATAAGCATCGGGAAAAAGATGAAATCATTGAAAAAACACATCTTCAATAAGATTTCAAAAGGCAAAGATAGTAATTTTTCGTGAATTTTTAGTAATTTTGCAGTAGAATTTTTTGGGGGGTTGTGAAGTTGTGGGGTTGTGAGGTTTTGGGGTTGTGGAG
>JAIDTL010000130.1 GCA_029060725.1 Muribaculaceae bacterium | reverse complement strand
TAGGCCGCAGGTGCAAGCGTGGCGACGCGCTCAGCCGAGCGGTACTAATTGCCCGAGACGTTCCGGGAGAAATACAAGAGTGATGAACAATGAACACCAAACAACAAGTGTCTGACACTTGTTGCTCAATGTTCAAGACTCCGTACTTTGCCAACGTGGTTGGCTCAGGATGTCTTCTTGCCGCTTCCGCGGTCAGGACTCTTTCAAGATATTCAGGTGATGACAGCACAAGGGCTCCACCTCTTCCCATTCCGAACAGAGAAGTTAAACCTTGTAACGCCGATGGTACTGCGAAAGCGGGAGAGTAGGTAATCGCCGTCTTAGAAAGCCAGGATCGAAAGATTCTGGCTTTTTTTCGTCTTATTGGGCCTATTAGACCAATTAGTCTAATTGGTCTTATTAGTCTTATTGGTCTTATTAGTCTTATTGGTCTTATTGGTCTTATTAGTCTTATTAGTCCAATTAGTCTTATTAGTCCAATTGGCTATTGAAGCATTTTAGGAAATTTTGACCAATTTAAATACGATTATATGATACTCTTGCGTTCATATAATATATGATAAGATTAAGATTATTCTTGTCTCTCTTTTTTGTCCTTCTTACTCTTGCTGTTTCTGCAGTCAATGTAAAAATCTCGGGTAAGGTAGTAGATAGTGAAGACAAACCAATAGAATTTGGTACCGTCCAAATCAAAGGGACTGCCATTGGCACTAACACGGATTTGGAAGGTAAATATACACTCAGTGTCGCAGAAAGCGACACCATTACTGTCATGTTCAGCTGTATAGGTTTTAAAACAGTTGAACGCTCTCTGATCGATGCAAAAGGTGATGTTACTCTTAATGTTCGGCTATATAACGATTCAAAACTTCTTGACGAATTACAAGTGGAAGGTTTCCGTAGCAATATTAATGGTATGCAAACTTTTGATGCTGAGTCGTTCAAACTTTCTCCTGATGTTAGTGGTGGAAGTGTTGAAGCCGTAATAGCAACGATGCCGGGTGTAAATGCAAATAATGAGATGTCTTCACAATACTCTGTTAGAGGTGGCACTTTCGATGAAAATTCCGTTTATATAAATGTAGTGGAAATATACCGTCCTCAATTAATGAAGAGCGGTCAGCAGGAAGGTCTTTCCATTATAAATCCCGATATGGTTGGTAATCTTAAATTCTCTTCAGGCGGTTTCCCTGCAAGATATGCCGACAAGATGTCTTCCGTTCTTGATATTGCTTATAGAGATCCTGAGTCATTTGAACTTAAGGTGACCGGGAGTCTAATGGGTGCTTCCCTTGGTTTGGGAATAAATTCAGGGAAATTTTCTATGCTGCATGGATTGCGATATAAAAAGAATAATTCATTATTAAGTAGCCTTGAGACAAGAGGTGAGTATGATCCTAATTTCTTCGATTATCAGACAAATATGTCTTATAAGGCTTCTGATAAATTAAGTGTTAATTTTCTTGGCAACATATCCCTTAATAATTATAATTTCACGCCTACAGATCGCGAGACTACTTTCGGCACATCAGAAAATGCTAAATCTTTCAAGGTTTACTTCGATGGAGAGGAAAAAGATAAATTCCAAACTTATTTAGGTTCTTTAAGTCTTACTTACAAAAAGAACCGAGCTTCATCTTTCACGTTAGGATTATCCGGCTTTCTGACAGATGAGTTGGTGAGCTATGATATATCCGGAGAATATTGGCTTAACCAGGCTGGCACCGGGGGTGAAGGCGGAATTGGAGGAGAACTTGGTGTCGGTAAATATATGGAGCACGCCCGCAACCGGTTACGTGCTTCAGTGGTTCAAGCTCTCTTACGAGGCACTACCAGAATAAAAAATAATAACATTACATACGGATTGACATACCAGCACGAGTCTTTCCGTGATCGTTCGAAGGAATGGGAATGGCGTGATTCAGCCGGTTATTCCCTCCCTACTATGCCGGAAGGTGTCCACTTAATCTATAATCTTTCATCTCGTCAGGATATGCAAGCCAATCGCTTTGCTGTCTTTGGCGAAGATGCTCTCTATTTTGAAACTTCCAAGGCATACATTACCCTAAATGCCGGAGTACGTTTATCTTATTGGGATTTCAATAAGGAGTTTCTCGTATCTCCAAGAGCAAATATCAGCATAGCTCCGATCAATAATAACCAGCTTACATTTCGTGGTGCCGTAGGGTTGTATTATCAGTCTCCATTCTATAAAGAATACAGAGCCACGGTCACTGATGAACTTGGGAATGGTTTCATTCAGCTTAACAGGAATATTAAGTCTCCCCAGAGTCTGCAGTTTATCATAGGCGCCGACTATACTTTCAGGGCTATGAATAGGCCGTTTAAGCTTACCGGAGAAGCTTATTATAAAGCATTATCTCGACTCATATCGTATGAATACGACAATCTAAAAGTTGATTACACAGGTATAAATGATTCAAAGGGTCACATAATGGGGCTTGATATGAAATTGTTCGGTCAATTCGTAGAAGGCTCTGATTCCTGGATTTCGTTTTCTTTGATGAATACAGAGCAGACTCTCAATGGTGTGAAGACTCCGCTTCCAAGCGACCAGAGATATTCTTTGGGTCTGTTCTTTACAGATTACTTCCCGAAATTTCCAAAATTGAAATTCTCCCTCCGTGGTATTTTCTCAGATGGTCTGACAATGACTGCTCCTCATGTATCCCGCTCAGTCAATTATTTCAGAGCTCCAGCTTATAAACGCGTTGACATCGGATTTTCATACCGTCTCGTTGGAGGAGATCAAGATGGGGTAAGACCATTTAATTTTTGGAGACATTTTAAAGATATATCTGTTGCTCTCGACGTTTTCAATCTTTTTGATATTTCTAATGTCAGTGGTTATTATTGGGTGACTGACGTGAATGGAATCAAGTACGCCGTTCCCAACTACCTTACTCGCCGACAGATTAATATAAGACTCTCTTTTGAACTCTAACTAACACCGTAAATAAATTTTTTATGACTGATAATATATCCTCAGATTTCAAAAGGACATACGATATCGCGGATATTTCCCGATATTTTGACAGAAAATCGGGAAATACCAACCCGGAGACATACGCGGTGTATTACGAGGTGGACAGTGCCATTAACAGCTCTGAAGCACCTATTAGAGTGCTTGGACTTACCATTGCTTTGTGCATTGAAGGAGAAGGGGAGGTAGGTATAGGAATAAAGAAGTATAAATTCTGCAAAAATTGCCTTATGCTTCTTAACCCAAACCAATATGTACATTCTTTATATTCAAAGAGTCCGGTTAAGATTAAGGCAATTGGATGCAACCTTGAGATGATTGAATCTATTATGCCGAAAATTTCAGGTTTTCTCCCTTTGATTATTCACAATCCCATTGAATCCATCAGTCAGTTGTCTGAAGAAAATTCGATAGACATCCAAGAATATATGAGGATCATTGGAGATAAGCTTAAAGCTGTCAATTCTCCTCTTAAAAAGACTAAGGTCAGCAATCTTATCCAAGCATTGCTCTGTGAGATAATTGAGAAGCATTACGTTTCGAAAGATGGCGTTGAAAAGCCTAAATCTCGAAAAGAAGAAATTCTCTCTAATTTTATAATAGAAGTACTCCAGAATTTCCGTGTAGAACGAAGTGTGGCTTTCTATGCAGACAAGCTTTGTGTCACTCCTAAACATCTATCTGCCGTTGCCAAGGACATCACAGGGCACACTGCAAGTGAACTTATCGACCATTATGTCATTATGGAGGCAAAGATTATGCTTGCTGAAACTGCTCTAACAATTCAGGAGATTTCAAATAAGCTTAACTTTGCAAACCAGTCTTTTTTCGGAAAATATTTTAAGCATCTTACCGGATACTCACCTTCGGAATTCAGGAAAATGGCTTCTATGCAATCTCAATAAATATTTATCATTCTATTAAAACAATTCATTATATATAAAATGGCACAAAAACCAAGCATACCCAAAGGCACCCGCGACTTTTCTCCGGTAGAAATGGCTCGCAGGAATTACATTTTCGATACTATCCGCGAGGCTTTCCGTCTCTTCGGTTACCGGCAGATTGAGACTCCGGCTATGGAGAATCTCTCTACTTTGATGGGTAAATATGGAGAGGAAGGGGATAAGCTCCTTTTTAAGATTCTCAATTCAGGTGATTTCTTAAAAGATGTCAATTCTAATGATCTTGAAGCTCAAAATCTTCCAAGGCTAACAAATCAGCTTTGTGAAAAAGGACTTCGATACGATCTTACAGTTCCGTTTGCCCGCTTTGTAGTGCAGCATCGCAACGAAATCCAAATGCCTTTCAAGCGTTTCCAGATTCAGCCTGTCTGGCGTGCCGATCGTCCGCAAAAAGGACGTTATCGTGAATTTTATCAATGTGATGCCGATGTTGTTGGATCCGATTCTCTCAATAACGAGGTGGAACTTCTTTCCCTCATAGATTATGTCATGCGGAAACTCGGCATTCGCACCTGTATCCATGTCAACAATCGTAAGATACTGACTGGAATTGCTGAAATAATAGGCGAATCTGATAAGATTGTTGACATCACAGTTGCTATTGATAAGATTGATAAGATAGGCATAGAAAATGTCAATGCAGAACTTCGAGAGAAGGGCCTTAGCGAAAAGGCGATAGAGTCATTGCGTCCGCTGCTTGAACTTGATGGCTCTAATGAAGAAAAACTCGAGAAACTATCCGATATCTTGGCAGGAAGCGAGATTGGCATGAAGGGTATAGAAGAAATGAAAGAGGTCATTTCCGGTTTTGAGAATCTCGGACACTCTTGCGGGTTAGATCTCGATGTCTCCCTTGCGAGAGGTCTTAACTACTATACCGGCACTATAATAGAAGTAAAGGCTCTTGATGTTGAAATCGGTTCTATCACCGGAGGTGGTCGATATGACAATCTCACAGGTGTATTTGGTGTGTCCGGATTGTCTGGGGTTGGTATATCCTTTGGAGCTGACCGTATTTATGATGTCTTGAATTCTCTGAATCTTTATCCGGAAGAAATCACTGGAAACGTTAAAGCCCTTTTCATTAATTTTGGAAAAGAAGAAGCTGCCGCTTCCATGAAATGCGTAAAAGTTCTTCGTGAGGCTGGAATTTCTGCTGAGCTATATCCCGATATGGCTAAGATGAAGAAGCAGATGCAATATGCCAATTCCGAAGGAGTAAAATATGTGGTTATGATTGGTGATACTGAACTTGCCGAGGCCACTGCCACTGTCAAGAATATGGCTGATGGCACTCAGGTCAATGTGCCGCAATCTAAACTTGTCGATGTAATATGCTAAAATTTGAATCATTCCTTCTCGGGCAACCATGCTGCCCGGAAGAAACGTCAACGGATAGATATTATTTCAATCTTACCAACCGCTTGATTGAATTAGCGGAGCAGGATAATAATGTATCAAAGTTTCATTCAGCTTTAATAGAGCGGGCAGCATTATGTGTCATTGGATATTTCCAAGATATGATTGCTGATGCCGGTCTATGGCATGGTTTCATCGATGAATGCCGTCGTCTATATGGAACTCCGGTTCCATTCTTTAATGTTTCAGACGATTACATAGATTATGAGCTAAATAGAGAAGATGTTGGTTTCATTGTCTGGTATGCTATTGCAATGTATTCTGACGACCGATGCATCTATCCTTTTGCTCAAGAAATTGTGGCATTGGCTGATGTATGGTTTAATCACCTTGAAGAAGTCTATGATAAGTCTCCGGTTCCTGTGGGCTATCATCTTGCCCATGAACTTGATGTATATGCTGAAGAAGATAAGGACATGATACTTCGCCTTGGAAGTTGGCTTTATCTCCATAGTTGGCTCCTACGTCCGGCTTTTGCTTTTACCTCCAATCAAATAGTTTCAGATATGCTGGCGGAAGGCAAAGGAAATGATGAAATTGCCAATGCTATACAAGAAACTGTCAAAAAAGAACCGACAGGACCGCTTGCTCTCTACATAGGGGAATGGGTACATCTGACGATCAATCACAAATTGTCAAAGAGAAGGGAGCGAAAAGAAGAATCACTGATACATCCTGCTTTTGAGAAGCTTACGGCTGCCACCGGAGGAGAACCTGTGAAATTCATAGAAGGATATAAGAATTTCAATGAATTTCTTATTAATTCTCTCGGTTGGAAAGCGGGCGAAGAACACCTTACGCAGCTGAAAGATTGTCGTGATTTCGTCCTTATGGCAAATTCCCAAAAGGGATTACTGGTAGCTGTGGATATTTGCCGATGCATTAAGTCTCCTCTCAATCCATATTATGAAAAGGAATTCGCTTCTTCTCATGCAATCGACCTCCTTACTGTCAGAGGTGTATGTCCTCACGACTTACTTGCCTATATATGTGATAAAGGTTGGCTCCCGGATGCAAAATTTCCGGGAAGCAATGACACAGAAATTGTAGCACGCTTCCATGATTTCATCTCACGGTGCTATCTTCAGTTATATTATAGAGGCGATTGATGTTTTAAATTCTACTGACAATTAATCCCCCGTTCTTTTCAGAACAGGGGTTTAATTATTTTTACGATCTTACAATTTTCCAAACAATGCCTTCAGCCTGAGAGATATAACTCCAAATACAGCTTCTCCGAAAATGCTCGAGTTCATTTTAGATGTC
The DNA here is from genome assembly GCA_029060725.1 of Muribaculaceae bacterium. Lineage (GTDB taxonomy): Bacteria > Bacteroidota > Bacteroidia > Bacteroidales > Muribaculaceae > Lepagella. The sequence goes on along the minus strand of JAIDTL010000130.1, from coordinate 5,008 downwards.
CCCAACTGCCTATTGACGAAGATAATTGGGATCTCCATAACCTTGAATTTCTTTTTCCATGACTTGAATTTCATTTCTATTTGGAATGCATATCCTTTAAATTCTATCTTATCCAAGTCAATTGCCTCAAGAACTCTCCTTCGATAGCATACATATCCTGCCGTGGAATCATGCAATGGCATCCTTGTAATGAATCTTACGTAGGCAGAAGCAAAATATGACATCAATACCCTGCCCATCGGCCAGTTGACTACATTGACTCCGGTTATGTATCGCGACCCTACGCATACGTCGGCTTCCCTATCTTTACATTCATGATAAAGACGCGTCAGATCATCGGGATTGTGTGAAAAGTCAGCATCCATCTCAATGATATACTGATAGTCTCTCGATAACGCCCACTTAAAACCATGGATATAAGCCGTACCCAATCCCAGTTTCCCGGTCCTGCATTCAAGATGAATTCTCCCCGGATGTTCTCTCATGGAAGCTCTTACAGCATCTGCGGTGCCATCTGGACTTCCATCATCAATTACAAGAACATCAAATCCATCAGGAAGTTTCATCACTGTTCGAAGCATCAGACTGATGTTTTCTATCTCATTATATGTCGGTATGATGACAAGTACGTCACTCATCTCTTTCTATTTTTGAAAAAATTCTATTTTTTTGATTCTATTTCATTCAAGAGCTCAGTTGCTCTTTATAACTGCAAAATTACCAAAAATTATCCATTCTGCAAAATCATAGAATCATAAATAAAAATTCAAAGAGATTTTTTGTCAATTCCTAAAGAGCGACATTGTATTTCTTGAGAATATCAATAGGATGATATGACTGTTTGGCATATCTGAGCCCTTCATCTCCTGAGTCATCTTCTCTGTTGATATAAAGGAGTTCCGGATGCCTTTCACACATCATGGCAGCATACTCTTTGTTGATTTTCTCATAGCTTCCATCAAAAGCTCTCGAAGCTTTCTCAACGTGAACGAAAAGCGTATCATTCTTTACATCACCTATTGTAAATGCAGCTATTTTGTCATCTACCATTAGGATCGCTCCTTCAAGTCGGATATCTCCTTCCTTGATCATTTCAAGCAATTTCCTTGTCATGCGTCTTTCTTCTATTGCCATCGGTGACTTATCTCCTTCTTCTTCAATGATGGTCATGAATTCGAGCGCTTTGTCTGCATTAGAAGAGTCCAGGAGCTCAATCTTGTGATTTGGATAAAGGGAGTTGAACTTATTGACATGATTACGTTTCTTGCTCATTTTCTTTCCAGTCAATGTAGAGAGCATTTGTGCATCATAAAGATAATCTCCCCAATCTTCCAAAGGGTTGATTGATTCGATTCCAACTTCTTCAAGTTCTTCCAATGCATATTCCGGGACAGCTGATAAGACTGCCGGTATATCTTTTTGTCGACAATATTCTTTGATCTTCTCCAAGCTTTCATTTAGTGGAAGCTTACCTATAGGAAGAGAGAATGCGGGTGTATCAGTATCATTCTCCACAACTCCCTTTATGAAGAGAGTATCATCGGATATGGCGTATTCGTATTTAAAATAGTCTACCCACATAAGGATACCTGCATAAGAAAAATCCGTGGTCCGTCCTTTCTCCATTGTAAGATAAGAGAATATTTCTTCCATATCAGCATGGGTGATAGGCTTGAAATCAAGGACTTCTGCAACTCCTTGTTCGTTGGTTTTATTACGTTTCCGATATGCTTCAGCTCGACGAAGAGCCTCGATAAAACCATTGTAGTCGGTATAAGTTTTTACTGCGGTGTTCATAGTATAGTAATTTAAATCAAGATTATTTATACAATATTAACGCTCGTGAAAGATTTCGGTTTGAAACGTCATATTTTTTTTGTAATTTTGCACCATGAATGTATTGAAATTCGGAGGCACTTCAGTTGGAACTGTCGAAAGCCTTAAAAACGTAAAAAGCATAGTAGAAGCCCTTCCGACTGATACGGTTGTGGTTGTGTCAGCACTTGGTGGCCTGACTGATAAGCTCATTGCGACTGCCCGCATGGCAGCTGAAGGTGGAGATTGGAAATCAGAGGCCGATGCAATAGCTGACAGGCATTATAATATCATAAATGAATTGGTAAGGGAAGAACGCAGAAACGATGTGTCTTCAATAGTAAGTTCTCTTATTGATGAACTTAGACGTACATACGAAGGCATATCATTAATCGGTCATCTTCCCGAAAAAACCTTAAATGTGATTGTTAGTCTCGGAGAGAGAATGTCTGCACCTATAGTCGCTGGCATCATACATAATGGTCATCTGCATAATTCATTGGATTTCATAAAGACAGAAAAATGGTTTGATAAGAATATTGCAGATGCGGTTCTTACTCGAGATTTAATCATCAAGGAATTTTCGAATATTGAGAAAGGTCCTCATATTACGGGAGGATTCATTTCTCAAGACCGTGATTCCGGTGAGATCACCAATCTCGGACGAGGAGGAAGCGACTATACAGCTGCACTGATTGCTGCTGCCCTTGATGCTGATATGCTTGATATCTGGACTGATGTCGATGGCTTTATGACTGCGGATCCTCGTATTATTAAAGATGCGAGGGTTCTTCCGACGATGTCATTCATCGAAAGTATGGAGCTTTGTACATTTGGTGCAAAAGTGATTTATCCTCCTACAATCTACCCCGTTTTTCACAAAAACATCCCTATTCGTATTCTAAATACCTTTAATCCTACAGCTCCCGGAACTCTCATTTCTGATTCTTCCGATTCTAAAGAATTCCCTGTCAAAGGTGTGACTGCTGTTAAAAACACCTGTCTGGTAAAGATGAGAGGAAATCTTACGGAAAATGTGGCGCAGATCAATACTCGTGCCTATAATGCTCTGGCTCGTAATGGTGTAAGTGTTTTCCTCTTGGCTCAGCCAAATGAAAATCATGAGTTTTCATTCGCCATTTCATCCATTGATCGTCAGAATGCTTCAAGAATACTTAATGAAGAATTTGCACCGGAGCTTATTGATGGAGCTCTTGATGCCATTACATTTGAGGAAAATCTGTCTACAATTGCTGTAGTAGGAGAGGGGCTTAAATATCTGAAAGGTCTTAATGGAAGACTCTTGAACACACTTCTTCGTTGTGGCATAAAAACTTTGGCTTGTTCAGAAGGTAATTCTGATACCACTGCTTCTTTTGTAGTAGAAGAAAAAGATACGGTGGAAGCAATCAAAGCCATCCATGGATTGTTTTTCTAATAATAGTAATTGATAAAATTAATGTATATTATCATAAATGCATTTGCTTAAATCCAACGACGATTGATTATGCATTATGAATTATGCATTATGAATTAAAAGGATAATCTATGGAAATCAAAAATGCTAAATATGAAATAAGTAGTGCTAAGGTAAATCAATGTCCTGACACAAATGTGCCGGAATATGCTTTCATCGGACGTTCTAACGTTGGAAAATCTTCTCTTATCAATATGCTGACCAACAATGGTTCTCTTGCAAAGACATCGCAAAAACCGGGAAAGACATTATTGATCAATCATTTTAAAATCAACAATGGCGACTGGTATATTGTCGATCTTCCGGGATATGGTTATGCTGCCAGAGGCAAAGATCAGCGTCAGTCGTTTGCTCGTATGATAGAAGGTTATGCACTCGAGCGTCGGCAATTGGCATGTCTCTTTGTCCTCATTGATGTAAGACACTCTCCACAGAAGATTGACCTGGAATTTATAGATTTTTGCGGCGAAAACGGGGTTCCAATAGCAATAGTATTCACCAAGGCTGACAAAGTGAGTCAAAAAGTGGCTGACCACAACATTTCACTTTTTAAGAATGAGCTTCTTGAGAAGTGGGAAGAGCTCCCTCCCATGTTCTTGACTTCTTCTGAAAAGAAAAAGGGAAGGGATGCAATTCTGGATTTCATAGAGAAAACTAATGCCATTTGGCATCAGTCATTATCAGAAAATCCGGAGGAGAATTTAAAAGAAGAAGTAGAAAAAGACAATAACGATACAACATCAACTAATATAGATCAAATATCATGAAAATAGCATTTGCATCAGATCATGCGGCTTTCGACTTAAAGTCGATTATCATGCCATACGTTGAAGAAAAAGGATATGAGACCGTAGATTTCGGCACATATAGTCCTGACTCCTGTGATTACGCCGATTATGCACATCCTGCAGCACGCGCAGTAGAATCAGGAGAATGTGATTTTGGAATTGCAATGTGTGGCAGTGGTAACGGTATCCAGATGACCCTCAACAAGCATCAAGGTATCAGAGCAGCCTTATGTTGGCTTCCTGAACTTGCTGCACTTGCTCGTCAGCACAACGACGCTAATTTCCTGGTGCTTCCGGCTCGTTTTATAGCTGTTGAGGATGCCCGTGAAATAGTCGATGCTTATCTGCAAGCACAATTTGAAGGAGGGCGTCACGCTAAACGTATAGCTAAAATTCCTGTCTGTGAAGCCTGAGTTTGAGATTCAACTACGCGATGTCATGCTATATGCGCGGCATGGTGTGATGGCAGAAGAATCAGTGCTTGGCAACCAATACCGTGTCAATGTGCGCTTGCGTATTGATGCATCAAGTTATGATGCTTCAAAAGAAGATATTGGTTCCACAATTTCATATTCTGATGTATTTGAACTCTTGAAGTTTGTTATGTCCGAATCTGTGGCTCTTCTGGAAACAGTAGCCGTGAGATTTAGTCGGATAGCTGTTATGAAGTGGCCAAACGTGAAAAGTGGTGAAATAGAGATAGTAAAGACGGTTCCACCTATTCCGGAGATGATTGGAGAGGCAGGTGTGAAATATATTTTTTAATAAAAATTAGGTGCTTCACTAAAAAAAGTTTCTCTAAAATTTGCACAATTCAAAAAAAAGCAGTAATTTTGCATCGTGATTCTGAAAGGGGTCATAAATAAGGAGGTTCGCTAGCTCAACTGAATAGAGCATCTGACTACGGATCAGAAGGTTACAGGTTTGA
>JAIDTL010000013.1 GCA_029060725.1 Muribaculaceae bacterium | reverse complement strand
ACAAACTTCGGAATGGAGAAAAAGCAATATCTCGGCGATGGTGTTGTGACAGGTTTTGGTACTATCGAAGGACGCCTCGTCTACGTTTTCGCTCAGGATTTCACAGTGCTCGGAGGTTCGCTTTCTGAGACTATGGCACAGAAGATTTGCAAGGTGATGGACCTCGCAATGAAGATGGGAGCTCCTGTCATAGGCCTTAACGACTCTGGTGGCGCCCGCATCCAGGAAGGCATCAACGCTCTCGCCGGTTATTCTGAAATCTTCCAGCGCAATATCCTCGCTTCCGGTGTTGTTCCACAAATCAGTGCGATTCTTGGCCCCTGCGCTGGCGGCGCTGTTTACTCCCCCGCTCTCACCGACTTTACCATTATGGTGAAGGGAATGTCTTACATGTTCCTCACAGGTCCTTCTGTTGTGAAGACTGTGACTGGTGAAGATGTGACTCAGGAGCAACTTGGAGGTGCATCTGTACACGCTTCAAAGTCAGGCGTGACTCACTTCGCTTGCGAAGATGGCGAAGAAGCACTCAAGCTTATCCGTAAGCTCATCAGCTACATTCCTCAGAACAACATGGAGGAGACACCTCTTGTGCCCTGCTCAGACCCAATCGATCGCCTTGAAGACAAACTCAACGAGATTGTGCCTGACAGCCCCAAGAAATCTTACGATATGTATGAGGTGATAGGCGCAATCATCGACAACGGCGAATTCCTCGAAGTTCAACCCGCTTTTGCACGCAATATCATCACCGGTTTCGCTCGTTTCAACGGTCAGAGCGTTGGTATCGTAGCCAACCAGCCAAAGGTGCTTGCCGGCGTCCTTGATGTAAACGCTTCACGCAAGGCAGCTCGTTTCGTTCGCTTCTGTGATGCTTTCAATATTCCATTAGTAACTCTTGTTGATGTCCCGGGATTCCTCCCTGGCACCGGTCAGGAATACAATGCTGTTATTCTTCACGGCGCAAAACTTCTTTATGCATACGGAGAAGCTACAGTGCCTAAGGTGACAGTAACTCTTCGCAAGAGCTATGGAGGTAGCCATATCGTAATGAGCTGCAAGCAGCTACGCGGCGATATGAACTATGCTTGGCCTACTGCTGAAATCGCTGTAATGGGTGCTGAAGGTGCTGTCGGTGTCCTCTACGCCAAGGAAGCTAAAGAGCATGAAGATCCGGCAGCATTCAAGAAGGAGAAAGAAGAAGAATACACTAAGCTCTTCGCTAATCCTTACAACGCTGCAAAATACGGATATATCGATGATGTCATCGAACCTCGCAATACTCGCTTCCGCATCATCCGCGCCCTCCAGATGCTCGCGACTAAGAAGCAGTCTAATCCTGCAAAAAAGCACGGCAACATTCCTCTATAATATAAGACACTATGCTTAAGAAATATATTACATTAGGAATCATCAGCCTTTCACTGACCTGCGGTTATGCACAGTCAGAGCTTGGTCCTGAGCAGATAGATGCTCCGGAAGTAGCTTGCACTGAGAATTGCCAGGGTGCTTGTGAAGGAACTTGCGACAATCCATGCGAGAAAGCTTGTCTGGCAAATGGACAGGAGACTCTTGAATCTGTTGCAGTTCCATCAGAAGAGACCAACACAGTAGAAGTCAGTGCAACGGCAAGGAGAATGCGTCAGCTTGAGAAAGCAAAAAATCTTGAAGAAAACGATTCATTCGGCGGTTCGCTTACACTTATCGCCATGTGTATCGTCATTTGTGCTTTGATCATTCTGAGCCTTCTTTTCATGGGTTTTGGACAAATTTCCCAACATCTTCTCAATAAAAAGAAGACAGCTGCTGTAGAAAAGGCAGGCAAGACTATGGACCAGGCTCATCCTGAGCTTTCAAGCGGCGAGACTATCGCTGCTATCGGTATGGCTCTCGCTGAATATTTCGGACAAGGACATGACATCGAGCATACTCTTCTGACTATACATGAAATCAAGAAGACCTATTCTCCATGGAACTCCAAAATCTACAATCTACGCGCTAAGCCTGAACTTCATCGCAACATCCGTAAATAATTAAAAAACAATGAAAGAATATAAATATAAGATCAACGGCATCGATTTCAATGTTGCAGTAGGCGATGTCGATGGAAATCAGGTTGAAGTGATAGTAAATGGTAGCCACTATCACGTTCAGCTTCAAAAGGAACAGAAAGCTCCTGTCAAAGTGAATAAGGCTGCACCCGCTCCTACTACTGCTTCCGGAGAGAAAGTGATCACAAAACAGACTGTAAGCAGCGCTGCCGGTGCTGTCAAGGCTCCACTTCCAGGCACTATCATGAGCTTCAAGGTGAAAGAGGGTGACACTGTAAATGCAGGTGACACTGTCTGCGTATTGGAAGCAATGAAGATGGAAAACGACGTAAAGACCTCTCACGGCGGTACAGTTCAGAAAATCCTTGTAGGCGTAGGCGATGCTGTGCTTGAAGGCAACGACATCATGATTATCGGATAATTCCCTAAACTGAAAAGCAATTACAATATGATACTTGCACAGACATTCTGGGAATTCCTTTCCGAAAACATCACCACATTCTGGAACTTTACAGGCTTTGCCAATTGCCAGTATGAAAATCTAATCATGCTTGCTGTAGGCTGTTTCTTCGTATGGCTTGCCATTAAGAAGAACTTTGAGCCTCTCCTTCTCGTTCCGATCGGATTTGGTATGCTTATCGGCAACATTCCCTTTCAGCCAGGTATGGAGATCGGTATATATGAACCGGGATCCGTACTCAACATTCTCTACAATGGTGTGGAAAAGGGGTGGTATCCTCCACTTATCTTCCTTGGTATTGGCGCGATGACTGACTTCTCAGCTCTTCTTGCCAATCCAAAATTGATGATCATCGGAGCTTGCGCTCAGTTCGGTATCTTTGGTGCATACATGCTCGCTCTCCTTATCGGTATGGATCCGCTGTCTGCCGGTTGCGTCGCTATCATCGGTGGCGCCGACGGTCCGACTGCTATCTTCACCACTTCCAAACTGAATCCTGCCCTATTGGGTGCTGTAGCGGTGTCAGCCTATTCTTATATGGCTCTCATCCCACTTATCCAGCCTCCATTGATGCGCCTCTTCACCACTGACAAGGAACGCAAAATCAAAATGAAGCCTGCTCGAGTAGTATCTCAAAATGAGAAGATCATCTTCCCTATAGTAGGTCTTATGCTGACTTGCTTCATCGTTCCTTCCGGTCTTCCACTTCTTGGTATGCTCTTCTTTGGCAATCTTCTCCGTGAAAGTGGCGTGACTACACGTCTTGCTAAGACAGCAAGCAATGCAATGACTGATATAGTGACAATCCTTCTTGGCCTAACAGTAGGCGCCTCAACACAGGCTGACCTATTCTTGACAAAGGAGACCCTCTTTATCTTCTTACTTGGTTTCATTGCTTTCATCATTGCTTCGTCTGCAGGTGTACTTTCAGTGAAGATTTTCAACCTTATGCTTCCGGAAGGAAAGAAGATCAATCCGCTTATTGGAAATGCAGGTGTATCAGCTGTGCCTATGGCAGCTCGTATCTCCAACAACCTCGGTCTTGAATACGACCCATCCAACTACTTGCTCATGCATGCTATGGGTCCGAATGTAGCCGGTGTGATCGGTAGTGCAGTTGCTGCAGGTGTGCTTCTCGCATTCCTCGGTTAACGAATAAATTAATGTTTTTAAACATTTTTTAATAGACGGTGTTACTTATATAAAAAGTAACACCGTTTTATTACAAACTAATGAAGAAGATTATTCCAGCACTATTTTCAAGCCTTCTTATGCTCACAGGATGCAGCGTAGCACAGAATCTTGATATGGCTCGTCTTGCTCAAGGAGGAGCAAAAATAGCCCAATCTATGACTGTATCTAACGATCAGATACAGCAGTACGTAAAAAGTTACATTGCTCAGTCTGATGCACAAAATAAAGTGTGCGCGGCGAATGATCCCTATACTGTGCGACTGAATAAAATATTGAGTGGCATCACCAATGTAGAAGGGATTCCATTGAACTTCAAGGTATACAAGACCAACGATATTAATGCATTTGCTTGCGCCGACGGTTCAATCCGAGTATATAGTGGCTTAATGGACGTAATGTCTGATGAAGAAGTGCTTGGAGTCATTGGTCATGAGATGGGGCATGTAGCTCACCAGGACACTAAAAATGCATTCAAGAATGCCCTTCAGACTGCTGCCCTTATGGATGTGATAGCCTCCACAGGGTCTACAGCTACGGCATTGACCGACTCTCAATTCGGAGCAATTGCTCAGAATCTTGCCTCTGCAAAATATTCCAAAAGTCAGGAAAACAATGCAGATGATTATGGATACGCATTCCTTAAGAAAAATGGTAAGAATCCGGCAGCCATGGTCAAAGCATTCCAAAAGCTCAAGCAAATGGAGGATGCATCCGGCTCTAAGGCTACAGGAGGAATGGCTCAGCTATTCTCCACTCACCCCGACATCAACAAACGCATTGAAAGGATGCAAGCAAAGTGCAAAGCTGATGGATATACCTATTAATTTTTAACATTTATATTCTGTTATATTTCATAAGATTAAAAAAATATGCCTATCTTTAGGCATATTTTTTTATATAAAGTATTGTATATAATGGATAATTGTATTAAATTCGCAGTCTAAAAAGAAAGAAAACCATGGTATATAGATTTAAACTTGTAAGCGATGAGGCATCTAACTTTGCCCGCGAAATAGAAATAGACTCCGACTCATCATTCCTACAACTCCGCAACGCGATATTGGACAGTGTAGACTACTCAAAAGATGACATGGACTCTTTTTTCCTCTGTGATGAAGACTGGGGACGACAGGAAGAAATCACCCTTGAGGATATGGGAAGCAGCTCCGACCGTGACATTTGGCTTATGGAAGATACCCCTGTCGGCGAACTCGTAGAAGATGAAGGTCAGAAATTGGTATTCGTTTTCGACTATCTGACAGAACGCTCATTTTTCATGGAATTGAAAGAAATCATCCCTGGACGTTCACTTTCCGAACCTGTGTGCACTATGAAGAAGGGCAAAGCACCGGTTCAGAAAGTCGACATGGACGAGTTTGATGCCCAGATTGATGCTGTGGCAATGAAGCAAGCTGCTGATATCCTCGACGAAGACTTCTACAATGATGGTGGATATAACCCTGAAGATCTGGAAGGTCTGGAAGACTACAACTTTAACTGACTCTTAGAGATTGTACAATTAAGACATTTATCTCATAAAAGCATCAGCCCGACACAATGTGTCGGGCTGATGCTTTTATGATTGATGTGCAAATTAATATAATCAACGTGCAAATATGCGCTGGAATATGTTTGTCCGCTCTTCTGTGGGGCGCATGTGCACTCTCATGTCGTTAGTTTCTTTACCGAGAAACAAGATATGATTTCGGAAAACAAATGCCACTTGCTTATCGAATTCCAGAATCCCATTAAGCCCTCTAAGCAAAAACCTGCGAAATGGACTAAATTCCTCCTGATCCTCAAAAATCACTTCTTTATCATTTACCCTTATATGATGATAAGGAGCAAGCATATTAATGAAATGATCTATACGAAGATCTTCAGGTTTCTTCGCTGCTTTATTATATTTCTTATAAATTTCTTTTATTACTCGGTCGGTTATCATGTGCTTTAGATTTATCGATTCGTATTGTCAGTTGTAATCTTAAATTGAATTGGTTGTTAAGGAGAGGTTTCGAAATTATAACGAACCAGTTTTATATATGGTTCATCTTAAAGTGTGTATTTAACACTTATGATTCAAAAAATACTTATGATTGTAGCATTGTTTCATTTACAATACTTACATTCATACCACATAAGATTCTATAAACCAACGGAATAAGACCAACAAATCATACAACTGTCAAATTTTAATGAATTATAAATTTAACACATCATTTTCCTTAGATTTCAAACATATTTCTTACAATATGCCAGAATTTAACATTTGACAATACTACAAGAGTGCCTTAATTGCATTGCGCATATCTTCCACCATACGAGTGTATTCTTCATCTGAAAGATACACTTCTCCGGGATTCATACGGAAGGTGCCTCCATAGTCCGGACCATCGACATATTTCGGAGCAAGATGGAAATGCAAATGCGATAATTTGTCGCTGTATGCTCCATAGTTGATTTTCTCCGGATGGAACACCTTGTCCATCGCACGAGTGACAAGCACTACGTCTTTCATAAAAGCATTTCTTTCCTCATCGGAAAGTTCATTAAGATCGTTGACGTGGCCATTGTAAGCCACAAGGCAACGTCCACGATATGTCTGTTCCTTGAAAAGGAACGCCCTTGACACACTCATAGGCATAATCTCAATCATAAGATTGTGCAGAGTCTCATTGTTAGTGCAATACAAGCACTCTTTCGGATCGCTATACATTGTTTTTCGTTTTAAATGTTTATTCCTTGCTATTAGAAGACAGAGGGTATCGCCTCTAAATACATTTGAAGTCTCTTCTCTTCCATAACTTAGAAACTTATGCAAAAATAACGAATATACCTCAATTCTCAAAATTTATAATTGTTTTTCGCATAATAAAGATTATGTGGTAATATCACTTATTGTTAATTTGATTTTCTGAAGTATACTTTCTTTTCATATCACAAAATATTAACCTAAATTAAGAAATAACGTTCCGAATGAAGATCTCCTTGATTTTTTCATAATCCATCTATAAATTTTTATAATTTATACATTATCTCTTACATCCTGATTAGTCAACTAATTTTTCAAGAAAGTGTTTATACTACAGTTATGTATAAAAATCATTAATTGTATTATGAAAAATGTCAAACAGGAAAATAAAGTCGCAGACCAAGTTGCAGAAATGATAGCTGATGCTGGAATAAAACACCTATATGCTATAACAGGAGATAGTCTTAATGATCTTACTGATGCTATCGCAAGGGATGGTCGCGTAAAATTCGTGCACATGCGCCATGAAGAATCAGGAGCGTTTGCTGCAAGCGCCGAAGCTCAACTTACAGGTAAACTTGCCGCTTGTGCGGGCAGTAGCGGCCCGGGACATGTACATCTGATCAATGGTCTTTACGATGCTCAGAGGAGCAACGCACCCGTATTGGCTATCGCGTCAACTTGTGCTTCCTCTGTGTTCGGCACAGAATATTTTCAGGAGACAAATCCCACTCTCCTATTCTCAAACTGCAATGTCTACAATGAGATGGCAACTACACCCACTCAGGTTCCACACATGCTTCAGGCAGCTATGCAAGAGGCTATAGGACGCGGGGGTGTCGGTATAATAGGACTCCCGGCAGATGTCATTAGTCAACCGGCAGTGGAATCTTACGCTTCGACAAAGGCGCTTTATACCGAACGGCTTCCGGAACCATCTGACAATGAAATATCGGAAGCTGCCAAACTTATTAACAATGCAAAAAGTGTAGCAATCTTTGCCGGGTCAGGAGCAAAAAAGGCGGCAGAATTGGTTAATGAACTTTCAGAAAAAGTCAATGCTCCCGTAGGCACAACTTACAAGAGTCAGCTTGAGCTTGCCCGAACCTGCAAGAATTATGTTGGACACATGGGATATCTCGGTATGTGGTCGGCTGAAAACGCAATTGCTTCCGCCGATGTCCTGATCTTGATTGGTATGAATTTTCCGTATCCCGGCTTCTTCCCTACTGATAAGAAGATCATTCAAGTTGATGTCCGCGCAGAAAGATTGGGACGTAAGACGAAAGTGGATGTAGCAGTAAGGTCTGACGCAGGGTTGTTCTTGTCTGCTCTGTTACCAAAGGTGGAAACAAAGACTGACTCTACATTCCTTGACAAGACTCTTGCTGACTATGCGGTAATTAAGGAAAAGTTTGATGAGCCGGTTAAGAATCCGGGAGTAAAGGGAAGTGTCCGACCTGAGTATATGTTGAGCCTTCTTGACAAATTAGCAGACGATAACGCTGTGTTTACCGTGGATACCGGTATGAATAATGTGTGGACTTCTCACTACCTAACTCAGAAGAAAGACCGCAGAATGATTGGATCATTCAGTCACGGATCGATGGCTAATGCAATGCCAATGGCAATCGGTGCCAAATTCGCTTGTCCCGATCGGCAGGTAATTGCAGTATGCGGAGATGGCGGATTTTCTATGCTGATGGGAGAACTTCTCACCATAATCCAATATAATTTACCGGTGAAACTTTTGGTTGCTGATAATCGCACTCTGGCCTTTGTAAAATGGGAAATGGAGATGGCTGGTCTTACACCCAACGAGACAAATCTTACAAATCCCGACTTTGGAAAAATGGCGAAGACCATTGGATTCCAAGCAGAAACTGTTGATGATCCGACTGAGCTTGAAGCAGCGATGAAAAGATGGCTTTCATCCGAAGGACCAGCCTTATTGTCCATAGTGACAGATCCTGATGCCGCCTCCTTCAGCTTCTCCAAAAAACTGATGGAATCCGCAAAACCCGGCAATCCCCTCAGCAACTTCGCCCCCCTCGGCAGCTAATTAGGTGACCTGACCCATCAATCGTTTATAATTGATCTTTGATCGGCTTCATGTGAATTTCCACTATATCGAAGCATATTCTTTTTTCAAAATTTTCAAAATCAAAATGTAGCGTAATTCTGCTGAATATTTGCAAGTTTCTCCAAAAATGTAGAATCATGGGTCGATTATGCAATATCATAGCTTATTTGCTGAATTATCAAAAATCGGCTTCATTCCAAACCGACTTCAACCATCCTTGCATTCTCTATCTTTCATAATAAATTTTTCATATTAGTTTATGTTATTTTAAATATTATTATTAACTTTGTCAAAATATTTATATAATTGACGTTTGTTACGGCCACCAACCTGACAAGAAATATTCAAGACATTTATATATACATAATGTTAGAAGTACAAGAAATAAACGGTAAAATATTTGCTCCTCTCAAAAAAAAATGGCTTGATAGCAAGCCAGAAGAAATGGTGCGTCAGAAATATATCTGTCGTCTTGTAAACGACTATGGCTTTGAACTATCACAGATGGATCAAGAACGGCTAGTTACAAACTCACAACGTGGGACAGGAGCGGCTCGTGCAGATATTGTTATTTGGCGATCGGAAGAAGACAAGATTAATGGAAAGTATGCTCTAATTGTTGTTGAGTGCAAAGCAGAAAATGTGACTATCCATGAGGATGACTATTATCAGGGATATAATTACGCTGTATGGTGCGGTGCTGACTTCTTTGTCACAACGAACCTTAAAGAAACTCGTGTTTTCAAAGTAGTAAAGGGGGAAATTCCCAACAAACTGGATGAAATTGTTGACATTCCTTCAGCAGAAAAAGCAAATAATCAAAAGGAAATAGATGCTATATTGATGCAAACAAAGGCATTTTCTCGTGAAGATTTCTCTAAACTTTTGAGGAAATGTCATAATATAATTCGCAACAACGACAAGCTATCTCCAGAAGCTGCATTTGATGAGATAAGCAAATTATTATTTATTAAAATTCGCTTTGAAAGAGATAATTCTGGAGTACAAATATTCTCTGCTGAAGAGTTCAAAAAGGCTAAAAACTCTTACAATAAATATAAGCCTTCAGAAGGAGAAGAGTTTTATCAATTTTTGTTCTCACAAACAAAAAAAGACTTCAAAAAAGACTATCTATTTGACGACAATGCAAAAATTGAAATTAGAGAGAATAGCTTTGAACAGATTGTTAAAGAGCTGCAGATATATAATCTATCCACAACCTCTGATGATGTAAAAGGTATAGCTTTCGAGAAATTTCTTGGACATACCTTCCGTGGAGAACTTGGTCAATTCTTCACACCCCGTACGATTGTTGATTTCATGGTTAATATACTCGATCCACAGGAAGGTGAATATATCTGTGATCCCTGTTGTGGCTCCGGTGGTTTTTTGATACGTGCATTCGAGTATGTGCGTGATAAGATTGAGCGTGACATCGAACAACAGAAGGCCAACTTGAAGTCTGTCTTACTTGAAGGTTATGACTCTAAGAAAAAGAAAGATCAAGAAGCTGTGGATAAGCAAATAGAAAAGGCTTTTTCTCGATTGAATGAGGAATTAAACATTAATAATGATAAAGGACGCTTACGCACACTCTCATTTGACTGTATTTATGGGACAGATGCCAATCCAAGAATGGCACGCACTGCTAAAATGAATATGATAATGCATGGTGATGGTCATGGCGGAGTACATCATCATGATGGGTTGCTAAATGTGAATGGAATATTTGAAAATCGTTTTGACGTCATCCTCACCAATCCACCTTTTGGTGCAAGAGTGGATAAGGATATGAGAATTAGTAATGCCGATCGATTTACAGATGACGATCTGATTGCAGGATATATGCAACGCTACGGCCAACAATATAGAGTAGCCCTACAACAAGTCAATGACAATATCGGAAAACCACTACTTGACCTATATAAAACATCAGCGTTTAGTGCTTTAACAGAAACATTGTTTTTAGAGCGCTGTTTAAATTTGCTCAAGCCAGGCGGTCGTATGGGGATTGTTTTGCCGGAAGGAGTTTTGAACAATTCAGATCTTCAACGATTCCGTGAATACGTTGAAGGCAAGGCTAAGATATTGCTGATTGTTTCGATCCCATCTGAAGTTTTTAAGGCTTCGGGTGCAACTATAAAACCAAGTTTGATGTTCTTCAAAAAATTCACATTAGATGAAGAAGAGTCTTATCGTATAATAAAACAAAAAACTCGTCAAGAAATAATTGAAAAATATCCAGAAATGCAGGAGATAGAAGCAAAACTAGCTCTTCGTGGAAAAGATGCCCCTTCTAAAGATGAAAAAAAACATTTACGTGCAGAGAAGAAACGCCTGAAATCAATTATAGAAAATGAAATCATACAGACAGTAAAGGAACGCTTCGACTACGAAATACCTATTGCTGAAGTAGAAAAAGCTGGAATTAATAGCATCGGAGCAAAAATAGAAAATGAACTTATTCCTCTTGAAAAAGAGTTTTCTAAATATCGAATAGATAATGCTCTTTGGAGCTTGCCTAACAAAGAAATGAAATATGAATTTTCATCTGATGGCAAAATGTTTAGAACCAGAATATCAGATGGACTTGTTGGTGAACCAGAGATATTTTACGGAAAAGACAGTATTATATGATATATAAAACCTTTCAATCTATTCGCTTTAAAGATATAACCAACTGGAGCGTGCTTCAACAAAAACAGCACGACTTCGGATACACTGACATATACCCCTTGGTTGCTATCGGAAAGTTTCTTATACCTAATAAGACTAAAATAGAAATTAAAAATGATGTTGAATATAAACAACTAACCGTGAAGATCCGAGGGGGAGGAGTAAGTCTTAGGTGCTTAAAGTATGGTCGTGATATTGGTACGAAGCAACAATGGTTGGCTCATCGAGGTCAATTTATATTGTCCAAAATCGATGCTCGTAACGGTGCAATGGGTATAATAAGTGAAGAACTTGATGGCGCTATTGTAACACATGATTTCCCACTCTTTGATGTAAACACCCAAATAATTAATCCTCATTTTCTTCTGCTGATAATCACCACAAAGTTATTTATGAATTTTGCACAATCATGCAGCAGTGGGACTACTAACCGACGGCGTATTAATATACAAAAGTTTTTACAACAACAGATTCCTCTTCCTTCGTTGGAAGAGCAGAATAGACTTATAGATATATATAATAGAAAACTCGCTGTAGTAAAGTATAATGATATTCAATATAGAAATACTCTGATATCAATTAATTGCTATCTGAAAACTAAACTTGGACTCTCAATTTCTAAAATTGAGGATAAACAAGGATTTAGAACTATAAATTATAAAGATATAACACGCTGGGACTATCAATTCTACAAAAACAAGAAACAAATTTCATCAGAATATCAACTCGTAGAAATTGGTACACTCTTATATAATTTTATGAAGGGACCTAATAATAATTCAATTCGTTGTAATACTGATATAAAACATTAAGA